>NZ_JBJURJ010000016.1:0-215107 GCF_046098205.1 Paenibacillus mesotrionivorans | reverse complement strand
AGCAACAACCTGGAAAACACAAAAAAACTGCCATCCGTCACCGGACAGGCAGTTTTTGTTTTTGAGCCGAAGACATTTTATCCGAGCTGTCGTTTCTCCCGCTGTACAGGGGGAATCTCCGTCAGCTTCCCGTTTTCAAGACGCAGCACACGGTCGCACAAAGGCAGCATCCGTTGGTCATGAGTGACCAGCACGGCACTTTTGCCTGCGGCCTTCACTTGCTCGGCCATCAGGCTGACCACCTCATAGCCCCGTTCGGCGTCCAAGCTGGCTGTAGGCTCATCCGCCAGGAGAACAGAAGGATCATTCATCAGTGCCCGTGCAATGGCAGCCCGCTGGCGTTCGCCGCCGGAGAGCTTCTCCGGGTAAGCCTGGCTCCGGTGGGCAAGACCGAGAGTGCGAAGAAGGGTATCCGCCCGTTTCGCCGCCTGGTTTTTGTCCTGTCCTGCCAGCTTGGCCACCAGCAGCAGCTGTTCTCTAACCTTCAGATAAGGAACCAGATGGGCACTCTGGAAGATAAAGCCCAGCTTGTGCAGGCGCAAGGCGGCCAGCTCCCGTTCGGTTTGGTTGCGGATGGCCTGGCCCTCCACCAGCACCTGGCCGCTGGTGGGTGCCAGCAAGGCGCCTGCAATGGACAGGAAGGTGCTTTTCCCTGAGCCGGAAGGACCCGTAACAGCCACCAGTTCGCCTTTTGCCACCTGAAGATTCAGCCGGTCTAAGATATGCCGTTCCGCACCGCCGTCCTGAAAGGTACGGGTAATGTTTTGAAGCTCTAATTGAATGTTCATGCCGCAGCCCTCCCAATGGCGTCCAACGCGTCGATTTTGGCAACCTTCCATACGGAAACCAGTGATCCAGCCAGGGAAATAACCAGAAAGGCCAAGCAAGTCAACACCAGGGTGGAGGTATTCAGCAGGAAAGGCATGGACCCAGGCAAAGCGGCTTCAAACAGTTTAACCAAAGCAGTACTGATAACAAGGCTTCCTGCGGACAGCACAAGGACCTGGAGGGCCACGCTTTGAGCCAAGTACCGGGTCCTGGCGCCCACAGCCTTCAGGATGCCGAATTGAACGGTTTTTTGGATGGTAATGACATAGAAGAAAACCGCCAGCACAAACGCCGAAATGATATACAGGAAGGCAATCATCATCAAGAGGGAGCCCTGCTCCTCCTTATACCCCGGAATCGCGGATACGGCATCGCTTTTGGTGATGACATCCGTCCCGGGCAAAGCCTGGGCCAGCTTCTCCGCCGTTGCTCCCGACCCTTGAATGGCAATGGCGTTATATGACCCATCCTTAGCCGTCATAACGCCTGCAGACCGGGCATTCAGCTCCGTCCAAGCTGCTGTGGGCAGGAAAACAACCGGCGTATGGCTGAAGGATTCATGCTTCACAAACCCGCGTACCGTCCAAGTGAGGCCGGAGGCCTGGTCCCTGAGCACCGATCCCAGCTGTACACCCGATTCCTTCAAGCTGTCATCGGCTATAATCCCACCCGCAGACAAGGCAGCAGGGGAGAGCCCCTCTGTGGTGTCAGGCGCCAGCCAGCCGTTCAGATCCACAGCAAACAGCGTAACATCAAGCTTGACGGAATCGCCCTCCGGAACCAGTGTCGTCATTCTGAGGCTTAGCGGGGTGGAATTCCCGGTTCCGGCAATCTGCCGCGCCGTTTCCAGTGCCTCGTCCCCGATCTGTGACCGGGTGAACCGGTTATCCGAATGCTCCTCCAGTATAAAATGCGTGGCTTTCATATTCTTGACAGCGGCAGCGCTGTCGTAGGCCAACCCCTGGGCCAGTCCGGTGACGAACAGCACCAGAAACGCCACCAGCACCATAATAACGGCGATCAGGGCATAGCGGGCCTTGGCGTGCCGGAGCTCACGTATCGCTAAAAACATCTCGCTTCCCTCCTCGTCATGAATCAGATCATGAACCCAGTATAGGAAGCCAAAATGAACGCCGTGTGAACGCCGGATTACAAATTGGGCAGAGTGATCGTGAACAAGGTTCCTTCCGGACTGCTGGAGACCTCAATGGTCCCGTTGTGGAGGCGTACGATCTTAGCGGCTATGGACAGCCCAAGCCCCGTCCCGCCAGAATCGCGTTCACGGGCGGCGTCGGCTTTATAGAAGCGGTCGAACAAAAAGGGAAGATGCTCCGGAGCAATTCCGTCCCCGTTATCCCGAATCAATACCCGGCACCCGCCGCCGGCCATTTGCTCTGCACGGATATCCACGGTGCTCCCTGCAGGAATATACTTGACCGCATTGCCGATCAGATTGGTCCAAACCTGCATAAACAGCACTTCGTCCCCGTGCAGATGGACCGCCTCCGGTACCGACAGCTTAACAAGCAGCGCCTTTTCTTCAATTTGCCATTGGAATACCTGGACGGCTTGGCGGATTTGGGTTTTGAGGGAAAAGAGATTCCGCTGCAGCGCCTCCCGGCCCTGCTCCAGAGTGGAGAGCAGCAGCAGCTGCTTGCCCAGAACCGACAGGCGGCGGCTTTCGTCACCAATAATGCCTGCATAATGGGCTCTTTCGTCAGGGGAAAGCTCCTGCTCGGACAGTATTTTGGCAAAACCCTGAATAAGAGTGAGAGGGGACTGAAATTCATGGGAGACATTGGCCACAAACTGGCGCCGGCCTTCATCCACCCGCTCCAGCTCCTTGCCCATCAGCCGGAAATTACGCGACAGCTCCCCGATTTCATCCCTCCGTGAAACGGGAAGCTCCATCTGGTAATGCCCCTGGGCGATCCTTCTTGTCGCTGCAGACAGCCGGGTGATGGGCTTCACCACGTAGCGGGTGCTCACCAGGAAGAGCAGAATGCTGATGGCGACAGCGAATACACCCATCAGACCGAAGAAAATACGCAGCTCCCCAAACTGCAGAATTACGTCCGGCCGCAGAAACAGGGCATATTGCCGTTCCTGAAAGCGGAGGGGGACACCCACCGAATTGCTCAGCGCATTCTCAAAAAATCCGGAGATAAACGCCTGATTGGGATAATCCGCAACGCCATGATAAGGAGTACCCTCCAAAACCTGCTCCTTGATGCTGCTGTCCAGCTCCCGCTCCCGGAATTCCCTCCCGTAATAACGGTCATCCCCGCGGTTGTCCGTCAGATAAATCTGGTACCCCAGCGCGGCGGCATTATGCAGGTAGCTGTCCACATCCGTGCCCTCCCGCTCCGCATACGACTGGAGCTGCTCTGCGATACCGATCAGCTTCGTATCATTATAAGGCTTCAGCTTGGTATGGTAGTAGATATTGGACCCGAGAAAACCCAGGATGCAGCTTAGGAGGATTACTCCCAGCGCAACCAGACACACCCGAGAATATAAGGATTTCATCCGTTGCCCCCCAGTTCCAGTTTGTAGCCGATGCCGCGGACTGTCTTGATGTTGAAATCTGCGGTGTAGTCTGCAAAACGCTGCCGCAGCCGCTTGATATGCACATCCACGGTCCGGTCATCCCCCTGGTAATCCGCTCCCCACACCAGCGTAATCAGCTCGTCGCGGGAGAAGAGGCGTCCGGGGAACTGGGCCAGCTGGGACAGGAGTTCGAACTCCTTCAACGGCAGGAAAAATTCCGTTTCGCCGTCGGTCACCTCCACATTCTGCCGGTCGATGACAATCCGGTTCAGCCGGAGCCGGTCACTGGCCGTACGGGTATAACGCCTGAATAACGCCTTCACCCGGAACACCAGCTCCGCAGGCTCGAAGGGTTTGGTCAAATAGTCGTCGGTCCCCCGGTCATAGCCCTTTTCCTTATCCTCCAGCTGGTCCCGGGCGGTAAGCATAATCACCGGAATATCCGCATGCTGCCGGATCCAGCCGCACAGCTCATAACCGTCCGTGCCCGGCATCATAATATCGATAACGGCCAAGTCCACGGCGGTTTCCTCCAGCAGCCGGATAGCCTCCAAGCCGTCGCGGGCTTCAAGGACCCGGTAACCTTCCTTGGTCAATACATACCGGAGCAGCGTCCGGATATTGGCGTCGTCATCCGCCACAAGCAGATTTTTCATGAGAGGTAACCTCCGTATGAATGAAGTAAAGCGATGCTGTTGCATTCCGGTTCAGCCTTGCCGCAGCCGGGTGGGCGGGATGCCATGGAACTGGCGGAACACGCGGTTAAAGGTTCGCACATTGCTGAAGCCGCATTCCAGTGCAATGTCCAGCATCGTCCGGTTGGTGTTGCGGATCAATTCCTCCGCCCGACTGACGCGGATGGAGTTCAGATAGGCGGGAAAGCTCATGCCCGTCATCCCCCGGAAGAACCGGGAGAAATAGAAGGGGCTCATCTGCGCGGCTTGGGCCGCCTGCTCCATGGTAATATCCCCGGCATAACCCTGCTCCAGGAAATCCAGCACCCGCTGCATCACCCGCATATTGGCCACCCGCCGTTTGGCATTGCCCTCATCCGCCGGCTCCAGCTCCATATGGCGAACGGCATAACCGCACATTTCGTGCAGGATGCCGGTAATGATCTGCTCATGGCAGGGACCTGCCTGCTGCCATTCCTCCTGGGCACGGTTCATAAACGACTCTATGGAAGGGGCAAGGGTGCAATAATCCTCAGGTGAACGGGCCCCGGAGCTTCTGGTCAAAAAAGGGGAAACGAGCCGCACATCCTGGGGCCAGCCTCCCGGCAATCCGATGAGTCCGGGATGAAAGATCTGGATAAGAAGGGCGGAGGGTTCCTCCTTGCTGTCATAGAAATGGATGTCCCCGCTTGCGCAAAAGGCAAAATCCCCTTGCTCCAGCCTGCGCACCTCGCGGTTTATGCCCATCCAGATGGCGCCTTCCTTGACATAAACCAACTCGACCTCTTGATGCCAATGAGCCAGAAAATGGATATTGCGTGTCACAAAGGATTGGAAGCGGAGATTGGTCCGGTACTGCCTGTTCTCGTGAAAGGCTCTCATGCTGTTGCCCCTTTGCCTGGTTTCATGTTAACTCGCTAATGTGATAAATATAGCAAAAAATGTCCATATCCTCAATGAAAATGGCGAGAAAACCAACCGGCTGGGGCGTACAATGAAAGCGAATCAACTGATCTGCACGAGGCAGAAAGGATGGCGAACTGAGGATGACACAGATAAAGCAGGCGTTAATTGTAAAAGGTGGCTGGGACGGGCATGAGCCTGATCAGGTTTCCCGGATTTTTGCGGATATATTGGAGCAGGAAGGATTCCAGGTGGAGATTTCCGATACACTGGACAGCTTCCTTGACCAGGAAAAGCTGCTGGGTCTGGATTTGATTGTACCCGTCTGGACCATGGGTGAAATCAAAAAGGAGCAGCTGGAGCCGGTGATGAAGGCAGTGGAATCCGGCGTGGGTCTGGCAGGCTGCCACGGCGGGATGTGTGACGCCTTCCGCTCCAGCACAGAATGGCAATTTATGACCGGGTCCCAATGGGTAGCCCATCCGTTGAACGACGGAGTGGAATACCGGGTGAACATAGTGGCTTCCTCCTCCAGCCCGATTGTAGAGGGTATCAAGGATTTTACAGTCGTATCCGAGCAATATTACCTGCATGTGGACCCGGCGGTACAGGTGCTGGCTACCACTACGTTTCCGGTAACGGAGGGGGCCCATTCCGCCAATGGCAGCATAGTGATGCCGGTGGTATATACCAAACGTTGGGGCAAGGGCAAGGTTTTCTACAATGCCTTGGGTCACCATGCGGATGTGTTTGATATTCCCGAAGCCAGGGAATTCATGCGCCGCGGCTTCTTGTGGGCAGCCCGGAGGGGGGAAGGAGAGCAAGCATGGACAAGATAAACATCGGTATTATTGGCTGCGGCAACATCAGCGGCATCTATCTCACAAACTTGACCCAAATCTTCGCCAATACCCGGGTGGTGGCTTGCTCCGACCTGGATTTGGACAGGGCTGCCGCCGCCGCGGAGCAGTATGGCATTCCCCATGTACTTGGCACCAGCGAGTTGCTGGCCCGGGAGGATATCCAAATCGTGGTCAATCTGACCACGCCCAAGCAACATTACGAGGTGTCCAAACAGGCGCTTCTGGCCGGCAAGCATGTATACGTGGAGAAGCCGCTTACTCTGTCTCTTGAGGAAGGGAAGGCTTTGGTGCAGCTGGCCAAGGAGAAGGGGCTGATGCTGGGCTGCGCTCCGGATACCTTCCTGGGCGCCGGACTGCAGCTCTGTCGCAAGCTCATCGACGACGGATACATCGGCAGACCGGTGGCGGCAACGGCCTTTATGGCCTGCCACGGCCATGAGAGCTGGCATCCTGCGCCAGAGTTCTATTACCAGGGCGGCGGCGGTCCGATGTTCGATATGGGACCGTATTATCTGACAGCGCTGGCTTCTTTGTTGGGACCGGCGAAGACCGTTTGCGGCATGACCGCCTCAGCGTATGAAGAGCGGACCATTACAAGTGCGCCTAAGTTTGGCCAAAAGATCCCGGTGGAGGTCCCTACCCATGTAGCTGGAACCATCCTCTACCAAAACGGTGCCGTTGCCACCATGATTACCAGCTTTGACGTCTGGAGCAGCAAGCTCCCGCGGATCGAAATTTACGGAACGGGAGGCACCCTGTACGTTCCCGATCCCAATACCTTCGGCGGACCTGTTCTGCTGCAGCCTGCCGGACGCAAGGAGGCGCTGGAGATTCCGATGATTCATGCCTATGATGAGAACAGCAGAGGGATTGCCGTAGCGGATATGGCCCGGTCCCTCATCACCGGGGATACCCACCGTGCCAATGGAGAGCTGGCCTTGCATGTGCTGGAGCTGATGCATGCTTTCCATACAAGCGCCGATAGCGCACAGTACGTGCAGCTGCAAACCTCCTGCGACCGTCCGGCGCCGCTTGCTCCTGGGCTGGTGAAGGGATATCTGGACCCGGCTTAATTGGGGGAGAGTGCCTCTTGACTTTTGGTGTCGGGCGCTGGTAATATGAGTTCAATTCATATTGCAATGCGCTTGACCAAAGACATGACCGCCATTGACGGGCCGTTCAGAGAGAGAAGCCACCGGCTGAAAGCTTCTCCGGCTAACGGATGTGCAGGTTACCCCTTTGGAGCAGTACCGGTGAACCCCGGGCCTCTGTGGCTGCGGCAGTATCCGGTACCGGCCGGTCTTCCGTTAACGGACTCCTTCAAGGACCTGAATTCTGCTCCGGCTTCCCCGTATGGAAGCTGACGCGGGCCAGGTTGAACCAGGGTGGAACCACGAGCTGAACGCACTCGTCCCTTTTAGGGACAGTGCGTTTTTTTGATTTTTCATCCACTAAGAAAAATTGGAGGAGTCCAAAATGGAAAATAATAACATGTTGTCAATCATACGCCAAACTGCCGCTTATGTACTGGCCCAGGCTGTTAAGCAGCTGTACGGGGCGGAGCAGGTGAAATTAGGTGTTGGCTCGGTTACCGAGGATGGTTTTTATTACGATTTTGATGTGGAAAAACCCTTTGTTGTCGAGGATCTTGCTGCATTGGAGAAGGAAATGGAGCGGATTATCCGGGAGGACCGCCCCATTGCCAGCCGGCTGGTCAGCCGGGAGGATGCGGCCCTGCTGCTCCGCCGGGAGCCGTATAAGCTGGAGCTGTTGGCAGGTTTGCCTCTGCAGGAGGACGGCAAGCTTTCCCTTTATGCCCAGGGGGAATTTCTGGATTTTCAGGAGGGGGCAATGCTTTCGTCCACTGGCGGCATTAAGGCGGTAAAGCTGCTTCATGCGGCAGGCGCTTATTGGCAGGGGGATGCCGGCAACCGGATGCTGCAGCGGGTGTACGGGACTGCCTTCGCCAAGAAGGCCCACCTGAAGGAGCATCTGCATCTGCTGGAGGAAGCGCAGAAGCGGGACCACCGGAAGCTGGGCAGGGAGCTGGAGCTGTTTATGTTTTCCGAGGAAGCGCCGGGAATGCCCTTTTATCTGCCTAATGGGTTTGTGGTCCGTTCGGAACTGGAAAACTTCCTGCGTGATGTCCAGAGCCGCCAGGGCTACCGGGAGGTGCGCTCTCCCTTAATGATGAACCGGCGTTTGTGGGAGCATTCCGGCCATTGGGACCACTACAAGGACAACATGTATTTCACTCAGGTGGATGAGGATGCGTTTGCTTTGAAGCCCATGAATTGCCCCGGCCATATGCTGGTGTTTAAAAACAGCCAGCATTCCTACCGGGAGCTGCCCATACGGCTGGCCGAGTTCGGCCAGGTGCACCGCCATGAATTTTCCGGCGCCTTAAACGGGATGATGCGGGTCCGCACCTTCTGCCAGGATGACGCTCATCTGTTTGTGCGGCCGGAGCAAATCGAAGAGGAGATTGCCCGGGTGATTGCATTGATCGGGCAGGTGTATGGCGTGTTCGGCTTCTCCTACCAGGTGGAGCTGTCCACCAGACCGGAGGATTCCATGGGATCGCCGGAGCTGTGGGAGGCGGCGGAGAACGCGCTGCGCAATGTTCTGGAGAAGGAAGGGCTACCGTACCGGACTAATGAAGGGGATGGAGCCTTTTACGGACCGAAAATCGACTTCCACATCCGGGATGCGCTGAAAAGGAGCTGGCAGTGCGGCACCATTCAGCTGGATTTTCAGATGCCGCAGAAGTTCGGACTGTCCTATGTAGGGGAGGATGGCGGCAAACATTGTCCGGTGGTGATCCACCGTGCGGTGTACGGCTCCATCGACCGGTTTATGGGCATCCTGACCGAACATTACGCAGGAGCATTCCCGGCTTGGCTGGCCCCGGTGCAGGTGAAGGTATTGGCGGTGTCGGATGCCCATGTGGATTATGCGCTGTCGGTGCGCGATGCTCTCCAGCAGGAGGGGATCCGGGTAGAGGCGGATCTGCGCCGGGAGAAGCTGGGCTACAAAATCCGCCAGGCTCAAATGGAAAAGGTCCCGTACATGCTGGTGGTGGGGGACGCGGAGGCGGAAGGGGCCGTGGTTGCCGTCCGCAAGCGGGAAGCCGGGGATTTGGGGAGCATGGCCTTGGAGGAATTGCTCGGACTGGTCCGGCAGGATATCGCAGGCAGGAAATAAGTTTAGCCGCAAAAAAGCAGTCCCTACCGTTGATGGCGGCGGGGACTGCTTTTTGCATCTCCATTTTTGTTCATTTGCCTTAGTACAGATTTTGGGAGTGTTATCGTTACCGGCCCACATTCACAATCTTCCTCACCCATGTCGGTTCACTGGCAGCCGCCCGAACAAGACTGTCGGCGCAGTCCGCGAAGGAAATCTGCTGGAATGCAGCGATCCGTGCCCATGGTCCTGCGGTGTAGGTTCGTGTCGCGGGGCCTTCTTTCATACCCGGTGGTCGTACGATGACCCATTCCAGACTACTCCTTTGCACCTCACTCTCCGCAATTGCCTTATCCTTGACCGCCTTCGTGAAGATGCGGCGGTGCACGCTTAACGTCAATCGGTTACTGAAAGATAATTCCTTCCCGTCGCTCAGACCAATTCCGCTTTGCATCACTAACCGTTTCACTCCGGCGCGTTGACAGGCTGCTAATACATTTGGAATCCCTAAGGACATAACGCTACCAGGGGAGAGGTTCGCTGCAACGGCATTCAGGACTCCCTTCGAATTGCCGGCACCCTGGGCGAAGGTGCTGGTTGGGCCGATGCAGGTGATGACTGCCTCTGCACCGGCAATGGCTTTGGCCACACTATCAATGTTCATGACATCGCCCTTCCGGGAGGTAAGGCGTGCTGCAGCTGAAATGAGCTCCGGCCGGCGGGCCACAGCTATAACCTCATGTCCCAATTCAAGTGCCCGTTCTACCACTTTCGTTCCTGTTGCACCGGTTGCACCTATTACCGCAATTTTCATAAAATCCTACCCTTCATTTTTGAATATAATGCACACTAGTATAATAAGAAACATCTATGTATAATTGTAAGCAGACAATTGAAAATCTACAATTATTAAAAAAGATGATTCCGTGTATTAGTTCACACATATTGGATTATTGTGAAATAGCTAAGGGGAAGCGGGTGATATACACGTGCTGAAGCTCGATCGAAGGATACGCAAATCGCAGCATGCTATAAAAACGGCAGTTATTGAATTGATGATGGAAAAGGATTTTGATCAGATTACGATACAAGACATCTCGGAAAGGGCAGACGTGAGCCGAAGAACAATCTATCTTCATTATATGGATAAGTTTGATCTTCTGGATAAGCTCATCGAAGAACATATTCATGAGATGCAGGAGCTCTGTTATCTGGCCGAGGATAAGATGGATTATAGGAGTATGGGGGGACTATGGTTCGAATATTTGGAGAGTCATTCTTTGTTTTTTTCTGCCATATTGACGAGTAAAGGAGGGCCTTTTTTCCGCAATCGGCTCCTGGAATTTTTCCTCGAGAAGCTAACAATGAAAGAAAACGATATTTCTTTGGGGGGGAAATCAGGATTACCGGAGGGTGAAGAGGTCGATATTCAATTTTTGGGAGCGGCTATCGTAGGAGTAGTGGAATGGTGGATCAAAAATGGACGACCACACCCACCTGATTTTATGGCTCAACGAGTAGGAGCATTGCTGGAGAAGAATCTTTGAGGTGCACTGTCACTACCGGCAAGAGCGTAGGCTCAAGGGTTAACACAAGCAGCCCATTCCGTCTACGGCGGAAAGGACTGCTTTTTGAGTTGGCACAAAAGCTGCCTATTTGCGAATGGCCCTTCCGGTTAAACTTGTGTACTGCTCGTCTGTCAACGGCTTGCTGTGGTAGAAGAGGGTATAGAAACGGCTGACTTCTTTTTTCATATCATAAGAAAAGGCATCCGGGTACAATAGCTCCGATAGCCAAACCATGCCCATATATCGGTTTATGGAGGGAGGGGAGCCCAGCCAATTGAAGGGATTGGCGGGAACCTCGTAGAATTTGCCGCCGGAGATGGCCTTCATGGTTTTCCAGGTGGGGTCGGAGGAGGCTTTGCCGTACATGCTGTTGGGGGCGAACAATATCACATCGGGCTTCCATTGGACAATCTGTTCCAGGGACACCTCGTTGCCCGTGCCTTTGCCGGAGGGATTATCCACCACTGCCGCATTGTCAGCCATCAGATCCAGGACCTCGGAATGGAAGGAGCCCTTGGCAATCACATTGGTGCCTGTGTCTCCCAGGCTGTACAGAACCTTGACTTTTTTATCACCGATTTTCTTCATGGTGTCGGTGGTGGTGGTGTATATTTCCTTGGTGTAATCGGAGAGTGTTTTGGCTTCCTGAGGCATTCCGAGTATCTTGCCCAAGGTATCATAAGCAGTGGACATGGTCGAAAGTGTGGCCTCTACAAAAATAGTGGGGATGCCCAACTGCTTCTGCACTCCGTCCATGTCCTCCACAATGCTGCTCTTTTTCTCGCCGATGTCGATAATCACCTGGGGTTTGGCGGCGGCCAGCGCTTCCTTGTTCAGATTGGCGGAGCCGTAGAACTGGCCGAACACCGGCAGCTTGAGATATTTGTCATCCATAAAAGCCCCTGCATCGCCGTTCCACTTGTTGGACAACCCCACCAGCTTGTCCGGTGCCAGGGCAAACAGCACCATTTGGGCCAACTGACCGGAGGGCGCAATCCGTTCAATAGAGCTGGGAAGCTCTACCTTCCGCCCAGCTGAGTCGGTGAAGGTTACAGTGGCAGGAGCGGCAGGGGATGGCTGGGCACTAACGGCAGCTGTTGCGGCGGCAGAAGGGGATACTGTTGGAGCGGCTTGCGGCGTTTCCTTGCCGGAGGTACCGCACGCGGGCAGCCAGGTGACCAATAGCAGTGCTGCCAGACCCATTTTCGCTGAACGTAACCGATTTCCAACAAATATTGATTTCATATGATTCACTCCTTTTATATAGTTGGAGACTGTCACGAAATAAAGGCTAGGCTGACGAACTGGTGGAATCGCCGGAGGATTAACAGAACCGTCGAAATGCTAACAGCCTTGAGAAGCAAACTGTGGGAGAGCTAATGGAACTCAGAAGCGAACCGCCAGAGCGTTAACGGAACTGAGAAGCGCTTAGCGTACGAAAAAGAACCAATTTGATTTGTAACGGAATTCAGGGACTCTTAGCGCCCATTCTGCACCCAATTTTGCCTGAAAAAGCAGGCTAAGCGTCGATAAGTTCCGTTAGCGCGCCGAAATATTGGATTCTGGCTGCTAAGCGTCGTATAGTTCCGTTAGCGCGTCGAGGTCGCGGAATCCATCCTCCGAGTGTCGCTGAGTTCCGTTAGCCTACCGAGTGCCTGTCGTGGTAGCGGAATCCGGTGGCTGAGCGTCGCTTAGTTCCGTTAGCGCGCCAAGGCAACGGTTTCCAGCCACTGAATGTAGCTAAGTTCCGTTAGTACCCTCAGGCAGCGGACCTAGCCGCTGACACCCGCTAATTTCCGTTTTCCGTCACCCACAGCTCCTGCCGGGACGGCAAATCCCGGGATACAGACGGAAACCGCTCCGCCGTACAGCTGCTCCAAGGCAATATCCACGCCGTACAGCTCCTTCAGGAGTTCCCCGTTCATCACCTCCCCGGGTGTTCCCCATGCGAATACCCGGCCATCCTTCATGGCCAGCACCCGGTCGGCAAACAGCAGCACTTGGTCGGGGTTATGGGTGGACTGGATTACCGTATACCCGCCCCGGGTCAGCTCCTTCACCCTCTGGAGCACCCGGAGCTGGTTGCCGTAATCCAGGTTGGCCGTGGGTTCATCCATGAAGAGGATCCGCGCCTGCTGGGCCAAAGCCCGGGCGATGAGCACCAATTGACGCTCACCCCCGCTTAATTCCAGGAAGCTGCGCTCCCGCAGATGGAGAATCCCTAGCCGCTCCATAGCTTCGTCCGCCAGCCCCCGCTCCTTCCGCCCGGGAGAGGACATGAGCGAAAAGTGCGAGGCGGTGCCCATCAGCACCATGTCCTGCACCGAATAGCTGAAGGCCGGAGAATGGGATTGGGGCACATACGCCACCAGCCGGGCCAGCTGCGCCGGAGCAAGCTTACGGATATGATGCCCCTCCGCCGTAATGCTCCCCGAATATCCCGTAAGTAACCCCAGCATACAGCGGAACAGGGTGCTTTTGCCTACCCCGTTGGGCCCTAACAGACATAACAGGGAGGGCTCCTCCACGGAAAAGGTAATGTCCGTTAACACCTGCTTGCTCCGGTAGGAGAAGTGAAGCCGGTCCACCTGAATGCTCATCCGCTGTTCCCTCCGTTTTTCAGAATCAGGCTCAAAAAGAAGGGAGCTCCGATCAATGCCGTCAGGATGCCGATCGGCACCTCGCTCACCCATACATTCCGGGACACATTGTCCACGATCAAAAGGAAGATCGCCCCGGCCAGCATGGCTGCAGGCAGAAGCCGGCTGTAATTAGGACCGGCCAGCTTCCGGGCCAAATGTGGAATTACAAGCCCCACCCAGCCGATCATACCGCTGACGGCGACACTGGAGGCCGTGATCAAAGTTGCCGACAGGATCACTGTCATTCGGATCGCCCCCGTATGTACGCCCATCGCCCGGGCCTCCTCCTCGCCCAGAGTCAGCACATTGATCCGCCACCGCAAGAGATATAGCGGGAGCATCCCCAGCAGCATGGGAACCATAATGAACTTCACGTCCGAGGGCTGGGCTCCGGCTAAACTCCCCATCAGCCAATAGGTGATGGCTGGAAGCTGGTCGTTGGGGTCCGCCACCAGCTTCACAAACGAGGTGCAGGCGGAGAAGAGGGAACCGATCATGATGCCGGATAAGATCAGAACCAGCACCTGTCTGCCTTTGCCCCGGCGCCCGATAAACAGCACCAAACCGACGGAGAGGAGGCTGAACAGAAAGGCGCTGGCGGTAATATCCCGCTTGGAGCCCTCCAGCAGAATGGCCAAAGCGGCGCCGAAGGCTGCTCCGGCGGATGCCCCCAGCACATCGGGAGCAGCCATGGGATTATGGAATATCCCCTGGTACGCCGCTCCGGCGGCGGACAAGCAGCAGCCTACCAGACAAGCCAGCACAATCCGGGGGAGCCGCACCTGGAAGAAGATTGCCTGCATTTGCCCATCCGTTGTTGGCAGGCCCAAGCTATTGCCGAGATCCGGGAGCAGCATATGAAGCACCTGACCCGGCGTAATGGGATAACGGCCCATATTCAGCGACAGCACCACCAGGACAAGGAGCAGCAAACCAAGTCCGGCTAAAAGCGGGATCATTCTGCGGCTGGACAACTGTATCCCTCCCTATTTTTTCGACAATTGTAGCAGGCTGGGGAAAACTCTGTCAATGATTAAAATATATTTAGTTATAATTAAATATATTTAATTTGTGAAAGTTATAAAATATAGGTTGATTATTCTGAAAATAACCGGTAGATTATGTTTCATTACTATATCTAGATATGTTTAGTGTGATTGAAGAAAGGGTGAGAACATGAAGCTTGTCACAGTAGCAGGGCCTCCGTCATCCGGGAAAACCTCGGTGATTCTCCAGCTGGCTGAATCTCTCAAGGAGAAAGGCTGGACCTTGGGTGTAGTCAAATTCGACTGTCTAACCTCCTTTGACCAGCACCGGTACCGGGAAGCGGGTATCCAGGTCCAGGTAGGGTATTCCGGGAAAGTGTGCCCCGATCATTTCTATGTGAGCAATATTGAGGATGCGATGGACTGGGGGCGGAGAATGGGGCTGGATCTGCTGATTACCGAAAGCGCCGGCTTATGCAACCGCTGCTCCCCCCATATCCGCGGCATTCTGGCGGTGTGTGTCATCGACAGTCTGTCGGGCATTCATACGCCCCGGAAAATCGGGCCGATGCTCAAGCTGGCGGATCTGGCTGTGATCACCAAGGGGGATATTGTATCCCAGGCGGAGCGGGAGGTGTTCCGGTTTAATGTGCGGCAGGTTAACAGCCGGGCGTCCATCCTGCATGTGAATGGCATCACGGGCCAGGGGGCGTTTATGCTGGGCAAACATGTGGCGGCGGCACCGGAAACCCTCACGCTTCGGGATATGCGGCTCCGTTTTACCACACCGGCCTCTGTCTGCTCCTATTGCACGGGGGAAACCAGAATCGGGGAGGGCTACCAGATGGGGATGCTGAAAAAAATGGACTTCGGGTATGCGCCATGACCTACCCGGAGCTGATTCATTCCCACACTATCCGGCAATTGGAGCAGCTTTATCCGGTTACCCGTGATTTTCTGCTGAACTTGAATCTGGAGGGGCTGCCGGACCATCTTCCGCTGCATCAAGCGCTGGAGCATGCCAATGCGGAGCGGCTGGCAGAGTTCGGATATACACCCGTTGAGGTGCTGGGGCAGCTGGAGGAGTTTCTGGAGTCGGTACTTGCCAACCCGTCGGTGGAGGACATCCATACCCTGACCATTCTCGGCGGCCAAGACAAAACCGGCAGGGCGGAGGATATACAGCTAACCATCTGCAAGGGGGAGATTGTGAGCATTGTTGGCCCTACCGGGTCCGGCAAAAGCAGACTCCTGGGTGATATCGAATGTGTAGCCCAGGGGGACACCCCTACAGGGCGGCGGATTCTCGTGAACGGAGCCGCGGCGGACGATGAGTTCCGCTTTGCCATGGAAGGCAGGTTGGTGGCGCAGCTGTCGCAGAACATGAATTTTGTGGTGGACCTGAGCGTGGCGGAGTTTCTGACCATGCATGCCCGGAGCAGGCTATGTGTGGACCCGGAGGCTGTGGTCTGGCAGTGCTTCTCCTGCGCCAACGGGCTGGCGGGGGAGAAATTCAACCTGGATACCAAGGTGACACAGCTCTCCGGCGGCCAATCCCGTGCTCTCATGATTGCGGATACGGCATATATGAGTGCATCCCCCATCGTGCTTATCGATGAGATCGAGAATGCGGGCATCGACCGCAGGGAGGCAGTTCATCTGTTGGCCGGCCAGGACAAAATGGTGCTGATGTCCACCCATGATCCGGTGCTGGCCTTAAGCGCCGATAAGCGGATTGTGATCCGCAACGGCGGGATAGCCGCCATTCTGGAGGGTTCGGATGAGGAGCGGGAGAGCCTGGCCCTTCTGGAGGATTTGGACAGGCAGATGATGGAGGTCCGCCACCGGCTGCGCCGGGGGGAACGTATCAAGCCTGGAGTTTGGAAGGAGGAGCTTTAAATGTGGGGTTTATATGACGCTATGATAGAAGGGATACCGGAGGATTGTCTGGTGAAGGATCTGGTATGCGGCCATGGCCGGGTCCTGGTGGAAAGCGAGCTGGGGTTTGGCTTCAGTGGAATTGTGACCGGACGGACCCGGCCTGTGACGCTTTTGTCCAAACCTCCGGGTATGAAGCTGAAGGAGCTGGCCCAATGTGTGAAGTCCTGGAATCTGGAGGAAGCCAGCGTGGGTCAGGCAGCGATCAACGCCTATTACAACGCCTTGCCGGTGGCAACAGCTAATGGTGTACCCGTCTCCCATGTGCGGTTTGCGGAGGACCGGATCCACGACCCGTTTATTTCCTACCAGAATGTGATCCGGGGCAAAAAAGTAGTTGTGGTAGGGCACTTCCACTATCTGGACCCATTGTTCCGCCCGGTATGCGATTTGTCCGTGCTGGAGTTTATCCCGCAGGAGGGAGATTATCCGGAGTGGGCGGCGGAGGCGCTGCTGCCGGAGGCGGAGTTTGTGGTGATAACGGCGACGGCACTGGTGAATAAGGCGCTGCCCCGGTTTTTGAAATTGATTCGAGGGGCCAAGGTTGTGGTGGTGGGGCCGTCTACGCCCATGGCACCGATGCTGCAGGAATTCGGCATCTCGGATTTGTCCGGTATTGTGATCAAGGATGGGGCCAAGGCCCGCCGGATCTGCTCCGGGCAGGAACATCTCAAAATATATACCAGCGGCCAGAAGGTCAGCCTGAGGTTTGAATCATCTCAAGTTGAATCATCACAATAGGAGGGAACCCGTATGCATTTTGCATGGAATGAGGAAACCATAGCTTGGTTTAAAGCGGCCAGCGCCTATACGGACTTCCACCGGAAGCTGGCGGACCGGCTGCGAAAGACGGTGAGCGGGGCGGAGCTGATGTACGACATTGGCTGCGGTTTGGGACTGCTCTCCCAGGAGCTGGCTGGGGAGGTGGGGCGGATTGTCGGGGTGGATATGAACCGGGAGGCCCTGGCCTCTTTGGAGGCGGATGCTGCTGCCCGTGGGATCGGCAACATCTCCACGATGCATGGGGATTGTTACCAAACGGAGCCAGTTTGTGATGTCATTCTGATGTCGTATTTCGGCAGCAGCACGCTGGAGTTCTTCCTGCCGTTCTGCAAACAGCTGATCTCTATAGTGGACCTCAATGAAGGCAGCAGCATGGGGGGTAAGGGACTGTCCGGAAGCAAACGAAAGCGGCAAACGGCGGACAAGGTGGAGCGGCAGCTGAAGGAGGCAGGCCGGGGCTACACACTGGAGCCGGTATCTTTGGAATTCGGCCAGCCCTTTGTATCCAAGCCGGATGCCATGCGTTTCCTGCAGGTGTATTACGGCAGCACCCCAGAGGAAACAGAAGCCTGTATGGCCCGACGGCTGGTCCAAGCAGAGCAGGCTCCGTACGCCTATTACCTGCCCTACACCAAACATATGGGTGTGTTCCGTATTGAAGGAGGTAGGGCGGTATGCATGTGTTCCTGACAGGGGAAATTGGTGTGGGGAAAAGCACCGTGATTGGCAAGGTGCTGGCAGAGCTGAACATCCGCCCGGGGGGCTTCGTCACCGGCTTCGGACCGGAGAGAGCCAGCCCGGACCGCAGGCTGTATCTGAATCCAGCCTGGGAGGAGCCGGCTTACGATGAAGCACATGCCGTAGCCCGGTTCGGGGGCGGGCTGCCGCCGCGGCCGGATTTCCTTGCCGATTCCGTTGCCTTTGATCAATTGGGCAGTGGTTATCTGGACGCCTGCCGGACATGGGCAAGGCTCCTGCTGATGGATGAGCTGGGTCCCTTGGAGCGGGATGCCCGTTTTTTCCAGAGAGCGGTGCTGCTGGCCATTAACGGAGTCATTCCCATCCTGGGGGTGCTAAAGCAGTCAGGTCATCCCTGGATGGACGCCATTATCCGGCATCCGGCGGTAACGGTGCTTCCCGTAACAGCAGCTAACCGGGACGGTCTGCCGATGCGGCTGGCGGAGGAGTTCCGCACAAAGCTTAGCCTCCATTCGGATAATGAATCACCATGCTGAGCCGGACCATATCATGTCCGGAATTGTGGTAGGAGTGGGACCTGTCCGCCAGAAAGCGGATGGCGTCCCCTTTTTTGACGGTATATTCCTCTTGGTTAACCCGGATGGTCAGCTCCCCCTCGAATATAGTGACCGACTCTTCCGTACCCTCCCGGTGTGGCTCCGAGCTCAGATATCCCCCTTTGTCCATTTCAATGGTATACATCTCAAAACGTCTTTTTTCGTCAAAGGGAAAATAGGCATAATACCGGCATTTCCCGTTATCCTCTACCAGGACCTGCACCTGTCCGGAGGTAATAACCGCGGCATCCGGCACAGGCTCGTTGATGAGGGAGGTAAAGCTGGTTTTCAGGCCGTTGGCGATTTTCCACACGGTATTGATCGTCGGATTGGATTCACCCCGTTCGATTTGACCCAGCATGGTTTTGCTGACCCCGCTGAGCTCCGCCACCTTGTCCAGGCTTAACCGGTGCCGGTCCCGAAGATTCTTCAGGTTTTTCGCTAACACCACATTAATGTCGTCCATTTTACTGCCCCCTATTGTGCTATATAACGACCATAATATATAATATGACGTACACGGACGTTATTGCGTTCATTTTGTGTATTATAACATATCCATGGGGTGGTAAAAATGTTTTCGACCGGCTTTTTTATGTATGTATTCGTTTCTTCCTTTACACCTGGGCCTAATAATATGATGAGTATGCACAATGCCAGCAAATTCGGCTTTGTCCGCACCGTCCGGTTTGTATTGGGGGCGGCCTCCGGTTTTTTCCTGATTTCACTTCTGTGCGGTTTATTCAACGTGGTCCTCCGGCAATATCTGCCGTCAATAACCGGGGTTATGAATGCTCTAGGATGTTTGTATATGCTTTTTTTGGCCTATGCCATAGCCATCAGCAAAC
This sequence comes from Paenibacillus mesotrionivorans, assembly GCF_046098205.1. Taxonomy (NCBI): domain Bacteria; kingdom Bacillati; phylum Bacillota; class Bacilli; order Caryophanales; family Paenibacillaceae; genus Paenibacillus; species Paenibacillus mesotrionivorans. Next base: position 196,046 of record NZ_JBJURJ010000016.1, on the reverse strand, counting down.
CCGGCAGGGAAGGGGAAACCAGGGAGCTGAACAGCTTCCGGGCAGGTGTGGCCCTTCAATTTTTGAATGCCAAGGGAATACTCTACGCGCTATCGGCTATATCCACCTTTGTGATGCCCTTCGATGACTCATGGCGGACGCTGCTACTCACCGCTCTGATTCTTGGGGGGACTGCGGTCCTCTCGGCAGGCTCATGGGCTCTGTTCGGCGGGATATTCAGCCGGTTTTTGGGCAAATACCACCGGCCTTTCCAGGCGGTTATGGCCTTGATGCTGGTATATGGTGCGATATCCGTTTATTTGTAGCCTCTGGACAGCTGCACCAGACGGTCCTGATCCAGCACCCGGATGGTTCTGTGGCGCATACTGATGATGCCGCCCTCTACCCAGTTGGACAGCTTCCGGCTAAGAGTTTCCGGGGAGGTGCCCAAAAGAGCGGACAGGTCCTTTTTGGCGGCGGGAAGCTCCATCTCCTGGGTAAGGCGTGACCCGCGTTTGTCCCGGCAATGGATCAAAAGCCTGGCCAATCGCTGCTCCACATCCAGCACATTCATGGCGTCAGCCCATTCGTCAGCCTGCTGGAGCTGTTCGGCCGCCGCCTGCAGGAAGCGGTAGGCCAGCTGGGGCTTGCGTTCCAGAAGGGACAGGAAATGACCTCCGGAAATCCGGCAGATCACGGAGGGAGCCACCGCCTCGGCAGTCGTATAATACGGCTTCTCCTGCAGGAGTGCGAACTGGCCGAAGGCATCGCCCGGGTACAATAGCCTTAAGATGTGCTCCTTGCCCGTATTGGAATTCCGGCTCAGCTTTACCAGACCGTCTACCAGAATATAGAGTGCATCCGCACGTCCGCCTTCCAGGAAAACCGCCTCGCCCTTGTCCGGAAAGCGGAAGGCTGCATATGGGGATAAAAGCTGCAGCTCCTCCAGTGTGAGGGATTGAAATACCGGTACTCTCCGCAAAAAGCTGGTTAAGCCTGTGCTGCACCGTTCACATTGTTGCACGTCTAGTCACTCCCGGCATGATGTCGTTTGACTATAGGCTACACGGACAGGCATAAGCCTATTGTGATGAGGGTCACATTTACCGGGTGCAAAATTGATCTGGATCAAGGCAGCCCCCGCCAAATTGTGGCATGATAGGCCTGTAAACAACCAGCAAGGGAGAGAAGAGCAATGAATGCTTTTACGTTTTCAGATATGGGCTCCATCACCAGAACGCAGCTGGGGGATCAGGTGCCGCTGGAGCTGTTCCGGACCATCCGGCTGATCGGAATGTATCAAGGCCTGCCCATGGGCGGCAAAGGCACAACCCTGACCGTGGGACGGAAAATCGGGGAAAGCCTGCCCGTGAACAGTCTGGAGGAGCTGCTGCAGCTGATCCAGGACCTGAAGATCGGAATCCCCCGGGTTCTCTCCAGGGAAGAGGGGACGGTACGCGTTGCCATGGATGATTGCTTTTGTAAGGGCCTGCCGGTCATGGACGAAAAGATGGTCTGTGATCTGGAGGGAGCGATCATGGAAGGAGCGTTAAGCCGGATTTGGGGGAAACGGGTAAACGTCCGGGAAACCAAGTGCAATGTGAGCGGCCATGAGCATTGCGAATACGAGATCCGGTTTTGACCTGGAGTATGGTTCCAACTACAAATAAAAAGTATTGACGGATAACATGGGAAATGCTAGTATACGGATAACCGATTAAACACATAGGAATTAATGACTAAGTTGACCGGACCACCGGAAACACAGCTGACGCCTCCTGCGTAACCTACGCGGATGCTCCTGTGTTTTTTCTTTTTTTCGGCCTAATCCTTCACCGTTAAAATAATGAACGCTGAAGGAAGTTAAGGAAATGCGGGGTTAGATGGAATGGAGGATACAAGCAAAACGTCCATGGAGGAAACGGATTGGCTGTTCCGCAGAATGGTGCGCAAATTCGTCAAGGAACGGGACAAGATTCTGGTGGAGGGGGTGACCCTGCCTGGAATGATGATTCTCCGTAAGCTGGCTGATCAGGGGGAGCAGCGGCTGGGGGAGCTTGCGGGTGAAATGGATTTAACCTCAGGCGCCATTACCGCTATATGCGACAGGCTGGAGGAGTTGGATTATGCCGTCCGAAGCCGGCCTAAGGAAGACAGACGGGCGGTGGTGCTGTCCCTTACGGAGAAAGGCAGGGACATGTTTGAGCGTAACCGGAATATCGGGGGACGGTGCATCAGTATCCTCTTCGACTGCTTCACTGAGGAGGAATTGCGGCAGCAGACGGAATTCTATCGGACCCTCTACAAGAAGCTGGAGCATTTCTCCGAGACCATACTCCTATTGGCGGAATCCAATGCGGCCGGGCAAATGAAACTCCTTCCAGCAGCGGAGAAGAAGAAAACAACGGGGAAATTGGAGAGGAATCCGCAGCAAAGCAATTATTTAAGTTATTAATCTTTAATGTCATAAAGAACCATTAGGAGGCGATATTATGGGACATCCCACCATTTATCCAACAGGAACAACGGTTTACGCCCCGGACAAAGCGTGGAGCGGCTATACCCTTTATCAGGCTGCCGATGTGGGGGCGCTGCTGATTGATATGAGCGGCAGAGAGGTACATCTTTGGAAGGGGCTGCGGGGTTTTCCAAACAAGCTGCTGCCCGGAGGTTATGTTTTCGGCAGCACAGGCCTGCGGGATCCCAACTACGGATTCCAGGATGAGGTGGATGTGGTGCAGGTGGATTGGGAGGGCAATGTGGTCTGGAGATTCGACCGTTATCAGTGGATCGAAGACCCGGACCATGAGCCCCGCTGGATGGCCAGAGCCCACCATGATTTCCAGCGGGAGGGGAATCCCGTGGGGTATTACGCTCCCGGCTTGAAGCCCCAGGTTCATGGCGGCCGCACCCTGATCCTGGCTCATAAGGATGTCCATAATCCAGCCATCTCGGATAAACCACTTTTGGATGATGTGATTCTGGAGGTGGACTGGGAGGGCCGCATTCTGTGGGAATGGGCCTGCAATGAGCATTTTGAGGAGCTGGGGTTTGACGAAAGCGCCCGGAATGTACTGTTCCGCGATCCCAACGGCAGAGCCTTCGGCAACAGCGGAGGCGGGGATTGGATGCATATTAACTCCGTCTCCTATGTAGGACCCAATAAGTTTTATGACCAGGGAGACCTGCGCTTTCATCCGGACAATATTATCTGGGACGGACGGGAAACCAACATTATCGCGATCATCGACAGGGAAACAGGAAGGATCGTCTGGCACCTCGGACCGGATTATTCCTTGCCGGAGCTGAAGGAAATCGGCTGGATCATCGGCCAGCATCATGCCCATATCATTCCCAAGGGACTGCCCGGTGAAGGGAATCTGCTGGTATTCGACAACGGCGGCTGGGCCGGGTATGGCCTTCCTAATCCGTCGTCGCCCTATGGGCAGAAGAATGCGCTGCGGGACCACTCCCGGATTCTGGAGATCAACCCGGTGACGCTTGCGGTCGAATGGCAATACACGCCTACAGAGGCCGGGTTCCAGGCTCCATTGGATTCCTACCGCTTCTATAGCCCCTACATTAGCTCTGCCCAAAGACTGCCCAACGGCAACACTCTGATTACAGAAGGGGCAGACGGGAGAGTATTCGAGGTGACCCGGGAGCATGAGCTGGTTTGGGAATACATATCCCCTTACAAAAATAAACGCAATTCCAATATGGTGTACCGCGCTTACCGGGTTCCCTATGACTGGGTACCCCAACTGGAGAAGCCGGAGGAAGCGGCCATTCTTCCCTTGGACCCGGCGGACTTCCGGGTTCCGGGAGCCGCCCCCAAAGGGGCTGCCTCCGTTGCCCAGGTGAACGTCTCCGCTTCTTATGGAGAAGGGGCACTATGCGTTGCCCGGATTGATGAGGACAATAGGAGGCTAAAATAATGAATAAATCTCATTCTTCCCTAGGTTTGGTCCGTTGGGCAGGCGCCGGATTGCTGGTTTACTCCCTGGCGGTTTTTGCTTCCTCTTGCGGTACCAAAGCAGACGGAGCCACTCCCGGCAGCCCGGCCGCCTCCGGCGGAGCATCATCAGCCGCAACCCAGACCCAAGCAGCGTTCGCCGTTAAACCCGTCAAAATCCGCTTCGGCCTGGATACGGCGGCGGGGGGTTCCCTGCAATTCCGGCAGGCCCAGGAGCAGGGGTTCTTCAAGAAGTTTGCCGTGGAGGCGGAAATCAGCAACTTCGCTTATGGCATCGACACCATTAATGCGCTATTGGTGCAGCGTACGGATACCGCTACGGCTGCGGATTATGCGCTGCTTAACTCCCTGGGCAAGGGCGACATGAAGATCGTAAGCACCCTGACTCGGGCTACGGAGGCTTCCTCCCGAACCACGGTGCTGCTGGTGAAGGGGGACATTACCAAACCCGAGGAGCTGAGAGGCAAGAAGCTGGGCGTTGCCCGGGGAACGGTCTATGAATATGTCTGGGCGAAATTTCTGGAGAAGCTCAACATCGATGAAAAAGACGTCAAGATGGTATATTACAGCACACCCGATGAAGCCATCGTGGCTTTGACCAAAGGGGAAATGGACGCCGTATGGAGCGGAGGGGCCCTGCTGGAGAAGTTCCTCAAGGTGGACGGCATCAAAAGCCTGGGGGACATGAACCAGACTGATGTGAAAATCAGCTCCTTTCAGGTTGTCGATGCCGGGTACCTGAAGACCAAAGCCCAGACCGTCACCAATTATTTGAAGGCGGTGAAGGAGGGGATCGACTACATAGCGGCCCATAAGGAGCAAACCGCAGAGTTGGCTTTCCGGGATATCAAGCTGCCCAAGGAAGGGGTTCTGAAAGATCTCGACACCCAGAATTATGTGCTGGGCTTCACCAAGGAAGACTACCAGCATCTGGAGAGCATGAAGGCTTGGCTGGAGCAACGGGGCATTCTCAAGGACAAATATGAGCTGAAGGATAAAATTGATGTGGAGGCCCTAAAAGCCGCCTTTCCCGAATCGGTGACCTACACTAAATAAATCCCGGAAGGAGGGAGCGCCATGTCATTGGCGGTTAAAACCAATACCATATTCATTGAGCGTTTGCGCAAAAGCTTCTCGGCTGGTACGGCTGCAGAGCCCCATTACATCATTAAGGATGTAGATTTGGTGGTCAAAGGCGGTGAATTTTTTATCCTCTTGGGTCCCAGCGGCTGCGGCAAGTCCACTCTCCTGAGCATGATTGCCGGCTTCGTCGGCAAAACAGAGGGGCGGCTCTCGGTGGATGGGGAGGAAATACGCAAACCCGGCAGAGACAGAGCCATGGTTTTCCAGCAGGCGGACGCCTCCTTGTTCCCCTGGCTGACTGTCCGGGAGAATGTAGAATTTGGACTTCGTATGAAGCATATTCCCCGCAAAGAGCGCAGGGAAAGCTCTGACCGCTTCATCCGGCTGGTGGGGCTGGAGGGCCACGAGGACAAATTTCCCGACGCTCTCTCCGGTGGAATGAAGCAGCGGGTGCAGCTGGCCCGGGTGCTGGCCAACGATCCGGCGATTCTGCTCATGGATGAACCCTTCGGCGCTCTGGACGCCATGACCCGGAGGACTATGCAGAACGAGCTGATCCGGATATGGCAGGAAACAAGGAAAACCGTTATTTTTGTTACCCACGACATTCAAGAGGCCATTCTGTTGGGCCAAAGGGTGGGGATTATGTCTGTCGGCCCCGCCTCCCGGATCACGGATATCTACGAGGTGCCGCTGTCCTATCCCCGGACCATTACCGATTCCGCCTTTAATGCCCATTACAGCTCCATCCAGAGGCACTTCGGGGAATGAAAAGAGAAGATTAGGAGGTTGCCACAATGCTCTGGATTCTGCGCAAAAGCTATCAAACGGGGATATTTACCTGGATCATCGGACTCCTGATCTGGGAAGCTGCCGCCTCCGTATCCAATCCGGACTTTCTGCCCGGACCGTACCGGACTCTGCAGGGGGCCCTGGAGCTGTCCCAGGACGGGTCCTTGTTCCGGTATATCGGCATCAGCTTCCTGCGGGTGCTGACGGGGTGGGTACTGGGCAGTGCTATTGCCATCCCGCTGGGTATTATCATGGGACGCTTCAAATCGTTCCGGGCGGTAACGGAGCCGTTCCTCAATTTTATCCGGTTTATCCCGCCGCTGGCCTTCATCACCTTATTCATGCTTTGGTTCGGCATCGGAGAGAAGTCGAAGATTATGCTGATTTTGTATTCCACTCTGTTCATCGTTCTTCTGAATACCATGAGCGGCGCCTTGGCTGTAGAGGAGGATAAGGTCCGTTCGGCCCGGAGTATGGGTGCGTCCGAGTGGCAGATCTTGCTCCATGTGATCGTGCCCGACACTGTCCCGTATATGTTCACCGGCATCCGCCTGGCCATGGGCTCCTCCTTTATGGCGATTATCGGGGCGGAGATGGTGGCCGCCAATAGCGGTGTGGGGTTTATGATCTGGAATTCGCGTCTGTACTTCAAAACGGACTGGATCTTCGTGGGGCTTCTGTCCTTGGGGATTATGGGCTTTGCAGCCGACCGGGCGCTGGGATTGCTGGGCGGACTGACTCTGCGGCGTTATGGTATAGCGGGGAAGGGCAGGACTGTGCAGGCAAGAGGGAAATGAGTGTAAAGCACGAAAAAAAGCCGGAGAACCGGCTTTTTTTGCTTTTAACGGGCTCTTTTACCCGAAGATCAGTAAGCGGTAACGCCCAGCTTGTTGATAATTTCTTCAATAAAGACCGACTCATCCTCCGGTGTGCGGGAAGTAATCAGATTGCCGTCCACCTTCACCGGCTGGTCCAGATAGCTGCCGCCCGCGGCGATGACCTCTTGGGCGATGCCGGGGTATGACGTAAGGGTTTTCCCCTTCAGCAAATCGGCCTCCGCCAGCAGCTGGGGTCCATGGCAGATGGCGGCGATGGTGATGCCTGCTTTGTCCGCTTCCTGGACAAACTTGATCATATACGGATCATGCTTCAGCTTCTCCGGTGATGTGCCGCCGGGAATAATGACAGCTTCATAATCGGTAGCATAGGCTTCCTTGGCGGATAAATGGGATGTATACGTAATGGTGCCTTTTTTGCCATGGAGCTCTTCATTGGCATTCAAGCTGATGATGACGGCGTCATTGCCGTTTTTGGTAATGGCTTCATACGGATTCTTCATTTCGGAATCCTCGAATCCGTCCGCCAGCAGAAATGCAACCTTCTTGGTCATTTGTTTCATTGTGCACAACTCCTTTTTGGGATGGATGGCGAAAGACTCTCCTCTATAGTATTACCCCGGATGGCGGGGAAGATAAACAAAAAGTCCAAGATATCACTGCTTGCACATTCATGACCTGCAACAGGACATATGTCCTAACGGCTGATTCGGCGGTTATCGTTTAATGATGGAAGACGAATTTTGCAGTAAGGGGAGAGGAATATATGAAGGGATTTGCTTATGCCTTTTTGGGCGGGGCACTCATTACCCTCCAGGGAGTGGCCAATTCCCGTATCGGCACGGATATGGGGACCTGGCAGGCGGCTGCGCTTACCCAATTCACCGGTTTTGTAGCGGCGCTGGTCCTGATGTTGGCCGTCACCGGAGGGAAACCCGGATTGGGCCCGCTCCGGCAAGTAAAGCCTCTGTATCTGGGCGGCGGAGCGTTGGCCTCCGTAATTATTTTCAGCAATATTACGGCCATCCATCATGTGGGAGCTACCTTGTCGGTATCCGCGGTGCTCATCGCCCAGTTGGGCATGACGTTTCTTGTGGACAGCAAAGGCTGGTTCGGGATTGAAAAGAAGGAGATGCATCTTCCCCAGTTTGTCGGTTTATCGCTGATGATTGCAGGTGTGGTGATTCTTGGATTATGATGGGCATGATTATGATCCGATAGAACCAACATGCGAAACGGAGTTGGCAGTATGAAGGAATGGAAGGATAGCGCATTTTTGAACCGGGCGGTGGCAGAGCACGGGCTGGAGGATGTGATCCCGCCGGGTCTCCGGCTTCATATGACGTTATGCTCTTATGAGGAAGGGGAGCTGGTCTGCTCCCAGGGCGATCCCGGCCAGACCTTATATTTCCTGATTGCGGGCAAGCTGAAAATCTTCACCACCTCCGAGGAGGGTAAAACATTAATTCTCAGCTTCAAAACGCCCCTGGAGCTGATCGGGGATATCGAATATATCCGCGGAACGGATATTATGAACACGGTAGAGGCGATGACCCGAGTCACGATGCTGGCTGTTCCGTACCGGCTTCTCCGCCAATATGGGGATCATCCGCCGCTGCTCCATTTTCTGCTGCAGATGATTACGGAGAAGTTCTTCGTGAAATCCGCCTCCTTGAGCTTTAATCTCCTCTATCCGGTGGAGGTGCGGCTGGCTAGTTATTTATTGTCGGTATCAGAAGAGAGCGGAGAGGGCGGGGGACAGTCCCGTTCCAAACGTCCGGTTAATCTGACGGATGCCGCTCATCTGATCGGCACCAGCTACCGCCATGTGAACCGGGTGATCCGGCAGTTCGACCGGGACGGACTGGTGGAGCGCAGCCGGAAGGGGATTACGGTGGCCGACCGGAGCAAGCTGCAGGCTCTGGCCAAGCATAATATATATGAAAAGGAGCAGTGATCGCCATGCTAATCGGCATTATAATGGCGAGCCTTGCAGGCGCGCTTGTGGGCCTGCAAAATATCTTTAACAACCGGGTCCATGTGAAGGCGGGTCTGTGGATAACAACAACATTGGTGCTGGGCATGGGGTTTTTGGCATCCTTTATCATCGGCTTCGCCTCGGAGGGAATGGCCATGTTCCGGCCTGAGCATGTGGAGCCGTGGTATTTCTTCAGCGGCCTGATCGGCGTAGGAGTGGTCATCTGTATGGTGCGGGGGACCCATCTGCTGGGGGCAACCTATGCCGCGGCAGTAGCGATGATCTCGCAATTGGGTTTTGCCGTCGTCTGGGATACGCTCGGCTGGTTCGGTCTTGAGAAGGTGCCTTTTACCGGGACGCAGCTGCTTGGTGTATTGGTCATCGCAGCGGGAATCGTTGTGTTTAAGCTGGGCGGGCGGAAGACGGTGGCGGGGAACAAGAAGCTGAAACGGGTGCCGGCGTATGAACGGTTGGAATCTTGAGATCTGAGGTTTTGGGACCAGGGCGGCCGCATTGGTGCGGTAACGGAACTGAGAAGCTCTTAAAGGCGTTAAATCACTATTCCGGTTTTCTTACGGAACGGAGAGACTCTTAGCGTAGTTAAATTCCCCTTAATCGGAGGATTGCAGCTTCTAAGGGGCGGATAGTTCCGTTACAGTCTCCAGCACTTATAAAACAAAAACCGCGCATTGCGCGGTTTTTGCTTTTTACGGATGGCTCTGTGCGTCAAGCCCCAATATTTCTTATATCCTCTCCAAACGCTGATACTCCATTGCGCCTCGGTCCTGCTTCTTCATCATATCGTTAGCCAGCATCACCGGCTGGTGTCCGAAGAAAAAGGTAATGACGGTTCCTGCCGGAATGATAAATAACACTTTGATCATATCCTTCAATAGTTTCATAAGGTTCCTCCTCAGGATAATGGTTTGGATTGTTTACGTGCGGGTTCGGCTAATGGTTCCAATAATCTCTATTATATACCAGGAAAAACCAAACGACTACCGGGAAAAGAACGAGAAGGATGACAGGTCATAATCATCTTTTCCTATCTGTGGCCATTAATGTGATCCGTACAGGAACTGAGGAAATGAATATAGACGGTCAATCCAAGCCGGCCGTATAGTGGCGTTGTGAAAGGGTTCAATGCCATAGGAAATGAGGAGTGCCGGTAATGAACAACCGTTATACAACCATTATCTTTCGCAGCCGGATTGTGGAGGTGGAGCCGTTCCGGCGGTTTGCCGAGCAGGCTGCCGCGTTGGGGGCGACTCACGTGAATGTGGATTCGCTTCCTTACAACCGGTGGCGCTGGGAGAAGGACCGCCAGGATCCGTATCCCAATTGGAGCATCATCCGGTTCAGCCTGTTCGATGCGGCAGTGCCGGAGCTCCTGGCTCCGTGGTTTCCGGCAGATCATGCGGAGCGGAGTCTGGAGATCATTGCCCGCAAGGGGGAAATCCTCCGGGAGCTGGGTTTAAAGGGGAGCGTCTGGGGATGCGAGCCCATGTGGCTGCCAGAGGAGGTGTATCTGGCTCATCCGGAGTGGCGCGGCCCAAGATGCGAGCATCCGCTCCGTGCCCGCAAGCCATACTATGCTCCCTGCATCGACCATCCGGAGGTGCTGGCCATGTACCGGGAATCGGCTGCCCGGATCTGCGGGCTGGCCCCGGTAGACCGCTTCACGTTCCTCACCAATGATTCCGGTGGCGGAATCTGCTGGAGCGAGGGTTTGTACCCGGGGCGCAACGGTCCAGCCCATTGTGAACACCGCCCGCTGGCCGAACGGATATCCGGCTGGATGTCCGCGGTGCAGGCAGGGGCGGCCGAAGCAGGCCTGGAAGCACAGATTCAGCTTATCGGCACCATCCCGCAGACAGAGGTCGGCTCTGTGGAGCGCCAGTTGATCAAAGGTCAGGGGATCGGCGGAGGGGGAACGGCTATTGCCGGCTCCACCAATTATTTGTACGGGTCCTTCCTGTACCCGGTGAAGGAGCTGCCCCAGACGGCGGATTTTGCGGAGCAGCTGGAACGGGCCTTCAAGAGCAAGGCACAGACGCTGCTGGTGAATTTCCCGTCGGAGGCTTCTGTGGAGCTGATGGAGGTGTACCGCCGCTTCGGCGAGCGCCCCACTGACGGTATTTACGCCCGAGCTGGTCTGCTGAAAACAGCGGCCGATGCCGTTGCCGCAACCGGCAGCGAGGATAAACTCCTGGAGCTGTGGGAGCATATCCGCCGGGCGGTGGAGGCAGTCAAGCCTATGGAAAACGGCGGGCCAGTGCTCCTGCTGGGTGTCACCGCCCAGCGTTGGCTGACGCGTCCGTTGGTGCCTTACCCTATGGAGCTGCCGCAGGAGACCAAGGCGTATTACCGCCCATTCCAGTTCCAAGCCCGGACGGAGGAGCACGCGGCGGATCTGATGGACTGCCAAGCGGCCAAGCTGATTCAAGGCAAACATGGCACCTGGCTGGCGGGCAAGCTTCTGGACACGGCCTTGGGGCACGTGGCCCAAGCCATCAGGGTGGCGGAGAGTCTTGCAACGGACGGGAATCAGGTGCTGCACCGCTTGCGGGTGCTCCGGTGTCTGCTCCGTACGGTGCGGCACACCAGCCGTTATCAGGATTTGTTGGAACGGGCAGCTGTCAGCACCACCGAACGGGAGGTAGACAGGGGCGGGACGGCTCGGGTGCTGCCGGTGGAGATGCAGTTTGTGGTGCGGGCGGAAACGGATAATGTGCAAGAGCTGATCCGGCTGCTGGAGCAGGCTGCTATCCCGCCCATCATCACTGCCGGCTGCCCGGAGGAGGAAAGCGTCTTCGAGCTGGCGCCCATACCGGAGCTCATCGGCCAATTGAAGATGAAGACCGCGCTTATGCTGAAGCATGAGCCGGATCATAAACGGCTTCTGGCGGCAGCAGAGTCTGGCAGAAGCGGAGGGGTAGGAGGATGAGCCAACAACAGGATCAACAACAGCCTTACCAGCACAAACAGCACCAGCAGAACAACGCGGTACAACCCGTGGAGATTGAGGCTGGGGCGAAGCGCATTCTGGAGACGATGCTCGCCCAGAAATCGGACGCCTGGAATCTGAGCCTGAGCCATTGGGATTGGAGCCAAGGGGTGGGTTTGTACGGCATCAGCCGGATGTATGATCGGACCCGGGACGAAGCTTATCTCTGCTTCCTCCGGGATTGGTTCCGGCAGCATGCAGGACTCCGGGAATTCGGTTCGGTCAACTACGTGTGTTTGGCCAACTCTGCGCTAATGCTTCTTAAGTTGGAGAAGGAATTGCAGGAGCAGGAGGCCGTACTCTACCGGAGCATCTGCGAGGAGTTCGCGGATTGGTGCCTAAACAAGGCCCTGCTTACAGCCAACGGCGGGTTTGCCCATGTATGGGGCAAGGGCGGTCTCGACGATTACAAGAACCAGCTGTGGATTGATACGGTGTTTATGGCGGGTATATTTATGATTGATTATGGTCTGCACGCCGGGCGGCCGGAGCTGGTGGAAGAAGGAATCCGGCAATATGAAATTCATGCGGGCTGTTTATATAACCCGGAGACCGGCCTCTTTTACCATGGATATCATTCCCTGCACCATAAGCAGTTGGGCGAACACTGGGGACGGGGCAACGGCTGGATGGCGGCAGCTTTGGCGGAGCTGCTCCGGCTCCTGCAGGGAACCCGGTACGACACAGGCATGTTCAGCAGTATGTTCCTGTCCTTCATGGAAAGCGCATACCGGCTCCGGAATGAAGACGGGATGCTGCATACGGTCCTCAACCTGAAATCTTCCTATACGGAAACAACCGCCACTGCACTTTTCGGCTATGCGGCGCTGCTTGGAGCGGAGCTGGGGATATTGCCTGAGACCATTAAGGAATGGGGCCATCAAGCGTCACAGCAGGTGCTTCGGAGAATCACGCTCCTTGGAGAGGTGGAAGGGGCCTCCGGCGGTACGGATTGCCAGGAGCTGGAGGGTTACCTCCATATTCCTTTTATCCAATCCTTATATACGTACGGAACCGTCCTAATGATGCTTGCGGCGGAGCTCCATAGCCCTAATTCCCGATAAACCGGGACCTGCGGCAGGAATTTCATGGCCAAAACCGGCCAGGTGAAGAAATGAATATGGACTGTCAAAGCCGTTGGCCCCTAGAATAGGGGAGAAAGCAAGCGGTTGCGCGGGACCAGTGTTGAAGGTTAGGAGTGATGAATCCATGGCTGAAGCGAATCAGCTGTCCGAGATTCCCCGGCAGACGGAGAGCAGCACAAGAGGCTGGCTCATGAGAAAAAGAACGATCCGCAAAATGCTCATGGACCGGTGGCTCTATTTTATGCTGACACCCGGCATTATTTACTTTCTGGTATTTAAGTATGCCCCCATGTGGGGGATTGTCATTGCCTTTCAGGATTATTCCCCTTACCAGGGGATAACAGGCAGTCCGTGGGTGGGTGTGAAGCATTTTTCCCGATTGTTCGGCGACCCCACCTTCCTGATGCTGCTGAAGAATACTTTGTCCCTGTCTCTGATGAACCTGCTTCTGGTCTTTCCCATGCCCATCGTGGCAGCGTTAATGCTGAACGAACTGCGCAACCAACGCTTCAAGAAGGTCATCCAAACCATGATTTATATTCCTCACTTCATGTCCTGGGTAATTATTATCGGCATCTTCTTTGTGGTCTTCGAGATGCAGGATGGCTTATTTCAAAGCATGCTTGCTGCTGTCGGACTGGAGAAGTTCACCATCATGATGAACCCGGATTTATTCCGGCCGGTATATATTCTGCAGGCCATCTGGCGGGAGACGGGCTGGGGAACCATCATCTATCTGGCGGCGCTGGCGGGTGTGGACCAGCAGCTCTACGAAGCGGCGCGAATCGATGGAGCCAACCGGTTCAAACAGCTGTGGCATGTAACCCTGCCGTCCATCCGCAGCACCATTTTCATTCTTCTGATACTGAAGCTGGGGGATATTCTGGAGCTGGGCTTCGATCATGTGTTCCTCATGCTGAATTCCCTGAACAGGGAGGTGGCGGAGATTTTCGATACCTACGTCTACACCATGGGCATCATTCAGGGCTCCTTCAGCTATTCCGCCGCTGTTGGCTTGTTTAAGTCCCTGGTCGGCCTTGTGCTGGTGCTGTTGGCGAACCACTTCAGCAAAAAATTCGGCGAGGAAGGTATTATATAGAGAGGAGCTGTTCCATGTGAAAGACCGTTCTGTGGGAGGCCGGATATTCGACTCGGTCAACCTCCTGCTGCTTGTCCTGTTTGCGATGGCGACAACCCTGCCGTTCGTCCACATTGTCGGCACCTCCTTTGCCTCCGAGCATGAGGTACTGACCAAGGATTTCATTTTGTTTCCAACCCAGTTTTCCCTGGATGCGTACCGGGTGATATTTGCCAATGACCGGATTATGCATAGTCTTCTGGTAACGGTATTCATTACGGTGGCGGGGACTCTAATCAACATGATTATGACCTCGTTGATGGCGTATCCGTTGTCCAGAAAGGATCTGATCGGGCGTAAGGTTCTGATGATGATGGTGGTGTTCCCCATGCTCTTCGGCGGTGGAATGATTCCCACCTATCTGCTGATCAAATCCCTGGGGCTGCTGAACTCCTTCGGATCCCTGATGCTGCCGGGCGCCATCAATATTTTTAATCTGATCGTCTTAAAAAATTTCTTCCAGCAAATGCCCGACGGTCTGGAGGAATCGGCTAAAATTGAAGGGGCCAACGACATGGTGATTCTCATCCGGCTGGTGCTGCCCTTGTCCCTTCCCGCATTGGCTACCTTCTGCCTGTTTTATGCGGTAGGCCATTGGAATACCTTCATGGCGGCGGTGTTGTATATGAACGATGCGGACAAATGGCCCATCCAGGTGCTGCTGCGCTCTATTGTGCTGCAATCCCAGAACTGGCTGGAAAGTTCAGAGGCCATGGCCGAAACTGCCAGCGCCCAGCCGCAAACCGTCAAGATGGCGGTGATAACCGTGGCTACACTGCCTATTCTGTGTGTATACCCGTTTCTGCAGAAGCATTTTGCCAAAGGGGTTATGCTTGGATCTGTAAAAGGATAAAAAATTATTAATCCATCTCAAGGGGGCAACTTGAATGAAGAACAAAGCAGGCACTACTATTGGATTAATTTCGGTAGCGGCATCCCTGGCAGCAGTAAGCGTATTGGCTGGCTGTGGATCCGAAGAGAAAAGCGGCAGTTCCAGTTCTCCAGCGCCGGGAGCTTCGGTTCCTGTCCAATCAGCACCGGCTAAGAAGGAAGAGCCCACCAAGATCAAAATCATAACCCAAATGTCCAATGAAGCGCCCAACGACGACAATCCCGTCAAGCTGGAGCTGGAGAAGCTGACCAACACCAAGCTGGATATTACCTGGGTGCCGTCCACTGCCTATAACGACAAATTCAACGCTACACTTGCATCCAGTGAATTGCCACACGTGCTTTTGGTCAGCTCCAACCGCTCAGCCAACGTGGTGAATGCGGTGCGGGCAGGCGCCTTCTGGGAAATCGGTCCATACCTGAAGCAGTTCTCTAACCTCTCCAAGCTGAATCCTGAAGTATTGAATGGGGCCGGTTATGATGGTAAAATCTACTTGCTGCCCAGAAGCAGAGACGCCGCCCGGCATGTTGTGGCTTACCGCAAGGATTGGCTGAATAATCTGGGTCTGTCGGAGCCGAAGACACTGGATGATTTCTACAAGGTTGCCAAGGCATTTACGGAGAATGATCCGGACAAGAACGGCAAGAATGATACGGTGGGTTATGTGGAGACCAGCTCTTTGGACTCACTGACACGGGATGTAAGTATATACTTCGGTGCACCGTTTACGTACGGACTGGTGAATAACCAGGTGACTCCCAACTTCTTAACACCGGCATATTTGGAAGCGTTGCAATTTTACCGGAAAATGTACGCAGAGAAGATTATGAACCAGGATTTCGCGCTGATCAATGTCATGCAGATGAAGGACATGTTGGTTAAAGGCAAGGCGGGCATGGCCATTACAGTGGATTCTGATCTGAGTGCCGTATACAAAGACACGAAGAAGATTGATCCCAGTGCAGATTTCGGATTTGTGCAAGGGCTGACCGGCCCCAAAGGGCTGCTTGCCTCCAGCACAGGCGGTTTCCTGGGCGGCTACATGTTCTCGAAGGGTACCATCAAAACAGAAGCAGAGCTGTTGAAGATTCTGGCCTTCTTCGATAAAATCTCTACCCCCGAAGGAATGACCCTGCTGTACCGGGGCGTCAAGGATGCCGACTACGCGGTGGAAGGACAATACGCGATTCCGGATGAATCCCGCCCTGACACTGTGAAGCGGGCCAACAGTGCTTTGAATCAGCTGGCTGTCGCTCATGTTTCCGTTGCCATGCCCTTGAAGCAGGCTGATGTGGATGCCACCATTGCCGGTTTGGTTGCCCAAAACGAGAAAATAGCGATTTATAACATAAGCCGGGCACTCATTTCCAAGACCCAAACCGAGAAGGGACCAGAGCTGGAAAAAATGATTAAGGACGCTCAAGTGAAATATATCATGGCCCAATTGGACGAAGCCGGGCTCAAAAAGGCAATTGAAGACTGGCGCAAGGCCGGCGGGGACAAGGTCATCGCCGAATTGACCGAAGAGTATCATAAGACTGCTAAATAAAGCGATAGGGCGTGTTAGCAAATATGCCCTGGGAGATGGCTTCGGCCATCTCCTTCTTTTCCGTCATGGCAATGGGAATGTCCCAGAGCTAAAGCAGAGCAGCCGGGGGGTTAAACATTATGAGCCTGCGCAAGCTGACCTATGTCAATCAATTGGCCGTTTACGGAATCGTGCTGGGCATTGTGCCGCTGGCGGTTCTGGGGCTTTTCTCCTCTATCCGGGCCTCCGATACCATCCAAAGCTATGTGGAGGCGGGGAATGCCCAAATCCTCAAGCATAGCCAGTTAACTATCGAACAAAATCTGAAAACCGTGGAAACCTCCCTGGCCGCCTACTTGAATTCATCCGGCTCAGCGTATTCCTTCAATATTCCGTTAAACCAGGACTATTATGAGCCGCTGACGGAATTGCAGACGAATATGCGCCAGCTGCAGGTATTTGAATTGGGTGTGCAGGATGTGACCCTGTATAACCGGGATTACCGGTGGAAGATGGACAACGGAGGTATTGCCGCATACAAGCCAGGAACGGAGAAGGTCAGGGGGCTGGAGGAATTTCTGCGCTCCAATGCCAACTCAGTCTGGACATGGGATGAAAGTTTGGTTCAATATGTCAAAAAGAACCCGTTGTTTTCCCCTGCGCCCTCGGCCATCATTGTGGCGGAAATTCCCTTCAGCCATTTAAGCAAGCTTATGCTGCGCGCCAATCCCCTGGGCAGCACCGCCATACTGGACCGGGAGGGCAATCTGCTGATGCACCAGGATACCGGCTCCATTCAGGCAATGCTGGCGGAGCCGGACCTGCGGCAGCGGCTGAAGGCGGATGAGGCCCCGGAGGGGCAGGTGAACTGGACTTATCAAGGGAATGATTTCGGCATTACCTTCATCCGTTCGGAATATAACGGCTGGATTTACCTGGCGGCAGCGGAGCTGCAGGTGATCCAGAAGGAGTCCCATGCCATCCGCAGCTTTACTCTGTGGACCTGTGGGGTTATCGGCTTCCTGATTTTATTTGCCTCCTGGTTCGGGTCGCGTAATATGTACCGTCCCATCCGGGTGCTCCATGACAACCTTATGGAGCCGGTGGAGGGAGGGGGGGCAAAGGAGCCTGAGGAGGAGGATCATCTCCAGCGGATCGGCCACCGGGTGAGAGGGATGCTGGACAAGGAGAAGAAGATGACCAGCCAGCTGCAGATGTACCAGTCCCAGCTGAAGGCATCCTTTGTCCAACGGCTGTTGCTTGGAGATGTGACCAGACGGGAAATCGCGGAGAAGCAAGAGCGGTTCGGATTCCCCCGCAATTGGCAGCTCTTGAAGGTAATGGCGGTGGAAATTGATACGCTGGAGGGCACCCGCTATGACGATAAGGATACGGATCTTTTGCTGTTTGCCATAAGCAATATGGCAGGCGAAATGCTTCCCCAGGCCGGTCAGCTGATTCCCGTGGTGCTGAATAACCGGCAATGGAGTGTTCTCGGTACGGACGGCGGGGATGCCAAGGAATGGAATAAGGATATCCAGCAATGGGCAGAGAGCCTCCAGCACGCGGTTGCGGATTATCTGGGAGTAACCGTCAGCATCGGCATTAGCCAGCCTCTGGAGGATTGGAACGGCATTCCCAAGGGGTTGAAGCAGGCGGAAGAAACGCTGAAATACCGGTTAATGCTGGGTAATGAAGCCATCATCTACAGCGAGGATGTGCTGTCCGAGCCGGAGACGGATGTCCATTACCCTGTCAAGCTGGAGCAGGAGCTTATCTCGGACATCAAGAACGGTTATCTTCAACAAGCCGAGGAACGGCTTCGCTTCCTGCTGCAGGAGCTGGTGAAGCCACCCTTTCACTTCCAAGAATACCAGTTATCCCTGCTGCGAATCATGACGGAAATCGGCAGTCTGCTGCAGGAGGAGGGTATTCCGCTGCGGGTGATTATCCAGGGGGAGCAGCCCTTGATGGAGCAGATGTCAGCCAACCGGACAGTGGAGGAGATGGAGGGCTGGTTTATCCATAAGCTGATCCATCCCGTGATTGCCCTTCTGGAGGAACGTAGGAGCAACCAGTTCCAGACCATATCCGATGCGGTGATCGGCATGATCCATCAGGATTTCGATACGGATCTGACCCTGGAGCTGTGCGCTTCCCGGATTGACTATCATCCCCATTATGTGAGCAAGGTGTTCCGCCAGGAAACCGGTGTAAACTTCAGCGAATATTTGTTGAAGCACCGGCTTCAGATGGCCAAAAAATGGCTGACGGAAACGGACATGACCATTACCGAAATGGCTGAAAAGCTGAAATATACCAACCCCACAAATTTCATCCGCTATTTCCGCAAAATAGAGGGGATTACCCCCGGCCAATACCGGGAGCTAAACGGATCGTCTCTCCGGAGGACGGAGTAGGCATGTGCAGACCGGCCTGATTGCAGGCTGGTCTTTCTGTTGTGGCTTGCAGGTCTTGGAAGCACTTAATGTCTTGTTCTTACCAAATGATTGGTCCACCTGAAGAAGTGACAGCATCGGCGATTCCTTGCGTTTCATGAAGAAATGAATATAGACGGTCATGGAGCTTTGCCGGAGAATAAAACAGAAAGAAAGTCAGGCTGCGGAGGAGGGATGCCGGATTTTCTGGGGACGTACACATTTTATTCTGCTTAGCAGGGGAGGAATGAAAAGATGAAGCTGTTTTGGTTTAGAAGATTTACAGCTGTGATATTGACGATGGGTATACTATTAAGCATGGCAGGGCTGCCTGTTGTTTACGCAAATGAGAAAGCGGTTACAGAAGGGGCTGCTCTGGAGACGGTTACCTCGGCGGTTTATACCGCATCCGAGAATGTGCTTTTTTTCGATGATTTTGAGGATGGCAATTCCACTGGCTGGTCGGGCTCCGGCGGTTATTCGGTGGCGGCGGACGGCAGTACGATGGTTTTCAAACAAACCTATACCTCCGGCTCTACGACCCGCTATCAGGCTGCGGGCGATTCCGCATGGACCAGCTATTCGGTAGAGGCATGGGTGAAGAATTACACGGAGAATAATGTGGTGGGGGTGCTCGGCAGATACCGCAGTGCGGACAACCATTACGGGCTGCGGATTCACACCTCTAACAATACGGTTATCCTCAATAAAATGGTAAACGGCACCAGCACCACGCTGGCCTCCTTTTCCATGACCTTAAATCCCGGCATCGCTTATCTGCTGAAGCTGGAGATGGACGGCACATCCCTTACCGGCTATGTGGACGGTGTACCTGTGGTAACGGCAACCGACACCACCTTCCCATCGGGGCGGATTGCAGTAGGCGGCTACAGCAAGGGCAGCTACGCTGTGGACAATGTCCGTGTTGTTGACAAGCGGATCCCCACCCGAATGACAGCTGCTCCGCAGAATGCTGTACTGTTGAAGGATGAAAGCCGCCAGTATACGGCTACCGTTTATGACCAAAGCAATTTGGCTATGACCGGTCTGCAAAGCATCTGGACCAGTACCGATCCTTCCGTGGCCGTGGTTAGCTCCAGCGGAGTGGTGACCGGAGTAGAGGCGGGCAGCACCATGATCCAGGCCGCATACGGTTCTCTGTCGGCCACCGTTCCGGTGACAGTACAAGAGCTTGTGCCGGAACCCCCTTTGGATACGCTGCGTACGTTAAGTCCCATTGCGGCGGATGGAATACTGGATGAAGCCGTATGGCAGATCAACCGGACTGCCCGGAAAACAGTGCTGGGGACCACGGATAACTCAGTGATGTTCGGCACCCTGTATGATGGAGATTATCTGTATGTCGGTGTACAGGTTACGGATGCCCATCCGTTGAATGATTCCAAGGATGCCTACGATGATGATTCCGTGGAGGTGTTTCTTGATGCGGACTACAGCCGTGGCTCCCTCCTGGATATTCATGACTGGCATTTCCGCAAGGGGTATAATGACACGGCTTTCTTTGAACGGCTGAGCGAAACGGTTGGGGTTAAGCATGCCTCGGCAGCAGCCGGCGGAGGCTACAGCGTGGAGCTTGCCATTCCGTGGAAGAACCTCGGTTTGACTCCGGCCGCCGGTTTAAGCATGGGCTTCGATCTGGCGGTCAATGATGATGATAACGGCGGCACGCGGGAGGGCCAGCTGGTATGGTCCGGCATTGCCGACAACTACAAGAACACCATGGGCTACGGCGAGTTAGTCCTGTCCGCTGCTACGGTGGGTACACCTCCAGTTCCGCCAACAGAGCCGCTGCAGGTGGACCGTTATGTGACGCCGTCTGGAGCTGGGGCAAAGGACGGCAGCAGCTGGGCCAACGCCTTCCAAGGCGACCTGGAGGGGGGATTGCAGGCAGCCTGGGAAGCAACTGGCAAGAACAACACCCTTTATGTGGGGAGCGGCACCTATACAGTTCCCCAGACGTTGAACCTGACCGGAGGCGGGCTGGATCTTCTGCATATGAAGAAGCTGGCGGGAGTGGATACCGGCGCCGGCAAGCCGGTGTTCCAGGGGGATTATACCCTGGCTAATCAGCTGCAGCGCTCCTTGATCAACGCTCCCTTGGGCGTCAGCTATTGGCAGATTGAAAATATTGTTATCCGCAATTATTTCTACGGTATCTATGTCAACGGCCAGCATGAGGGTATCCGGGTGTTCGATGTGGATGTGCATGACATGAGCGACGGCATCTACTTCTGGGGCAGGGCCACGCGTTCCAACCCTGCAGTTGGCACACATGATATTCTCGTAAAGGGCGGGGAATATACCAACTATACGAAGAGTGCAGTCCGCTTCCGCAACGGCAATTATATGGCGGCCGTTATCGGTGTGGACGCGGATGCGGGCGGGCAGGCCAACTGGGCGCCGGGCAACTTCCCCATGGGCTTCCGGATCGGCAATTCTCCGGCGGAGTCCGACTATATTTTCGAGCATGATATTGTGTTCCAGGATGTGGTGAGCCGCAACAGCTGGCATCAGGACGATGCGGGAAGCTATTGGAACGGCGACGGCTTTACTGCTGAGCGGGCGGCCTACAACATCACCTATCTGCGCAGCAAGGCCTTCGATAACACCGACGGTGGCTGGGATGACAAGTCCCGGAATCCGGTGCTCATCGATACCGTATCCTTCGGCAACAAGCGCAATTACCGCTATTGGTCAGCGGATAAGGCTACCTTCATCCGTACGGTGAGCGGGTATTCCTTCAAGCGTGGGGGCAGCGGCGATTCCGTGGGGCTGTGGGTCGGCGGCAACGGCAGGCTGGATGCGTATTTCAGCACCTTCTTCAACAACCAGCATGCGGAAGTGATGCTGGAGGAAGCGAACCAGGTTCGGATTTATGACTCGATTATCGCCAAAACCAACGGCACAAATTTGTTTCATGTGGTCAGTGGAAGTCTGGAATCCATCCGTAACGATGAATATGTGCAGGGGGTAAAAGGCACAGACCCGCAGTTCGTGAACGGAACCAATGCGGAGTGGGAGGGCGGCAGTGCCGATTTTAACAGCCAGGCCTTCGGCAGCTCCAAGGGATACCATTATCCCGGTCCCAACACAGCTCCTTATACGGTCCAGCTTCAAGCGGCTCCGCTGAACCTGGGATTGCTGGAACAGCAAAGTCTGCTGGCGCAGGTGCTGGATGAGCAGGGCAATCCGGTAAGTGATCCGGAAGCGGTCATCTGGTACAGCGAAGACGCGTCTATCGCCAGGCTGCTGCAATCCCGTGGGGCTGGAGCGGTAGTACAAGGGTTATATGCAGGTGTTACGGAGATTGTCGCTGTCTACAAAGGTGCTGAAGCCCGGATTCAAGTAACGGTGGCGCCGTAATTCCTCTGATAGCGCTGCCATGGAACGTTGGAGGAGTATATAATGGAAAAGGGCAGCTTTCGTCTCCGGACGGAGGCTGCCGTTTGCATCATTCATAAAGGGGTGTTTTGGGCAAATGGAGACAAAGGGAATGCTGACCTCTCCTCTCTGGGGAGAGAACGGCGAGCTGTGGAAGCCGGAGGGGCGTCTGCCGGATTTTTCGTATGCCGGTTACGGCTGTGGGAACAAGGAGCTCCCCCGGCCTGCGGTAACCGCCAATGTCCGGGACTTCGGCGCTGCAGGAGACGGTGAGCAGGATGACACTGAAGCTTTTGAGCGGGCACTGGCGCAAATAGGAACGGGTGTGTTATGGATTCCTCCGGGATGCTACAAGCTCTCAGGCCGGCTCCGGCTGAATAGAAGCGGTGTAGTGCTTAGAGGAGCGGGGCAGGAGGAAACGACTCTGCATTTTACCCGCCATCTGACAGACATCAGTCCGGATTGGGGCGCCACCACCACCGGGGAACGGACCTCCAATTATTCCTGGTCCGGCGGGTTGATCACGATAGCCGGGGAGTTCCTTCGGGGGGGGGTTGTTTCAATTGTCCGGGACGCGGCTTATGGGGAGCATACGCTTTATGTGGATTCCACCGCAGGGCTGATGCCGGGAGACCGGATTGAGGTCTTCCAGGAGGACACCCCGGACAACTCCTTGGCAGCCCATCTATACAGCGGCGATCCTGGGGATATGGATAAGCTCTGGGGCAGCACCAGCGCCAGTCTTGTGGCAGAAATCGTGAGTGTGGGTGAAGACTCCATTACCATAAACCGGGCGCTGCGCTTTCACGTCAGAGCGGAATGGCAGCCCGTAATCCGGCCGTTCAGGCCAACGGTGGATGAGGTAGGGATCGAGGATTTAACACTGGAGTTTCCCGACGTTCCTTATGCCGGACACTTCCGGGAGCTGGGGTATAACGGGGTTGCCATTACCCAGGCTTCGGATTGCTGGATTGATGGCGTTACCATCCGCAATTCGGATTGCGGTATCATTCTGAAGGGGAGCTTCTGCACGGTGCGGAATCTCGTTATGGAATCCCACCGTCAGCCTGACTTGGCCAGCGGCTGTACAGGCCATCACGGCATCTATATATACGGGGACGATAATCTGGTGGAATCCTTCGATTACCGCTGCTCTTTCATCCATGATATTTCTGTCAGCAAGTGCGCTGGCAATGTTTTTGCCGGCGGGAGAGGGGTGGACCTGTGCTTCGATCACCACAAACGGGCGCCCTATGCCAATTTGTTTACGGATATTGATGCAGGTGCCGGAACCAGACTGTGGAAAAGCGGAGGCGGGGCCGCACTGGGCAGACATTGTGCCGCGAGGGAAACCTTCTGGAACATCTACGCCAAGCAGCTTCAGCCTTACCCGGAGGGTTTTGCTCCCGCCTCCCTGAATTTGGTGGGTTATCCCACGGGGGAAGCCCCTTCATGCCTGACGGATGGACGTTGGATGGAACCGCTGCCTGCCGGCGAGTGTATCCAGCCTGTGAATCTGTATCAGGCCCAATTGCGGAGACGGATGCTCCGATAAACGGAAAAGCCGGGTCGTACCCTCCTTTCAAGGTTGGTATGGCCCGGTTTGTTTTGGAGTCTAAGCATGACGTATATATAATGTAGTCAGATTATAGAACAAGGGACTGCATGGGGAAATCCGGATCGTTCAGGACATCCTCCAAACCGGATATGCAGCAGGGATCATTAAACAGCAGGATGCGGCGGTTGGTCCGCTCGAATGGGGGCCAAGACGCTGCTGACCCGGCCGCCTCCGGCTCGCTGCCGTGGATAAAACGGATCCAGGCTTGATGCATCCGTTCCGCCAAAGCGGACCGGGCCGGCGGGAAGCCGTTATGCCAGATATACGGGCGTTCGCTGCCATGTCCGGCTCCTTGGGGGCCTCCCGCATCAAAGCGGTACAGCCAGACGGGAGCTCCGGCTGCTGCATAAGCCTCCGCTGTCCGGATGGCGGCGATCCGGTACATGTAGTCCGTCATCACGGCTTCCCAGACGGCCATGTTGGGGCTGTCGCCTTCCAGAGGCAGGTTGCTGCGCCGCTCATACGCCGCCTGTACTGCACCAGCATTCCGCCCGAAGATGTGCTCCAGCACCTCAAGGGAAGGACGCTGCATAATGTCATCGCCGGCAATAAACCCGGCGGTTTCGTTGCGGGAGGTGCCGATCAACAGAGGCGGCAGGGTGCGGCCAGGACGGGCCAGCTCCTCCAGGGGTTGTGTTTTGAGGGTGTGCCCGTCGATAACAGGGCCGAAATAATGGACGCCGCGCAGATCCTTCACCCAGTCCTGCTGCAGTGCCATCAGCTCTTCAGCAGGCATGGTGAGCAGGCGGTTTGTTGTCCGGGAGCTTAAGCTTGCATGATGAAGAAACCGCTCAGTCAGCTCTGCCGATGTGCCCTGATCGCGCACTGCCTGCACGGAGCCGCTGATGGCAATGGCCCGGTGGAACAGTCCCTCCGCCGGCGGGGCGCAAAGCAGGGCGCCGACGCATTTGGCACCGGCCGATTGGCCCATGACGGTGACCCGGTTAGGGTTGCCGCCGAAAGAGCCAATGTTTTCGCGGATCCATTGCAGGGCGGCGATGATATCCAGCAAGCCTGTATTGCCCGAGGTCCGGTATTCTCCACCCCATACGGAGGACAAATCCAGAAAACCCAGCACGCCCAGACGGTAATTCAGCGTAACGGCAACCACACCACCGTTTTCCGCGAAGGTTCTGCCGTTAAAGGAGGGATTGGAGCCCGAGCCGGAGGTGAAGCCGCCGCCATGGATATAGACCAATACCGGACGTTCTGGCTTATCCGTGTTGTCAGTCCAGATATTCAGGGTGAGGCAGTCCTCCGACTGGTTGGAGTTATAGGGCAGCGGATTGGGCTGGGGGGCTGTTGACCCGAAGGCATCGGCCTTCCGTACGCCGCTCCACGGCTGGAGTGGGAGAGGGGGCTTAAACCGGGAGTCGGCCCCTGCCGGTATCGCCGCATACGGCAGACCTAAAAAAGCGCAGACGTTTCCGTCCCGGATTCCCTGGACCCAACCATATGCGGTTTCGATGCGCAGATTCTGGTCCATCGGTTTTTCTATAGGCATGATGGCATCCTCCATCGGAAGAAATTGGTTTATAAAAGAAGCAAAAATGCGGCGGCAATAGGAGTGGCCACCATACCGGTTTTGAGTAGTGCCGCAGGAGCGCGTTTGGTAAACCGGGCGCCGATGTAAGAGCCGGTCATGGAGCCGGCCAAGACGGTGAAGAGAAGCGGCACATTCAGACTGCCCGCCTGAAAATAGCCTACGGCTCCCGCAGCTGCGACGAATAGGATGACCAGCATGGAGGTGCCTGCGGCTCTGCGCATGCTGAGTCCTAGGAGCAGCATCAACCCCAACTGGATGAAGGGGGTGGAGCCGATGCCGAAGGTGCCGGTGAGCACCCCCACCGTTAAGCCGACACAAACGGCGGTTATCCTTCTGCGGGCAGGGGAGTGGATGGGATTTTGTCCCTCTTTGTCCCGGGAAGACATGGAGAGCTTCAGCCATAATGCCAGGCCAGACAGCACCAGCATTCCCGAGGTGCACCATTTCATGGCGCTCTCCGGAATAGTGAAGGCGATGCCGGACCCCACCCAGGAGCCCAATGCCCCGGTGATTCCCACCAGAATGCCGGTGGCGATGTCCGTGTTCTGCTGGCGAAGCTGGCTGAGCATGCCGGACAAGGATGTGAACATCATGGCTGCGATGGCAGTCCCCATGGCGACATGGATGGGATAGCCGAAGCCTACGGTAAGCACAGCTATCATAAAACCGGAGCCTCCTGCTCCTACGAAGCCCAGAAGCAGGCCGACTAATAACATAACCATGATTAGAGCTACAGTTTCCAAAACAGACTTCCTCCCTGTACGTAAGCCGGCTGATTTATCGAAGCCGCGTTTACAAATACGGCCTAGTACCGATTGTAAAAGCACGGCCGGGAGAAGTCTAATGCAGGATAATCATAACATACATGCATAAAAAACATGGAGGCGGTCACGTTGGAATGGCAGCAGCTGGAGCACTTCGCCACAATAGCCAAGGTTCAGCATTTCACACGGGCGGCAGAGGCGCTCATGATGTCCCAGCCGGCACTCAGCCGGTCCATCGCCAAGCTGGAGGCGGAGCTGGGTGTGCCGCTGCTGGACCGGGACGGGCGCACGGTGCGGTTGAACCGGTACGGAGCGCAGTTCGCCCTGCGGGTAGAAAGGGTTTTAGCCGAGATTGAAGCCGGGAAGGCGGAGCTCCATCAAGCCCTGGACCCGGAAGGCGGCACCGTGTCCCTCTCTTTCCTAAAATCCCTGGGGCTGACGGCTGTACCGGATATCTTAAGCGCCTATACGGCCTTGTGGCCGCGGATCACTTTCCAGCTGTTCCAGGACTCCACCCGGATGATGCTGGATCGGCTGGAGCAGGGGGAGGTGGATATGGTCATTTCCTCCATGACCGAAACCAGAAAAGGCATCGAATGGGCGGAGCTGTGGGAGGAGCATCTGTTTGCGTATCTTCCTCACAGTCATCCCTTGGCTCAGCAAGAGGAAGTCCAGGCGAGTGAGCTGGCCCAGGCTCCGTTTATCGCCATGAAACAGGGCTACGGCTTGCGGACGATAACCGACCAGCTGTTCGGCCAGCTTCAGACAACTCCCCGGATTGTATTCGAGGGGGAGGAGGTGATGACGGCGCTGGGTCTGGTGGCCGCGGGGCTTGGGGTGTCACTGTTGCCGGATATTCGCAATCCTTACGGAGATCAGGTAGTGAAGCGTCCTATTGACGGATCGGGGTGTGTGCGGCAAATCGGTATCGCATGGAGGCGGGACGGCTGGCTGCCTCCCGCCGCCTCCCGCTTCAGAGCCTTTGTGTTGGAGCGTTACGGCAGGGGGGAACGGTGTGCGACTTTTAATAGAAGTGACTAGTTGTGACTAAAAGGGACTAGGAATAACCAGGGGAAACTCGAAGTAACTAGGGAGTAACCAGGGAGTAACCTGGGAGTAACTAGAGGTAGCTAGAGCTGCCAGAGGTAACTTGAGGTAGACAGGGGTAGCTTGAGGTAGCTTGAGGTACCTTGAGGTATATGGAAGTAAATGTGGTAAAATGCGGAAACTAAGAGTAGCGTTGGAGGCGCATCTACCGCATGTCAGCCTTATTTTGCGTTGGAGGAGCGGGGGGCCGATCTTTAGCGGAACTGAGAAGCTCTTAGCGAATCAAAATGGACAAATTTCAATTTTAACGGAACTCAGCGACCCTTAGAGTCACTTTCAGCTGGATTAAGACCTTAAAAATGCCTCTAAGAGTCGGATAGTTCCGTTAAAAAAAATCAAAGGGGATTTTTGCCGTTTAAGAGTCGCTCAGCTCCGTTAAAATTCTCGCGTTCCCCGCAGCCGACTTCCTATAGCCGCCACATGTCTATCCTGCTACTAACTCCCTACAGCTTCAAAAGTCCCGCCCCCCGCCAACATCAAGCAAATTTTGCTTCACAAGCCGCTGATTTCGTGTTACGTTTTATATGTTTTGTAACACCATACATAAATTTTACCAATATCACGACGGGGGTTGATCCAATGTCCGAAAAAGAATCTCCGCTTGTCCGGTTTGGGGTATCCATGCCGGAGGAGCTGATGGGCCGTTTCGACAAGCTCATCGGCAAACAAGGCTACGAAAACCGCTCCGAGGCCATCCGGGATTTGGTGCGCAAGGCCATACTGGATTCGGATCATGCCACGCCGGACCAGTCTGCCGCCGGTACCATCGTCATGGTCTACGACCATCACGTAAACGATCTGTCCATCACCTTAACCGGGTTGCAGCACCAGTATCATCACGACATTATCTCCACCATGCACATCCATTTGAATCACGACCAATGTCTGGAGATCATCGTGGTGCGTGGCCAGGTGAAACGGCTGCGGGAGCTGACCAACCGGATCAAGGTGCAAAAAGGAGTGTTTTATGCGGAGCTGTCCGTTACCTTTATAGATGAGTCGGCAGAGCACGGCCATCACCACCACAGCCATAGCCATTCCCATGAAGATGAAAGAAAGGGAGATGAGGAATGAGGAAGCAGCGTTTTGCTTTCATATTGATGTTAGTGGTGGTGGTTCTGGCCATCAGCGCCTGCGGGAAGGACAAACCCCAGCCTAACGCCGCCAACACAGCCCTTGGCGAAAAGAAGGAGCTGGTCCTGGCTATTGGCGGGGAACCGGAGGCCGGATTTGATCCTACTACAGGCTGGGGACGCTACGGCTCGCCGCTGTTCCAGAGCACACTGCTGAAGCGGGACAGCAAGCTGAATGTGGTGCCTGATGCAGCAGAGAGCTACACGGTCAGCGCGGACGGATTGTTGTGGACTGTAAAGCTGAAAAGCGGCGTCAAGTTCAGCGACGGCCAGCCTTTAACGGCTGCGGATGTGCAGTATACCTATGAAACTGCTGCTAAAAGCGGCTCCTCCATCGATCTGAGCAACCTCAGCAAGGTGGAAGCAGACGGTGACCTTACAGTAAAGCTAACATTGAAGGAGCCGCAGTCCACCTTCACACAGATGCTGGTGTCCACGGGCATTGTCCCCAAACACGCCCACAGCAAGGACTATGCCCTGAAGCCTGTTGGGTCCGGCCCATACAAGCTGGTGCAGTGGGATAAAGGCCAGCAGCTAATCGTGGAGGCCAACCCGGACTATTACGGCAGCAAGCCGTTTTTCCAGCGGATTACCTTCCTGTTTCTGAATGAAGATGCCGCTTTCGCCGCAGCCAAGGCGGGGACGGTGGATATGGCAGCCATTCCGGCGGCCTTCAGCAAACAAACCGTTGCCGGAATGGAGTTGGTTGCTTTACCCTCTGCAGACAACCGGGGCATCATGTTTCCTTTTGTGAAGGCGGGCAGCAAAACCGCCGAGGGCAATCCCATCGGCAATGATGTGACCGCTGATCCGGCTATCCGCAAAGCCATCAACACCGCTCTGGACCGGAAGGCGCTGGTGCAGGGAGTTCTGGAAGGCCATGGTACTCCGGCCTACACGTTAAACGACGGGCTGCCCTGGTTTAATCCCGAAGCGGTAATCAAGGATGCCGATATGGATGGTGCCAAGAAGCTGCTTGCCGATAACGGCTGGGTGGACACGGATAAGGATGGCATTTTGGAAAAGGGCGCTTTAAAGGCGCAGTTTAATCTCCTGTACCCATCCAGTGACGTGACCCGCCAATCCTTGGCGATTGCGGCTGCGGATATGCTGAAGCCCTTGGGGATCCAGGTGAAGGTAGAGGGCAAAAGCTGGGATGAAATCGGCAAGCAGATGCATTCCAATGCGGTGCTTCTGGGCTGGGGCAGCCACGATCCGCTGGAGATGTACAATGTATACAGCGCCAAGTTCGGCGGTGTGGAATATTACAATCCCGGTTTTTACAACAACCCGAAGGTGGATGGGTATATGAACCAGGCCCTGCGCGCCACCAATGAAAAGGATGCATGGGAGCTTTGGAAAAAAGCGCAATGGGACGGCAACACAGGCTTAAGCGCCAAGGGCGACGCACCTTGGGCATGGCTGGTGAATCTCGATCATCTCTACCTGGTGAAGTCGGGTCTGGATATCGGGCAGCAGAAGGTCCATCCCCACGGACATGGCTGGCCGGTTACCGACAATATTGAGGAGTGGCAATGGAAACCGTAAAGCAGCATTCTTTTGGGTCAAGGGACAGGGGGAAAGCCGTGCTCATCTTTTTGGGGCGGAAATGCATAGGGCTTATCCTGCTGCTTCTGGCTGTCAGCGGTGTGTCCTTTGCTCTGGTTCATTATTCCCCCATTGATCCCATCCAGGCGTATGTAGGCGCGGATATGATGAAGGTCAGCCCGGAGCAGCGACAGGCGATTGTGGAGTATTGGGGGCTGGATAAGCCTGCGCCTGCACAATATTGGAGCTGGCTCGGCGCATTGGCAGGCGGCGATTGGGGAACCTCCATGATTTACCGCCAGCCTGTGCTGGAGGTAATCGGGGAGCGGTTCGCCGCTTCCTTGGCTCTGATGGGCGCCGCCTGGGTGCTGTCCGGAATCATTGGTTTTTTCTGCGGGGTGACGGCGGCCATGAACCGCAATTCCTGGATGGATAGGCTGGTGCGCTGGTACTGCTACATTCTGTCCTCCACTCCGACCTTCTGGGTGGGGCTGCTGTTGATGCTGGTTTTTGCCGTATGGCTGGGCTGGCTGCCGGTGGGGCTGGCGGTCCCGGCGGGGGTAACGGCCGATCAGGTTCATCTGGTTGACCGCATCCGGCACATGCTGCTGCCCGTCCTGACTCTCAGCGTGACGGGAATTGCGGCTATTGCCCTGCATACCCGGGAAAAGCTGCTGGATGTGATGGATTCGGAATATTGGCTGTTCGCCAGAGCGAGAGGGGAGCAGGGCTGGACCATCTTCCGCCGTCATGGACTGCGCAATGTGGCGCTGCCGGCTATCACCCTTCAGTTCGCCTCCTTCAGCGAGCTGTTCGGCGGAGCCGTGCTGGCGGAGCAGGTGTTCTCCTATCCCGGCCTGGGCCAGGCAGCAGTAGAGGCGGGGCTCCGCGGTGACGTGCCGCTTTTATTGGGTGTTGTGCTGTGCAGCGCGGTATTTGTGTTTACCGGCAATACGATGGCGGATATCAGCTACCGCTTGATTGATCCCAGAGTGAAAGCGGGTGCCCGCCCATGATAAAACGGGTACATTACCGGCATCGTTTGTGGATCACCTCAATAGCGGCGATCCTCCTTCTATTAACGCTTTATTTCACTGCTTATGGCATCAATCCGTCCGGACTGGCGACTAATCTCAACCAGCGCAACCTGGGACCGTCCTGGGCCCATCCCTTCGGAACAGACTGGCTGGGCCGGGATATGCTGACACGCACCATCAAGGGGCTGGCCTTGAGCCTGCAGGTGGGTGTAGCTGCCGGAGCCTCAAGTGTGGTTATCGCAGGTATTCTGGGACTTGCCGCCGCAGCAATGGGGAATGTGGTGGACCGGGTGGTAGCCTGGATTACCGATTTGTTCCTAAGTGTTCCGCATCTCGTAACGCTGCTCCTTATCGCCTTCGTACTGGGTGGCGGAGCCAAGGGAATCATTATCGGTGTGGCTCTGACCCACTGGCCCAGCCTGTCCCGGGTCATCCGGGCGGAGGTGCTTCAGCTCCGGACGGCGCCCTATGTGGCCATGTCCCGGAACTTCGGCAAGTCCCGCTGGTGGATTGCAATCCGGCATATTACACCTCATCTGCTGCCTCAGCTGTTGGTGGGACTGATTCTGGTGGTGCCCCATGCCATTCTGCATGAGGCATCCATCACCTTCATCGGCATGGGATTATCCCCGCATGAACCGGCCATCGGCATCATTTTGTCGGAATCCATGCGTTATCTCTCCTCCGGGCTGTGGTGGCTGGCGTTGTTTCCGGGAATATGCTTATTGGTCTTGGTCCGCACGTTTGCCGTGCTTGGCGAAAATCTGAAGCAATGGGTAGATCCGCGTCACGCCCATGAGGAATGAAAAATCATCTGGAGGAGGTGAGGCGATGCTGGAGATCCAGGATCTGTCCATCCGGTTCAGCCGGTTTCAACGAGGGATGAAGCAGGTGCAGACGGAGGTGCTGCATCATCTTTCCTTGTCTATCCATGCGGAGGAAATTGTGGCTGTGGTGGGATCCAGCGGCTCTGGGAAAAGCCTGCTGGCCCATGCCATTCTGGGCATCCTGCCAGGTAATGCCCGGGTCAGCGGCCATATGGAGTTTAAGGGTGAAGCACTCACCCCAAAAAGGCAAAAACAGCTGCGCGGCAGGGAGATTGCGCTGATTCCGCAATCCGTCCAATATCTGGACCCGCTTATGTCCGTTGGGGAACAGGTTAGGCAGGCAGTCCGCCAAGGCGATCCGGTGGAAAAGCAGCGGGGGGCCTTCCGAAGATTCCATCTGGCCCAGCAGGTGGCGGATTTTTTCCCGTTCCAGCTGTCGGGGGGAATGGCACGGAAGGTTCTGGTATCCACAGCCACGGTTAGCGGAGCAAGGTTGTTTATTGCCGATGAACCTACCCCGGGTCTGGATGCCCCGGCGATGAAGGAGACACTGGGCCGCTTCCGGCTGCTGGCGGAGGAGGGTGGGGCAGTGATGCTGATCACCCATGATATTGAGGCTGCGCTTACTGTCGCCGACCGGGTGGCCGTTCTGTATGCGGGTACAGTGGTGGAAATTGCTTGCCGAAGCGACTTCGCAGATCACGGGTCCGGCTTGCGGCATCCCTATACCAAGGCGCTGTGGTCGGCATTACCCTCCCAGCACTTTACCGCCACGGCTGGTTCCCAGCCCCTTCCCGGTGAGAAGCTAGAGGGCTGTGCCTTCGCATCACGCTGTGAGGCGGCGACACAGGAGTGCCGGATTCAATTTCCCGGCCTCCGCGGAGTGAGAAACGGAAAAACGAGGTGTTTACATGCCACTTGAGGGAACCGGGCTTGGATACCGCTATACCAAAGAACACTGGGTATTCCGCAAGCTGGACATCCGGGTTAAACCGGGGGAGGTCGTCGGGCTGGTTGGCCCAAGCGGCTGCGGCAAATCCACACTGGGCAAGCTGCTGGCCGGACATCAGGCTCCCCGAGAGGGAAGTATCCTCCTAAACGGCGTCCCTGTGCAGGCAGCAAAAGGAATGCCAAATCCGGTGCAGCTGGTGCTTCAGCATCCGGAGCAGGCGGTGAATCCCAAGTGGAAGCTGGGACGCACCCTGGAGGAGGCCGGAATGCCCGACAAAATCCTGCTGCGGGAGCTTGCCGTGGAGGACGCGTGGCTCAACCGGTACCCCAATGAGCTGTCAGGAGGAGAGCTGCAGCGGATTTGCGTGGCCAGAGCTTTGGGTGCCGTACCGCGTTATTTGATTGCCGACGAAATGACAACCATGCTGGATGCCATTACCCAAGCACAGATATGGTATACTGTCCTACAATGGGCCAAGCAGCATCAGGCGGGCATTCTGGCGGTAACCCATGACGCGGCTCTGGCCGGACGGTTATGCGGCAGAATCCTGAACTGGCAGGAGCTGGCCGGATAAAGGGCAGGACAGGAAGGAGAACGGCATGTTTGCAGGTAAAAAGGTCATCATGTTTGATCTGGACGGCACGCTGGTGGATTCGGTTGGGGTGTGGAATGAAGTGGACCGGCTGGTGATCCGGAAAATCGGCGGCACAGAACCGGCGGAGACCGAGATCCAGAAGCAGCGGGACGCGGTGATGCGGCGTAATAGCAAGGCAGAGCACCCTTATCTGGAATACTGCCGGTATCTGAAGGACACGTATAACCACGCCTGGACCGCAGAGGAGGTATTAAAGCTGCGGTATGATATCGCCGACGATTACCTGGCGAATACCATTGACTACAAACCCGGGGCGGACAAGGTGCTGCACAGGCTGAAAGCACAGGGGTTTGTCATGGCGGTAGCCACCGCCACCAGACGCAAAAATCTGGAGCTTTATCTGACGGTGAACCGGAATATCATGGGCAAAGCCAGGCTGGATGAGTGTTTCTCCATTCTCTATACACGGGAGGATACCAAGGAAATCAAGCCCAATCCGGAGGTGTACCTGCGGATTATGCGGGAGCTGGGTGCAGCACCCTCGGAATGCCTGATTTTTGAGGATTCCCTGGTGGGTGTTGAAGCGGCGCATAATGCCGGTATAGAGGCAGTGGCCATGTACGATAAATATTCCGATGGCGAACGGGATGAAATCAACGCTTTGGCGGACTACCGGTTTAACAGCTACGATGAGGTGCTGGCTGCGATTGAAGCGGAGCTGCCCGTCATCCTATAGATATATTTGAACAATGGTAAAACTGACACCAACCTTCCGCAATTTGTTATTGCTTGTTCCGGTGTTTATGCATTATACTAATCCCTGTCCATGTGTTCATAATGAAATTAAGATAGCCTCATCATACTGAAGATGAGGTAGAGGTCGCGGATGTGAAGAGTACATCAGGGGAGACGTTAAAGAGCCGTCTATGATCCTGCTGGAAAGGCATATCCGCCGAAGCCCGTGCTGCTGCTCCTCCTAGCGGTGCGGACTGGGGCCGTTTCCGAAAGGGGCGGAACTGTCACTTGTAACGGACCGGAAGCCGCAGGGCTTATTGTCCGCCACTTGTGTTGCGCTATCTTGACAGGGAGTATGATGCGGCAGCCATAGGCTTACTTATGGAACCGCTGCATTCGCCGGCGGTTTTTTTGCGTTCGGACTGCGTATCCGGCAGCCAGCACTTCAGGCACTCCCATTCATGAACTCCATGACAACCACTACAAAGGGGTGTCCCTATTCATGCAAAAGCAAGTGAACCAAGCAGTAACGGCTGGCGGCAGTACCGGCGGCCAGACACTGCGCAAAAGCTTTAAAGCCCGGCATCTGACCATGATTGCCCTGGGCGGCTCCATCGGCACCGGGCTGTTCCTGGCCAGCGGCGGAGCGATTGCCTCCTCGGGCCCGGGCGGCGCGTTGCTGGCCTATCTGGCCGTTGGCATCATGGTCTACTTCCTGATGACCAGCTTGGGCGAGATGGCTACGTATATGCCCGATTCCGGTTCCTTCAGCACCTATGGCACCCGGTTCATCAGTCCGGCATTCGGCTTCGCCGTAGGCTGGAACTTCTGGTACAACTGGGCGGTTACCATTGCCGCAGAGCTTGCGGCTGCCACGGTTATCATTAAATACTGGTTCCCGGAGAGCAATTCGACAATCTGGAGCCTGCTTTTCCTGCTTCTGATGTTCGGGCTGAACATCTTGTCCTCACGGGGTTATGGGGAGTCCGAATATTGGTTCGCCATCATCAAAATTACAACGGTTATCATTTTCCTGGTTGTCGGTGTCATGATGATTTTCGGCATTTTGGGCGGCGAGGCTGTGGGCTTTAGCAACTTCGAGCTTGGCGGAAGCTCCTTCCATGGCGGCTTTTTCGCCTTCCTGGGCGTATTTATGGCTGCCGGTTTCTCCTTCCAGGGCACAGAGCTGGTAGGGGTTGCAGCCGGCGAAAGCGAGAATCCGCGGCAGAATGTTCCACGGGCGATCCGCCAGGTGTTCTGGCGGATTCTGGTGTTCTACATTTTCGCCATTCTGGTGATCGGCCTGCTGATTCCCTACACCAACCCGGATCTGCTGCGGGGCGGCATTGACGATATCGGCGTGAGCCCCTTTACCATTATCTTCGAAAAAGCCGGCTTGGCCTTCGCTGCGTCGGTCATGAATGCGGTCATTCTCAGCTCCGTGCTGTCTGCAGGTAATTCCGGCATGTATGCCGCTACCCGGGTATTGTTCTCCATGGCCAAGGATGGCATGGCCCCGCGCGCTCTTGCCAAGCTGAACAGCCGCGGAGTTCCGGTTGGCGCCTTGCTGGTAACCACTGCTGTGGGCATGCTTGCTTTCCTGGCTTCCTTTTTCGGTGACGGGATTGTTTATAACTGGCTCCTGAACGCCTCCGGCATGTGCGGCTTCATCAATTGGCTGGGCATTGCAGTCTGCCACTACCGGTTCCGCCGCGCTTTCGTCAAGCAGGGCCATTCCCTGGACGAGCTGCCATACAAGGCAAGGTGGTTTCCCTTTGGCCCGATATTCGCCTTCGTAATCTGCGTTATCGCCGTGCTTGGCCAGAATATGGGGGCTTTCTCCGGGGGATCCATCGACTGGTACGGCGTTCTGGTTTCTTATGTCAGCCTTCCGCTGTTCCTGCTGATCTGGCTGGGCTACGGATTTTTCCGGAAGAGCAAGCTTGTACCGTTGGAAGAGTGCGATTTGACCACTTCGGAAGTATAAAAGTAAAAAAACAGTGTTTCCCGTTATTGGGAGGCACTGTTTTTGTTTAGAAGGGCCAAATGAATGAATTTCTATAATCATAGTTTCCGTTGATTTTCATCTGCAAGAATGACATTAATAAAGTAATACGCCAAGAAAAGAGGATACATGCGTGATTACACATAAAGGAACACAGGAAATCCGGACAGAGCGTCTACTACTGAGGAAGATCCAACCTGAGGATGCAGGAATGGTATTCCAGTGGATGAGTGACCCGGAGGTTTGTAAATACGAACGCTGGTCTCCCCATCCAAGTGCCGGCTTCAGCAAGAGTTATATTAAAGAAGTATTCGGCGGATACCAGTCCGAGCTGACCTACCAGTGGGGGATTCAATTGGGGGATGAGCTTATCGGATCGGTGAGTATTGTAAATGTAAACGATTATGATCAAAAAGCTGTCCTTGGCTACTGTCTTGCCAGAAAATACTGGTCCAACGGGTATACAACAGAAGCTGTACGGGCAGTGGTCCGTTATATGCTTTCCGAAATCGGGCTGAACCGGATCGAAGCGTCCCATTCCGTGAACAATATGGCCTCGGGCCGGGTTTTGGAGAAATCGGGCTTTGTGCTGGAGGGACATGCGAAGGATTATTATTGCTGCAGCTTAGGGCTGCAGGACAGCAATTTGTACGGCATAACCCGGAATCAGCTGTAGAATCAGAGGGGGAAGCAATGTGCATTATGATTTATTAACCCGTTTCGATAGGAATGAGCTGTATTTGGTCAAGGACAAGGAAGGCTTCACCCGGGATATCGGGCGTCTTGTCGCTATGATGACTTGGGCTAGGGCTACCACTCTGGAAACCGTCCGCAATCTATCCATCGAGCAGTTGGACTTTCTGATGGATGACAAAAGTAATTCAATCGGGGCGCTGCTTCTGCATATTGCCGCCATAGAAACTGCCTACCAGACCGATACCTTCGAGAACAGACTGTTTAATGAAGCGGAAACCGGACAGTGGGGCGCCGCACTGGAGCTGGGGGATAAAGCCCGTCAGGAAATAAGAGGCTACAGCCTGCAGGATTATATCACGATTCTGAAGGATGTCCGGCAGAAAACCTTAAACGGCCTTCAGGAGAGACACGACGATTGGCTATACATCGTATCCGATTGGTGGGGGCATAAACCGGCCAATCATTATTTTAAGTGGGTTCATGTGATGGAGGATGAAATCAGCCACCGCGGGCAGATGCGGATCATCAAGAAATATTTTGCGTAAAAAAAAGCACCTTACCACCAGGCATGTCCCGGTAATCAAGGTGCTTTGATTTTTTGCAGATTAATGTGATTTCAACTGCGCATTCTGGTGATGATAAATTGCCAGCTTATGGATGATTTTCTCACTGGAAGCATTAACCCCCTTAACGCTCACACGGTTGGAGCCGGCACGGAACCGTAACACAGCTTTATCCAAGGCACCCACTCCAGAATCAT
Source organism: Paenibacillus mesotrionivorans (assembly GCF_046098205.1). Taxonomy (NCBI): domain Bacteria; kingdom Bacillati; phylum Bacillota; class Bacilli; order Caryophanales; family Paenibacillaceae; genus Paenibacillus; species Paenibacillus mesotrionivorans. The sequence goes on along the minus strand of NZ_JBJURJ010000016.1, from coordinate 158,589 downwards.
CCCAAATGTGTGCATCAGTAAAATCAAGCACGATATCCTGATCCGCCACATTAAAATCGAAGGCATCGATAAATCCTTCAACGGAAACAAAGAACAGCTGGCCTTTTACCCTGTACACAATTTGATTGCCCTTCAACTGCTTCGTTACCGCAACTTTGGAAATCTTGGCTGCGAAGAAGATGGCGCTCAAGACGATACCCACAATTACTCCCACAGCAAGGTTATCGGTAGCCACCACCATCAGAACGGTAGCGACCATCACAACAGAATCGCTTATGGGCGCTTTTTTGAGATAAGAGAAGGAAGACCAATCGAAGGTACCAACAGAAACCATGATCATGATCCCTGCTAATACAGGCATGGGAATCTGGACAACTAGCCCACCCAGCACAAGGATGAGGAACATCAGGAACATACCTGCTACGAAGGTGGACAATCTGGTCCGACCACCTGATTTGACGTTGATGACGGACTGTCCGATCATGGCGCAGCCGGCCATTCCGCCGAAGAAGCCATTCACAATATTGGCCATGCCTTGCCCGCGGGCTTCTTTGTTTTTGTCGCTTTCGGTTTGGGTCATATCATCAACAATGGTTGATGTAAGCAGGGATTCAACCAGACCCACAACCGCCAGGGAAAGGGAATAAGGGAAAATAATCTGCAGGGTTTCCCAATTCATCGGGATGTCGGGAATCAGAAAGGTAGGCAGAGTTTGGGTAATAACTCCCAAATCACCTACTGTGCCCAAGTCCAAACCGCCCCAAATAGCAACTGCGGTAAGAAGGATAATAGCAATGAGAGGAGCAGGTACCGCTTTGAAATAACGCGGCAAAACATATACAATAAGCAGTGTCACAGCAACAAATAGATACGTCATCGCGGATATCCCGAAGAAGTGGGGGACCTGGGCCATAAAAATAAGAATGGCCAGGGCATTGACAAAACCCATCATTACGGGTCTTGGGATAAACTTCATAAGCTTGGCAATTTTGAGCACACCGAACAGCAGTTGGATGATCCCGGTTAAGATTGTTGCCGCCAGTAAATATTGGAGACCATGTTCTTTCACCAGAGGGACCATCAGAAGCGCCATTGCCCCGGTAGCAGCTGAAATCATAGCCGGCCTACCGCCGATAAACGAGATCAGCACAGCAATGCAAAAAGAGGCATAGAGGCCTACCATCGGGTCTACCCCGGCAATAATGGCGAAGGAGATCGCCTCCGGGATTAATGCCAGCGCAACAACAATACCCGACAAAATATCTCCTTTTACATTGGAAAACCATTCATTCTTTACTTTCTGCAGCATGCTTTGCTCTTCACTCCCTAATGTTTTTATCTCTCGTGTATGATCATTAGAGATCGTACCATGATTATTCCCAAAAATAAACCCTTTTTGGGAAAATGGATGAACGTGCTTTTTGGCACATACTTGACGAATCGGGGTTATATCATGCTTATTGGGTACAGCAGACCGTTTCATGATGATTTGGAATGCAGGAGCCAGCTTGAGCAATTGCAGGCGGTCCCCTGCGAAAGCTATTATGCGGAGGAGCATTCTTCTCCCAAAAAAAGAGTGGTTCTAAAGCAAGTGTTCCTTCAGCTTAAGCCCGGTGACACCTTCATTGTTTGCAGGTTATTTTCTCTTGCTGACTCCACGAGGCATCTTGCTGAGGCATTAGACCAGTTGCATGCTCAAGGAGCGTTTTTCTTATCGTTACAAGAGAACATCGACACACGGGAGCCATCAGGCAAGCTATTCCATCAGAATGTACAAGCCTTACTCCATTTCCAAAGCGACATCATCAGTGAAAATACCAGGCGGGGCATGTATGAGGCCAAAGAAAAGGGGCTGAAATTAGGCCGGCCGCGCAAGCTGGATGCCAATATTAAACGGGCGATCAGCATGTACGAAAGCAAAGCCTACAACTTAGCACAGATCCGTGAAGAAACGGGAATCAGTAAATCCACCCTTTACCGCTATTTGGAAAGTTAGTGCTGCCATTTTCGTATTTACATTTGGCCTCCCGCGGCTTATAATAAGACGGGTCAAAACAACTGAATAATGATGTACGCAATTAACCACTTTATTGTTTTTTGGATTCCAAAACAATAGGGTGGTTTTATATTTTTTTAAAGGAGGCAGCAAGAATTGATTCAGGTGTGGAAGAACTCATTGTATGTATTTTTGGGCGCATGTTCATTTGGGATATTGTCCACCATTGTAAAAACAGCATATAACGAAGGCTTTACGATTCAGCATGTGATGGGCGGCCAATACGGCTTTGGCTGGCTTTTGATGTTAGGTCTCATGCTTATTTTTTCGAGAACGAAGGTAACCCTCAAGCAATTTATCCGGTTGGCGGGAGTTGGAGCATGCACATGCCTGACGGGTGTCTTCTATTATATGTCTCTGCAGACACTGCCTGCGTCCATTGCCATTGTGCTCTTGTTTCAGTTTACCTGGATCGGTGTGGGGCTTGAAGCATTCCTGTCCCGGAAGCGGCCCTCCAAGGCTACACTGATCTCCATCCTGATCTTGTTTGCCGGTACTATTCTGGCAGGGGGAATACTCGGTGGCGGCCAGTTTGATCTGAGTGTGGCCGGTGTGCTGTACGGTTTGGGTGCGGCGCTGATGATGGCATTGTTCATCTATTGCAGCGGAAGAGTGGAGACTCAGCTGCCGATTATCGCCCGCAGCTTCTACGTCACTACCGGGAGCTTGCTGATGCTGCTGACCATTTTTACACCCAAGGTTGTCCTGATTCTTGCTGAGACTCCTGCCATATGGCCGTACGGCGTTCTGCTAGGGGCCTTCGGAGCAGTGATTCCCGTGTTGCTGTTTGGTCTAGGTGCGCCGAAGATTAACCCGGGCCTTGCCAGTATTCTGAGCGCTGGGGAGTTCCCGGTTGCTGTATTCGCATCGGTTCTGGTGCTGCATGAGCAGGTGACCTCTCTGCAATGGCTCGGGATCGTGGTGATCCTGTTGGGTATTGCTTATCCCCAATTGAAGGCAAGCTCTACCTCCGCCAAGGAACGGATTTCCAAAGCAGCGTGAGCCGAGGAATGCAGGAGATATAAATCGTCATTTAAGAAACAGCGCCAACTGTCCGGTTGGCGTTTGTTTGTGTTTAAATTTCACATTACATTAAGGTTACATAGAATCCGGATTAAGTCTGTTTGTTTATTCTTGACTATGTAAGGGAGAAACAAGCAGAGGAGTGAAGTGAGAATGACGAAGAAATCCAGGCTTCCCAGGGTGACGGCTGCCGCACTAACCTTAACGGTAGCAGCAAGCCTCTTTAACACAGCCTTCGGGGCCAAGGTGCAGCCAGCCTCCATTCCAAGCGGTCCCCAGGTGCCTATGGAGGTAGAGCAGTTTGCCGATGGTTTTTTTGGACAGCCGGAAATGAAGGAGAGCTTGGCAGGAGCCGCACTGGTTGTGGTCAAAGACGGTAAGGTATTGTTGAAGAAGGGTTATGGATATGCCGATGTGGACAAAAAGGTGCCGGTGGACCCGGACCGGACCGTATTCCGAGTAGCGTCCATTTCCAAGGTGATTACAGCAACAGCCGTTATGCAGCTGGCTGAGCAGGGAAAATTGAATTTGAACCAAGACATTGCCGCCTATACCGGAGATGTCCAGATTTCCAATCGGACAGGCGCTCCGCTTACCATGAAGCACTTGCTGACGAATGCCACCGGCTTCGATTACGGGGATACATCCGAAATGTCGACAAACGATCTGAAGAGAGAGACCCCTATTAAGCAGTACATGCTGGACAATACCCCTACCGTTGTACGCAAGCCGGGAGACTATTACCGCTACGATAATCTGGGCTTCACCCTTCAAGGTTATATTGTGGAGCAGGTGACAGACCAGCCCTTCGGCGAATATGTGCACAAGCATATCTTTGAACCGCTGGGTATGATGAACAGCAGCTTCCGTCTGACACCCGACATTATGAAAGGACTGGCTGTTCCCTACAACCAGCTGGGAGAAGCTATGCCTAATTATGCAACGGTGCCAACAGAGCTTCCAGGGGGCGGAATGCTTACTACCGGCTCCGACATGGCTCAATTCATGCTGGCTCATCTTAACGGAGGGACATTGGGAAATGAAACGATTTTGAAGCAAGAAACAGCGGCAGACATGCATAAACCCCAGCTTGCCATTCATCCTAAACTGCCGAATATGGCGTACGGCTTTGAATATGCAGCCCAGCAGGATTACAATGGATATCATGTGGTAGAAAAAGGCGGAGATATCGAAGGGTATCACAGCGGCATGTGGCTGATCCCGGATGAGAAGGTTGGCGTGTTCTTAACCGTAAACAAGGATATTGAAATCCGTCAGCCCTTTATTCAAGCCTTCATGAAGCACTATTTCCCGCAGCAAAGCATACCGGAGGCTCCTAAGAGCCAAACCCGGACAGATCTGAAGAAGCTGGAGGGCATGTATAGCGACCTGCGCAACCGGATGTGGACCAGCCGCATCCGCGCTGACGACGGTAAGCTGATTGTGAAGGACCCGCTGGGCGAGCATATCCTGCAGGAAATGGAGCCGCTTCTGTTCCAGGATGAGCAAGGCGCCAGAGCCGCGTTCAAGCTGGACAGCAGCGGAGAAATCGATGCCTTTTATTATGAGATTAAATCCGACAGCTGGGCCGAAAAAATGCCTAATCCACATCCTTATGCAGATGTTGCAGCGGATAGCGCTTATGCTCCATACATTACGCATCTGCAGCAATTGCAGGTTCTTGCCGATGGAAGCTCTGTAGATCGCTTCAAGCCTGACCAGGCGATAACCAGGGAGGAGTTTATCGGCTGGTTTATCCGGTGGGCGGGCATTGCCCCTTCCCGGCAAAAGCCGGTATTCGCCGATCTTGAAGGCAGCGCCTACACCAAGGAAATTCAGGCGGCTTATGAATTTGGACTGATTGAAGGGGCGGCAAGCGACAGCTTTCATCCGCGGGCGCTGTTGATGCGTCAGGAAGCAGCTGCTATTGTATGGCGGATGGCATTCCGCTATCTGCATGCCGAGCCTCAAGAAGCTGTCCTTTCCGGGGAAACGGATTCCTGGGCAGAGGAAGGCGTCCGTTTTGTAGTGGGTAAGCAGCTGTTCGGTCCTGAAACAATTGAAGGCGCAAACGGCTCTTACAATTATGACTCCAAGAAGCCGATGACGAAGGAAGAAGCGGCTGCACTGTTATCATTGTTTGCTGACCGTCTATTTTAATCGTTCAATCTCCCTCTTGCTTGGCATTTCAAGGCGGGAGGGGGTTGTTTTGACGTAGAGGAGGAATGAAGCTGAAGACCATTCTCATCATTGACGATGAACCTGAAATTCAAGAGCTATTGACCATCTATCTGAATAATAACGGCTATCAGACCCTAACGGCCAGCAATGGGCATGAGGGGCTGGAAGCACTTCAGAAAGAAAGCATTGATCTGGTGATTGCCGATATTATGATGCCGGGAATGGACGGTTTGGAGCTGTTGAAGCGAATACGTCCTCATTCGCCTATCCCGTTTCTATTTATATCCGCCAAATCGGACGATATGGACAAAATTTTCGGCCTGCAGCTTGGGGCAGACGATTATATCGGAAAACCCTTTAATCCGCTGGAGGTTATAAGCCGGGTTCAAGCCATATTCAGACGTTTGGAGGCTTTTTCCAGGATCGAAAAGCAGGATCAAGAGGTAATTGAAATCGGCGATATCAAGCTGGATGTAAAGAGCTGCAAGCTGTATAAATCGGGAATGATCAAGGAACTGACGTCCTTTGAATTCAAAATCCTTGCGCTGCTCATGGGACAGCCGGGACGGGTTTTCACCAAAGCCCATATTTACGAGCAGGTCTGGGGAGAGGAATACCTGGGGGATGAGAACATCATCATGGTCTATATCAGCAAGCTGCGGGAAAAAATCGAGGATAATCCCAGAAAGCCAGTGTTTCTGATAACCATAAGGGGGTTGGGCTACCGGTTTGAAAAAGGGTAGAGGACTGCCGCACAGGCGGCCGCTAAAAAAACTGTTCTTTCACAACTATATGGTCATAAGCGGCCTGCTGTTTTTGACGATGATTCTGTCACTGTTCGGTGCTGATTTCGTGATGGACCGTTATATTGATCCGCTGGACTTTAGAACAGTGGACGGCTCGGATATTTACCGATATCCATTCGAAAATATCAGCGGTGAGCTGCTGGACAAGTATGGTGGATGGCTCGAAATTGTGAATGCGCAAGGAGAAGTGATCTTCGTAAAAGGCAATAAGAAGGATCAGATTATGCAATATGCGGCGGGACAAATCTATGCGAAAATGGATCTGGAACGAAATGATGATTCCATCAGCTATCATGCCTATCCGGTGGAAGAACCTAATGGCGAGCCCTATACACTTCTATGGAAAATTCCAGAGCCGTTGGGCAAAATCTCCGCGGCGCTGGGGATTTTCTTTGCTTTGTTTGCTCTGCTTCTTTTTATAGCTAATTATATTTATTCCCGTTATTCGGTCCGTCAGGTCAAGAAGCCTCTCCGGCAAATTCTGGACGGCATTAAAGAGATGGAGCAGTTTAACTATACCAAACGCCTGGACTACTCGGCGGAGAAAGAATTCGCTGAAATTCAAGAAGCCTTTAACGGGATGGCGGAGCGCCTGCAGCGCACCTCTATGGAGAAGGAAGCTATGGAAGATAATAAGAAGAGCCTGCTTCTGCATTTATCCCATGACCTGAAAACACCCATTACCTCCATCTACGGCTATTCACAGCTTCTGCTGGACAACCAGATTCAAGACGAAACCCAACAACGCAAATACATCCAATACATCTATGATAAATCCGCATACATGGCCCATTTAATTAAGGATTTGTTCGAGCTTGCGAAGCTGGATGACCGATTGCTTGCTCTTCATAAAGAGAAGGTCAATATCACCAAGTGGTTCCAGCAGCAGATTGTGGAATTCTATCCGGAAATAGAAGAGAAGGGATTCCAGTTGGAGGTTCAGGTTCCAGAGGAGCCGTTATTTGTGCTCATGGACCAGCTCCATATGACCCGCGTGATAACCAACTTGATCACCAACAGTCTGAAACACAACTAGCCAGGGACGTCGCTGTACGTATCCTGTGAAAAAGCCGAAGGGCAAGCTATTCTCTGGGTCGGGGACGACGGTGCCGGTGTAAAGGCTGACATTCAAGAGCATATCTTCGAGGAATTTGTGCATAGTGGAGGATCCGGAAAGGACAGCTCCGGTCTGGGGTTGGCGATTTGTAAGAAAATTATGGAACTGCATGGAGGCACCATCAAGCTGGATAAGGATACCCGGTATTCAACCCTGTTCCGGATCAGCCTTCCCTGTGATCATCCGTATTAGCCTTGGCCGTTGGTTGGCTTAAGGCTTTTTTTGTTGATTCTTAAACAATAAAAATGACCGGGTTCATGTCCCATGACCCGGTCATTTTTTTTATTGATTTCCCTTTTTGATCCATTCGGCTATGGTGAGGACACGTTTGGTTTGATGGGCAACAGCCGTTTGATATGCCGCGGTGTCTCCTACAATCTTGTTATTTTGGTCAACCGCCACGCTTGTCCCATACGGATTGCCGCCGGCGCCGTATACCGCGGCGTCTGTATATCCAGGCGTTACTACAATGGCTCCCCAATGGTACATGGTTGTATAGAGCTGCAGAATGGTTTGCTCCTGGCCCCCGTGGGCATTTTGGGCGGAGGTCATGGCGCTCACCGCTTTATTGACGGTTTTACCCTGGAACCAGATGCCGCCGGTGGTGTCCAGGAACTGCTTCATTTGCGATGCCACATTCCCGAAGCGGGTGGGGGTGCTGAAGATAATCGCATCGGCCCAAACGATATCGTCCGGGGTAGCAACAGGAATATCCTTGGTCGCTTCCACATGTGCTTTCCATGCAGGATTGCCCTCGATAACGGATTGCGGGGCAAGCTCCTGAACCTTCAGAACCTTTACCTCCGCGCCAGCTTGTTTGCCGGCTTCAGCTGCCCACTGGGCTAGCTGATAGTTGGTTCCGGTGGTGCTGTAATAAATCACCGCTAATTTGACTGTTGACATTTTACCCGGCTCCTTTTCAATGAAATGAAAACCTTAAGTAAATATATCCCATTCTCATTTAATTATACAGGAGCTCTCCGGAACAACAACCTTAATAGTTTGTTAATGGTTTATTTAGAGGAAAGCAATGCTTATGCGCTAGACTAAATAAACCAGAACAGAAGGAGGGAGTATAATGGACCTCAACAGCATTATTACGACGATCTTGCCTTATGCTTCCCTTGCGGGATGTGCAGGGGTTATAACAGTCGGTATTCTATTATTAGGGTATTATTTCTATCGCAAAAAAGGTGGCCTTTACACCATAACCAACGTGCAGGGTATAACAGTTTTCCTGCTGGCAGCCTGGTTGACACTGGTAGTTGGCTTAACATTGCTTGACCGCGGCGCCCATTACGGAGGGCGGATCAATTATTGGCTGTTCAGCGGGTATGTGGCTGCATGGAACAACCGCTCTTTCGGTGAGTTCCAGCAGATCGTATTTAATCTGATCATGTTTATGCCGTTAGGGTTTTTGTTGCCTTTGCTGGGAAAACAGTTTCAACGGGCAGTTCCGGTTGTGATGGTTTCGTTTCTCATATCCCTTGGTGTGGAAACGGCACAGCTCCTGACCGCCAGAGGAATTTTTGATTTAGATGACCTTCTGCATAACACGCTGGGAGGTTTGGCCGGGTTCAGTCTGCTTGATGCAGTTCTAACCAGCGCTAAGCAAAAAAAGCTTTCTATAGAATTGGCTTACCGGCAGCAGAAAATGCGAAACGGTCCAGTCCGCCAGGCTATCTATGATAAGTCCACATAATCGCTGACATCCCGCTCTTTTTTCAGTTGGCGGCTGAGGTAGTTGTCCTTCGTGATTTTGGTGGAGGAGTGGCCCACAGTCTCCGAAATCCAATCCAGCGGAGCACCGTTGGCATAGGAGGTTTGGGCAAAATAATGCCTCATGAAGTGGGGAGTGACCCGATTCCCATGTACCGTGGTAAGCCCGGCGGCAGCCATTTGCTCCGACAAGTAGGTGGACAAACTGGTCAGGTTGTACCGTTTGCCGTGACGGTTGGGATAAAAGGGGGATTCATCCCCGCTGCTCAACACCACCGGTAACCCGACCCGCCGCCGGTATTCCATCAGAACCTCCAAGGCGTAGTCTTTGATATGGACATGCCTGAGCTTGTCCCCTTTGGTCCGCGTGATCAGATAATGCCGCTTCCGGCTCCGATCGTAGTACAAATCCCCCCAACGGGGCAGGATCACCTCGTTTAGCCGCATACCACTGGTGGCCAAAATGAGGAGGAGGGACTGCACCTTGGGGTTTTCCTTATGAAATTCAATGGCTAACCGGAGATCCGCTTCCTCTATATCCCGTTCGGGAATCTCCTCCTTGATTTTTGCCACCTGCCGCAGGCCCCGTGCAATATTCTTCTGAAGGTAACCCTCCTCATAACACCAGGTCAGGAAAGAGTGAATAATGACGATCTTCTTCGCCTGAGTGTTGGATTTCGGGTAACGCTGCTCCAATCGTGCCTGAAACATCTCCATATCAAAACGGGACAGCTCCCGGATATCCCCTTTACCCGATTCAGACATATCCACCAGGAAAGTGGTCAGGGTGCGCACATAATCCTCTTTTGTTTTGTCCTTCCTCTTTTTCTCCCGGTTATGGACATACAGATAGACCATCCCTAGGTTCGAAATCCCGGAGTAATCGTAATTCCCATCTTCATCCTCATACGCAGATATGCTTTCACGAAGGTGAAGGTAATAATGGCTGTTCATCAAAGTTGCAACCAGGTCAACAGCCGCTTCACCAGATATCATATGATCTGAGGAAAAAAATGCTGGTTTACCTCGTATAGTTAATTCATTCAAAATCCATCACCGCCTGAACATAAAATAACTTTTCTATTATACCAAACCTTATCTTCAAAAGGGAAACTCATGTATAAAAAGTGACTTCTATAGCCCAATCGAAAATAACGGTACATTCTTTTAGTTTGTACATAAAGTATGCATTCATAATTAAAATGTTACTAAAATTAAAAGGTTATGTTCAATTGAAACAGTCAATTGAAAAATTTCTCGTAATTGTTTATAGTAATATAAAACAAAATCATGCGAGGAACGATAATGGAAACATACATAAGCTTGACAGAAGCAGCGAAATTTCTTGGTATCACCACCACCTCTCTTTACAAGATCATCAATCATGAGCAGACGGAGAAACGGCTGGAGCCCGTGAACCGAACTACCCATCGTGGAGATGGAGGTTACCGGTTCCGGGCAACAGATGTCGAGACATTCAAGAGAAACTACGTAAAACAGGATCTGACCTCAGTGGAGGCAGGACGCCGTCTGGGTAGATCCCCTACCTTCATCCATAAGCTGATCCGTGATGGTTTGATTGGTTATTATGAGGAGGAATACAGGGGCAAACGGACTTTCTTCATTAAAGAGGAGGAACTGGAGCGTTACCAAAACGAACATCCGGACTCCGGGAAGTCGGATGCCATTTACGATAAAAAAAGCGGGGTCTTCCTGTACCAGCCCTTCGGCAAGGATGGCGCTGTGGCCAGGGTGATGGAGTTAAAGCGGCTGAACAATAAGAAAATCGAAGCCAAGCTGAGAACAGGGGACGGGGAAACCCTCAGCTACGAAGAAGCGCGCCGCCAAGGCTGGAAGCCCTTAATCGAAATCACCGAACGCAAGGCCGTTAACGGATACGGCTATGCCCAATTCGAATTTCCGAAACCCCAGTCACAGGACTCCATTATTTACACTATTATAGAGGAGTTTTTCAAGCAAACCGGCCCTGCCAATATGAAGCTGTCACTGAATAACGGACATATTCTCCTTGAAGTAAGAAAATCTGTCCTGTTGGGGATAATGCCTGCCACACACCCGGATCTCATCGATAAGCTGAAGCTGTTCATCAAATCGGGTGAGGTTATATCCAAGTATGACGGTACGCTTATCGATACCGGGCTGGTTCCCGTTACCTTTTTTGTCTCGGAGCAAGAGAGGAAGGAACTGCTGATGAGAGCGGAACAGGAGGGCCTGTCCCTGCAGGATTGGTTAACGGGGCGTTTGAACCCAAGCGCCGAATAGAAGAAAAACAGCCGTGTCCAAACAGATTTTTCTGTTGGCGCGGCTGTTTTATTTATACGTGTACGGTCCGGACCAGTTTCCCCCTGGATTCCATGATCGTCACTAAGTCTTCCGGAGGAAGCCATACGGTAGCCGTATTTTCATTGGGGTGTACACCGATTCGGGGGAGCATCAGTAAATCCTGATCCAGCACAAAGCAGGTCTTCTGCTCCACATCATTCAGCAGTCCAAATGGAGTAACGGCACCTTTCTTTAGACCCAAATAGGCAGAAAGCTCCTCTTCCGAAGCGAAGCTTAGGGGTCTGGTGCCAAGCAAGCTCCGCAGCGTCTTGAGATTTACCGTTTTATCCTTTTGGATGGACACCAAATAGTAGTGCTGCTTTTTATCGTCGCGGAGAAACAGGTTTTTGGCAATTTGATGCGTATCAGGCAGAGCAAGGTCATCCATTTCTTCAACCGTATAGGCCGCGGGATGGTCTATTATTTGATGGGATATTTTCAAATCGGCCAGCATTTCCAAAACTTCCAGACGGGTCATATGAATCACCAGTTTCCATTCCTTGTTTTCCCATATTGTACTCGGTTGTCCCTGAAGAGGAAAGGGAACGATTCATTATATATAATTTCGATGTATTCTACTGCTTCATTCCGTCGATTCCGGTTTAAATACAGTATGGCGATGGACAACATAAAACCAAACCACCAGGGAGGAACGTCTAATATGAATCAAACGCAAATGGAACGGATCCGTACAGGTAAAGGATTCATCGCAGCACTGGATCAAAGCGGGGGAAGTACGCCCAAGGCTCTTCAGTTCTATGGCATCGGGTCGGAGCGTTATTCCGGTGATGAGGAGATGTTTGCGCTGGTTCATGAAATGAGGACACGCATCATCAAAAGCCCGGCTTTCGACGCGGCATACATATTGGGCGCCATCCTCTTCGAAAATACTATGGACCGCAAGATTGACGGATTGTACACAGCCGATTATCTTTGGGAAAAAAGAGGCATCGTGCCTTTTCTGAAGGTGGATAAGGGATTGGCGGAGACAAGCAATGGGGTTCAGTTGTTGAAGCCAATTCCCGGCTTTGATGATCTGCTCCGTCGTGCGGTGGAGCGGCATATTTTCGGAACGAAAATGCGCTCCGTTATTCACGAGGCGAATGAAGAGGGCATTGGCCAGGTGGTGGAACAGCAATTTGCTCTGGGGCAGCAGATCTGGTCGGCCGGACTTGTTCCGATTATCGAACCGGAGGTTGATATCAACAGCCCGGAAAAACAGGAAGCGGAACGGATCCTAAAGCGGGAGATCCAGAAGCAGCTGTCTGCCCTTGCTCCGGATGTAACCGTCATGCTGAAGCTGTCTATTCCCACAGAGGATAATTTCTACCGGGATCTGATTGCCGATCCGCATGTGGCCCGAATCGTGGCACTGTCCGGCGGTTACAGCCGCGAGGAAGCCAATGAGCTGTTGGCCCGCAATCACGGCCTGATCGCCAGCTTCTCCCGCGCCTTGGCAGAAGGCTTGTCCGATCCGCAAACGGATGAACAATTTAATGACACCTTGACCCGTTCCATTCAGTCCATCTATCAGGCGTCGATTACTTGAGGAATGTGTATTGACATACAGGGAATTTATGGATTATAGTATCTTATAACATCCACATATTGTTAAATGCAGGGAAAAGGAAGAGTAATTAATCCTCCGGATCGCAGAGAGCCCATAACGGTGAAAGTGGGTATCCGGCATTAATGAATGAAGCCTTGGAGCAGCGGACTGAAAGCAGGAGTAAGTCTGCCGGGAGTTTCCCGTTAAAGATTGCAGCAGCCATTGTACTTCGTGCTGCGTACAAAGCGGGTTTTTAAACCAATTTAGGTGGTAACGCGGAAGCATAGCCTTTCGTCCTTCAACAGAAGGATGAAGGGCTTTTTTGATTTTAACCGGGAGGAGAAAGTTGAGATGTCACACCAACAGATGGCAGAATTGTTGTTTCCGGATGTTGCTCAGGTACCGGAGGATATATTTTCATTGTATCCCGCAAGGGAATTGCCTCCAGAAGCAAGGGTTACACGTTTCGCCCCAAGCCCAACAGGCGCATTGAATATAGGCGGACTTTACGCGACATTAATTTCGGAAAGACTGGCTCATCAAAGCAACGGTGTTTTCTATTTGAGAATCGAGGATACGGACAAAAAGCGCGAAGTACCTGGGGGTGTGGAAAATATCCTTCAATCCTTGGTTTATTTTGGAGTCCAATGGGATGAAGGACCGTTCTTATCGGGCGAAGATGTTGGTAGCTACGGACCTTATAAACAAAGTTTACGTGATGGAATTTACCGTGTATTTCTGAAGCACTTGATCAGGGAAGGTTTGGCTTATCCCTGCTTCTGTAATGACGAGGATTTAAACCAGATCAGGCAAAGCCAACAGAATTCGAAGGCGACACCGGGTTATTACGGCGAGTGGGCTAAACACCGAGGCATAACATTCGAACAAACACAGGAAGAAATTGCTCTAGGCAAGCCTTTTGTGATCAGACTGAGATCTTCCGGCAGTCCCAACAAAAAAGTCATTCATTATGACCTGGTGAAGGGCAGGATTGCGTTCCCCGAGAATGACCAGGACATTGTGATCATGAAAACAAATGGCCTGCCGACATATCATTTTGCCCATGCCATCGATGACCGGTTAATGGGAACCACCCACGTGATTAGAGCAGATGAATGGCTTTCTTCATTGCCCATCCATATTCAACTGTTTGAACTCCTTGGTTTTCCGTTGCCGAAGTACGGGCATATCGCCCCAATTATGAAGCTGGAGGGAACCTCTAAGCGCAAATTCAGCAAAAGGAAGGATCTTGATGGAACTGCGGAATATTACAAAACACAGGGTTATCCTGGTTTTGCTTTAGGTGAATATTTCATGAATCTGATCAATTCCGGATTCGAAGAGTGGAGAACAGTGAATCCGCAAAAGGCTTACCATGAATATTTGATTTCGACAGATAAAATGAACTCCAGCGGTGCTTTGTTGGACATGAATAAATTGAATGATACCAGCAAGGAGGTCATCTCAAGGCTCACATGCGAAGATGTTTATGAATTATTGTACAAGTGGTCTAAGGAGTTTGATTCTGAATTATTCGAAACCCTTCAAAAGGACAAAGAATACACCTTGAAGATTTTAAGTATAGGGAGAAATAGCGCCAAACCAAGGAAGGATTATGCTAAATGGTCCGAGATCAAACCCATGATTGCTTACTTTTATGATGGGTGGTTTGAGGAGGATGCATCAAGCGGCTATTTACATCTGGATTCCATACGTATGGATCAAGCGCAAACAATTATCCAAAGATACAGCGATTTGTTCTCATTGGAGTGCGGTAGGGAGGTTTGGTTCAGCGAAATACAAAGTCTTGCCGCGGACTTGGGCTATGCCAAGGATATGAAGCAATATAAAGCTAACCCTGAGCAATATAAGGGTCATGTAGGGGACATCGCCATGGTAATCAGAGTTGCGCTGACGAACAGGAACCAAACGCCTGATCTTTATGACCTCATGAAAGTAATGGGTAACCAGCGGATTGTGGAGCGTATGCGGCGGTTTATGGCCCAAAATAGCTGAATTAGCTTTTAAATGAAACCAATTCTCAATTGTGGCGTATTAGTGAACAAACACCAACATAGAACAGAAGGGAAGAGATAATGGTATGAAAAAACCACCGATACTCTTATTGATCCTTTCCACTATGCTGTTAGGAGCATGCTCGGTAATTGAAGGTGCCAACCAATCTGTCCAATACGTGGAGCAGACTCAAGCCTACATGAATTCCTTGGCCCAATTTGCCGAGCAGGCGCCACAGATGATGAAGGAGGCCGCTACCAATCCGGAAACCTTTCAGAAGCTGGAGGATCGGGTAATCAAGGTGAAGGAAGATATTCTTCAATTTAATGCAGCCAACGCTCCGGCTATTGCCAAGGATCTGCACCAGCAGCTCACCGACAAAAACAAGCTGTTGTTGGACGAAGTGAATCAAGCTTTGGAGAATGGCCACCTTGCTCTGGATAAGCTTCAGAACTCCGAAATCGTAAACACCATCCAGGATGTAACCGGCTTAGTGAACCGTATTGAGAATTTAGGGCTGTAAAGCTCATCTTAGTAGGGGCTGTGCGAAAGCTAACTGGAAGTAGCTCTAACGAATCTGTGCAACGCTATTTGATCACATGAGGGCATTTCAAGAATCTAACGAATCCTAGCCACGCTATTTGTCCGAATTTGTGCGGAAACCCTTCCAAACGGGCGAATAGCGTGTTACAGGTTCGTTAGATTTTTATTATGTCCGATATTGGCAAAGTAGCGTGTGTGAGATTCGTTAGCGGACGGAGACGACGGCCTCTTCCCGCGCTTTTAAGTTCCTCATTTTGTCACACGATTGACAAAAATTCGCGATGTTGCTTTAATTAGATAGACCCTTGAGGTTGAACATACAAAGAGAGAGACAAGATACGGGAGGATGGGAATCGTGGAGGCTTCCATGAAGGCTGGAACAGCCGTGAAAGAAAGAGATACAGAGCAAGAAGCACAGCAGTATAAAGTATTCCCGATTTTGTTCGCCATGCTGCTCAGCGGTTTTATCGGCCTGTTTGGAGAAACGGCATTAAACGTAGCATTAACTCCGTTAATGGGCTTGCTCCAGGTTGGGCCCACCACCATTCAATGGTTAACCACCGGTTATCTGCTGGTGCTAGGCGTTCTAGTGCCTGTTTCGGGTTTGCTGCTGCAGTGGTTTACTACCAGACAGTTGTTTACAGCATCGCTGATTTTCTCCATTGCCGGCACTTTGGTGGCGGCCATGGCTCCCAGCTTCGAAATTCTGCTGGTAGCCAGAGTATTGCAGGCCGTGGGTACTGCCTTGCTGCTGCCGCTGATGTTTAATACAATCCTCGTGATTTTCCCTATTGAAAAACGCGGCGCCGCCATGGGGCTGATCGGCCTTGTGATTATGTTTGCTCCCGCAAGCGGACCCAGCATTGCAGGGCTTATTCTGGCCAATTTCAGCTGGCATTGGATTTTCTGGATCTCGCTGCCGTTTTTCCTGATTTCCTTGGTCAGCGGATTGATGTTCCTCCCGAATATCTCCAAGCTGACGAAGCCTAAAATTGATGTGTTGTCCATTATTTTATCCACCTTGGGCTTCGGCGGTATCGTATACGGCTTCAGCAGTGCAGGAGGCCATGGAGAAAGCGGGGGCGGCTGGTCGAGTCCGGTGGTCATCGCTACATTGGTAGTAGGCGCAGTGTCCTTATTGCTATTCAGCATCAGACAGCTGCGGATGAAAGAGGCGATGATGGATCTGCGTGCCTTCCGCTACCCCATGTTCACCATTGGACTGATCCTGATCTTCATAGCAATGATGATGCTGCTGTCATCTATGCTGATTCTCCCCATGTACATGCAGCAAGGGATGGCCGTCAGCGCCTTGACAGCAGGGCTGGTATTACTGCCCGGAAGCTTGCTCAACGGCTTTCTGTCTCCGGTGATGGGACGTCTGTTTGACAAATTTGGCCCCAAATGGCTTGTGATTATAGGACTGGTTATCGTCGCGGCAGCTCTCTATATGTATACAGGTATCAATCCGGGGACATCCCTGGGAATGATTATTACCCTGCATATTGTCATGATGATCGGTATCTCCATGATTATGATGCCGGCCCAAACCAATGGACTGAACCAGCTGCCGCCTGAATATTATCCGCATGGTACAGCGATTATGAACACTCTGCAGCAGGTCTCCGGCGCCATCGGCACGGCAGTAGCCGTCAGCATCCTGGCCGCAGGACAATCCAGCTATCTCAAGGGTGTGACCAACCCGGATAGCCCGGAGCAAAAGCTGGCAGGTTTTACCTCCGGCGTACAGAATGCGTTTATGTTTGCTATGGTGCTATGTCTGCTTGGCCTTGCGATCTCCTTCTTCGTGAAGCGGGTGAAGGTAGGCAAACACGCTACAAAGCACGTGGGGCATTGATAGAAGAATAGAATCATACATTCGCCCGTCCCTATGGACGGGTTTTTTTATATTCAAGCCTGGGCATGGACATTGGCATTTTTCGGTCAAAAAAAACAATTTATGGGTCAATCCATAGAACCCTTCTATTCTTCCATTCATATAATTAAGCGAATAGATTAATAGGAGGGATAAACCATTGGAAAAGAAAATGGCCATTAAAAAAGCAAAGCCCAAAAATGTTTCCCGGCGAACTGTATTTCGTACAGCGGTCAGCTTCAGCTATGATGCCTCTGCTACGAGAAATCCCAATTGGAGAAGCAGGTGCGGCTGTGACCAGACCAGTACCTGCAATACTCTCCAATGGGGCCAGTCTTATATCAGGTTTAATAACCAAAGCGGCAGATACAAGATAAGAGTTTATCTTCGTTCTTATGGAAAACAGACATGGTGGAATCCGAATCGAACCTTTGCAGAAAATTGGAATTTATTTGTAGCCGCACCCAGCACTTATATCCGGTTCACCTCCGGCATTATTGAACCCCGTGCAAGTGCAGCCGGATATTTTCGTAACGGCAACAACGATACAAGTGGCGGCGGGCAAGCCGGTACAATCGGAATTGAGATATTTGATACTAATGGAGTCCGTGTCAATCGGATATTTTTCTGGCCACCCAATTGGGATCCGTGGGGAATGTTATGGATGAGATGCGGACATGACTACAACTTCAATTTCTTCGAAAAATGATAGGTTAAGAGCAGTACAATAGTTTCCCTTGAGAGTGGGCTTACCCCACTCCTTTTATTTGGAAACGGAATTACAATATATGGGTGGTTCTCTTAAAAACAAGGAGGTGAATTTAGGAAGTGGCGTGATTAGGATGGCCTGCTTATTGTGCGCATTACTGTCAACGCTTACATAAGACAATAAGCAGAAATAGGACGGACAAATAAATGATTCTGGGAGGCATTTATGAGGAAAAGAAGTTTATTGATTGTCTTATTGCTTACCGTTATGCTCACAGGTTTAATCCCGCAGATGGCCGCTGCGGAAGAAACGTTTGAGCAATTCATTACCACTTCTGCAGGCGCCGAAGCTCCGCTTCAGAATATGGACGCCTCCGAGCCTTCATTGGAAGCAGCTGCGGCAGGACCTACCGTGCTGCAGAACTATCCCATGCCCTCCATTTACACCGCCTCCAGTGTATTTTCCTTACAAGTTAACGGCAGCAATGTGCCGGTAATCAGCTATGTGGGGGATTATGACTATGCGCAATTTTCTTTTTCCGGAAGCATCAATCTTGAGGTTACGGCAAGTGAAAATATCTCCTCCTTTTCCATCAGCCCCATGTCCAAGAACATCAAAGGGACCGTCAGCGGCAAAAAGCTGAGCTTTACCTTGACCTCCTCCACCTATGTCATCGTTAAAATTAACAATCTCAAGAAAATCGTCATTGCCGCGGATCCGTTGGAAACGGATATTCCCGCTTCTTCGGGCCCGGGCATCTACAATGTAACCAGTTCTCCCTATAATGCCAACAGTACGGGTTCTGCAATGGCAACTACTGCTATCCAGAAGGCCATTGACGATGCCAATCAGGCAGGCGGAGGCACAGTATTCATTCCGGCCGGCGTCTATAAATGCGCCAATCTTACGTTAAAAAGCAATGTAACCTTCTACTTGGCGGGAGGCGCCGTTATTGTCGGCACCGGCAGGGGTGAGGACTACCGGAATGACTTTCGGAAGGATTCCCGCAATGCGGACGGCACCTATTTTATCCGGACCGCTGTGGACTCCAGCAATATTACGGTACGGGGACGCGGAACCATTGACGGCAAAGGAATTGAAATGCGGGAGCGTATAATGACGGCTCCGCCGGCAACCCATAAGCAGGGGGAAGGGTTCCTGAATAATCTGCTGGTTCCCATTCAAACCAGCAATTTTACCTTTGACGGTTTAATCCTGCGGGACGCCGGGTTCTGGATGTTCATGGTGGTCCGTTCCGATAACGTGACCATTACCAATTACAAGGGTTTCCAGGATTTGTACAAAATCGAGAATGACGCCCTGGACATTAACGAAAGCCAGAACGTATTGGTCAAGCATGCCATTGCTATATCGGATGACGACACCTATTCCACTAAAACCTGGCCGCAAAAAGGCATGTCCAAGGACTGGCCGGGCGCCATCGAGCATCTGGAAAATGTGGTGTTTGAGGATTGCTTCGCGTGGACCCGGTGCGTAGCCTTCAAGATCGGCATGGGCATCTGCACACCACAGATAGGCGTCACCGTCCGGAATTCGTATGTGTATCAGAGCGCAAGAGCGCTGCTGGTGGATCACGGGTATACCAGCAACACTTTACCTGAAGAAGGCTGGGCAAGGGGGATCACCTTTGAGAATATCGATATCGAGCGTGTCGGCATTAATCAATTCGGGAATTATTGGCTGGGCTTGTCCACCAGCACCTCCGGCAATGTGAGCAGCGTGCTGGTCAGAAATGTCAACGTCCGGGAAACGGGAAGCCAAAATTCCAGACTTTCGGGGAATGTCACAAACGGCGGGATCATTGATGGAGTCACGTTCACGGATGTGTATGTCGGAGGCAAGCTTGCCACAAGCATAGATGACCTGAATATTAACATCGCCAACGAAAATGTGAAAAACGTGATCATTGCTAACTCCAAATCCCCATTGTTCAGCGACGATTTCGAAGACGGAAATGCCAACGGATGGACGGCCGCCGGCGGCACCTGGAATGTGGTTACGGATGACACCAAGGTGTTAACCCAGAAGGCTCTGACGACAGCGCTTATTACGGCAGGCAGCGCCTGGACGGATTATACCTTTGAAGCCAAGGTTCAGGTGCCTTACACCAATGCCAATGTGGGTATTGCCTTCCGGGTGAAGGATGCCAATAACTACTATATGTACCGCATCAATTCAACGGCCAAAACTCTGGAGCTGTACAAAAGCATTAATGGAACCTTGACCATGGTGTCCAGCACCGATTTTATAGCTGTGCCGAAGCAGTGGTATACCCTTAAGGCAGTTGCAGAAGGGAATACAATCAAAGCCTATGTGGACGGAGCCCTAAAAACCGATTGGACCAATCCGGTTACCGAATTGACATCTGGGAAGGTGGGCTTCCGGACAACCTCTGTGGACGTGCTATATGATGATGCTGTTGTGATGGCCATTAACCATTCGCCTGTAAACATCGTCTTGTCCAATAGCCGCGTACCCGAAAACACCACGGCAGGAGGAATGGTAGGCATATTCTCCAGCACCGATCCGGACTCTGGCGAAAGCTTTATCTATACGCTGGTGGCAGGCAACGGGGACAAAGACAACGGCAGTTTTACTATATCTGAGGGATCTCTGATCCTGGGGATTAAGCCGGATTACGAGGCCAAAAACAGCTACAGCATCCGGGTGAGAAGCCTGGATTCCGGCGGACTCTTTGTTGAGAAAAGCTTCACGGTCCAAATCACGGATGTAAATGAGCCTGTGCCCAATCCCGGATTTACGGTTAGCTTGTTCAGCGACAATTTCGAGGATGGCAATACAGCAGGATGGACTCCCTCCGGAGGAACATGGAGCGTGGAAACAGACGGCAGCAAGGTGCTGGCCCAAAAGGCATCGGCAGCAGCTCTGATCACCGCGGGCAGCGTATGGACGGATTATGTGTTCGAAGCCAAGGTGAAGCTTCCCATTTCCAATGCGAATGCGGGGATTGTTTTCCGGGTCAAGGATGCCAACAATTATTATATGTACCGGGTCAATTCCTCCGCGAGCACCTTAGAGCTCTTTAAATGTGTGGATGGAACCTTGACCGCTGTATCCAGCACTCCCTTCACAGCTACTCCAAAACAGTGGTATTCCATTAAAGCAGCCGTTCAAGGCAATAATATCAAGGCCTATGTGGATGGAGCGCTGAAAATGGAATGGACCAATCCGGTTACCGAATTAACAACAGGCAAGGTAGGCCTCCGGACAACCTCTGTAGATGTGGTTTTTGATGATGCTTTGGTAAGAGGCCAATAAACCGAATAAACCGCAAGGGACCTGCCGGGAAAGATAAGGCGGGTCCCTTGTTTATACGCGAGGTTCAGTTATTGATACCGCCTGTCTTTTGCTCATGGTCATTACCATTGGCGGTGTAGGCAATCAGCACAATGTTTTGATGGGCCTTGCTGCTGAGTTCGGTTTCAAAGCTTTTGAGAGCTGCGACAGCGGTGTCGTCCAGCTCGGCAGGGCTAAAATCCCGGTATGTCACGTTCATGCCTCCGTCTCGTATAGAATCCTTCGGCTTCAGTATAACCAATGGCAAAGAAAGGGATTCGCGGGTTTGGCGGCGGTTAATACATTTGTCGCAAATATTGTAGATTAGCCGTTCCTCTTCACCGGCAAACCAATAGAATAGCAGAAATAGAATTTATGAAAGAGGGGATGGTTATGGCAGATCCATGCAACCGGACGGCCTCCGGTACCTGTTCGACGGCATTTGGGTTTCAAACCCGCGCCACCGGGCCCGCCTCGCTGGCAGAGGGGTCCAATACACTTGCCCAAGGGAGCTCCACACATGCGGAGGGGTTCCAGACCTTTGCAAGCGGGGATGCTTCCCATACGGAGGGCTCCAATACGGTAGCCTCCAATACTGCAGCACATGCGGAGGGTTATCTGTCCGTAGCCGCCGGGGCAGCAGCCCATGCGGAAGGGCTGATGTCCAATGCGGCCGGGGCCGGGGCGCATAGCGAGGGAATTGGAGCGAAGGCGCTGTTTAATGCTTCCCACGCCGAAGGCTCCAACACGTTCGCTATGAACCTGTTTGCCCATGCGGAGGGTAATCAGACAATAGCCTCCGGGATTGCTTCCCATGCAGAAGGAGAAAACTCGTCTGCCTCCGGAACCACTGCCCACGCAGAGGGGCAGGGGACTTCCGCCACCGGGCAATCCTCCCATTCCCAAGGAGAGGGCACTCAGGCATCGGGCCGTGCGTCACATGCGGAGGGTTTCCAAACCTCAGCCAGCGGTATCTATGCCCATGCGGAGGGCCAACTGAGCATAGCATCAGGGGACCTGTCCCATACGGAAGGGAATCAGACGGTGGCCTCCGGCCAGAATGCCCATGCGGAAGGGGCGCTTAATACTGCCAGCGGATTTACGTCCCACGCCGAAGGAGTTAACACGGTAGCATCCGGTTTT
The DNA here is from genome assembly GCF_046098205.1 of Paenibacillus mesotrionivorans. Taxonomy (NCBI): domain Bacteria; kingdom Bacillati; phylum Bacillota; class Bacilli; order Caryophanales; family Paenibacillaceae; genus Paenibacillus; species Paenibacillus mesotrionivorans. The sequence continues at coordinate 136,190 of NZ_JBJURJ010000016.1, read as the reverse complement.
TTTTCCCATACAGAAGGGCAGTCCACCAATGCCAACCTGCTGGAGGGTGTGCACGTGATGGGTCAATTCGGATCCGCCAATGAGCTCTCCTATTCCTGGTATCTGGCCAATGGAACAGATGCAGGGACACCCGGCTTGGCCGCAAAAATCTTAAGCGACGGAAATGTAAAAATTGACGGTACCGTCAGCAGCCCTGCAGCCGATTATGCAGAGATGTTCGAAACGGCGACCGGACAGCCCATCAGCCCCGGGTATTTTGTGACGCTGGAAGAGGATAAGGTACGCACCGCACATGACGGGGACGATTATATCCTCGGAGTGACCAGCGCCAAGCCGGCTTTCCTGTCAGACAGCGGGGAGCTGCGCTGGAAGGATAAGTTTGTGACTGACGAGTGGGGAGTAACGCTGTACGAAACGGTAATTATACCGCCCGTATTCGATGCCCGTGGTTTGATCGCCGTACCTGAACGGTCGGTTCGGCGCCCTGTTCTGAACCAGGCCTGGGATTCGGCATTGGAATACATGCCGCGCAGCCGGAGGGAGGAATGGGTTGCCGTGGGCATGCTGGGCAAGCTCCTGGTGCGCGACAACGGGGCATGTTTACCCAACAGGTACTGCCGTCCGGACAGCCGGGGTATGGCTATGCCTTCGGACAACATCGGGTACCGCGTACTGCGGCGCACCGGTCCCAACCAGATTCTGATTTTGTTCCGGTAACAGGGGATGAATGGCAGGCACGGTTAAGTTGACAACAAAGTAAGACAAATGTAGAATACCAATACAGACAGTTGTAGAAAATGGAGGTTCTGTGTTGAGGTCATGAAAAAGCTTCCGGATACTGAGTTTGAAGTGATGAAGGTGGTATGGGCGAATGAACCCCCGATTACCACAAGTGTAATTATGGAGCAGTTGGGCAAGGAAAAGGCATGGAAGGCCCAAACGGTGATTACGCTTATGGTAAGGCTGGTGCAGCGGGGGTTTGTCCGTACCGAAAAAAACGGTAAGGAACGCACCTATTTCCCGATTATCGGCAGAGAAGATTATTTGAAGTTCGAGTCCGGGGATTTTATGGACAGGTTTCATGGGAATTCGTTCAGAAGTCTGGTGGCGATGCTGTATAACGACAAGAAGATTGATGACCATGATCTGGATGATTTGATGCTATGGCTGAAGGAAAAGAGGGACTGATATGCCGGCTTTCCTGGCAACCTTATTGGGCAGTTCTGCTGTCATGTCGGTTTTATCCATAGGCTACCTGGCGTCTGCACCTTATCTTTCCAAACGGTACTCGGCCAAATGGCTGTATTATATCTGGCTCATCGTCATCTTGGGTTGGATTTTGCCGTTCTGGCCCAAGCTTCAGCATCAGCTTCTCCCTGTTTCCATACCGGAACTGCCCGTTATTCCGGTTATGGAGGAAGCCAATCTGGCGGCAGGCGTGATTCAACACGCGGCATCTATTCCGCTGTGGTGGATTATCGGAGGGGTTTGGGGGATTGGCGCAGCGGTGATTTTGGCGTACAATGTTTGGCGCCATCAGCGGTTTCTGCGCTTGGTCAACCGTTGGGGAGAGGACGTGACCGATCCGAAAGCCTTATTGCTCTTGGAGTCCTTACAGGAGGACATGAATATCCGCAAGCAGGTCCGGCTGTTGTCTTGTTCCTTCATTACCAGTCCCATGATGGTCGGTTTTTTCCGCCCGATGATCTTAATGCCCTCTCTTCCCATGGATGCGGACGAGCTGGCCTTTGTATTCAGGCATGAACTGATCCATTATAAGCAGCATGATCTATGGTATAAATCACTGGTTTTGGTTACGACCGCCGTCCATTGGTTTAATCCTATTGTATATGTGATGGCCAAGTCTATCGAAGTGCAATGTGAGCTCTCCTGTGATGAGAGACTTGTCCGGGAAACCAGCCTGGAGCAGCGCCAACGGTACAGTGAAACCATCATCAGTCTGATCAAACGGGGAACCAAACTTCAAACCTCCTTATCCACTCATTTTTACAGGGAGGGCAACAGTGTCCGGACCCGGATCTTCCGCATTATGGACAATACGCCCAAAAAAACAGGCATTTCCCTGCTGTGTTTCGCGCTTGTGGTGATTATGGGGGCAAGAATGGTATTTGCCTTTAGCCCGGCAAACCAAGAGATAGTGGCAGGAACAGCTAAGCAGGAATCCTTATATAAGCAAAAGAAGAAACAGATCATTGATGTGGATGTACAACGTTTGGAAGGCAGGGCGATGGTACCGATGGCTGGAACCTACAGTCTGCAGGCCGGAGATAAGGTCCGTTATGACATCCGTACGGAATCAGGCAGTCAAGATTTTGTGATCAAGCTTGTCCTTCAGGATAACACCGGCTCGGAGCACAAGGAAACCTGGCTTGCCATGCCCAAACAGGGATTGGAAATAACAGAGGAACAGGCGGGAAGCTACTGCGTGTTCGTCTACAATAAGCAGGAAACGCCGCTTCACGGAATCCAAGGTTTCATCAAAATCATTCGGTAAATCCGAGCAGCCCCGGGCGGCTGCTTTTGTTTTAAAGAAAAGTCCACCAAGAGGAGCTGGAGCGATGGAAACAAAGTTTGCCAAGGATATGCTGACGATGATGCAATTGAAGGCCAATTTGGAAGCTTGTATTCTCGGCAAAGCCGCTGAAATCGAATTGCTTCTGACAGCTGTGCTGGCGGGGGGACATGTCCTGCTGGAGGATGTGCCCGGAACGGGGAAAACCGTTCTTATTAAAGCACTGGCCAGATCCGTAAAAGGAGAGTTCCGGAGAATTCAATGCAACCCGGACTTACTGCCGACGGATATTACCGGAGTATCGATTTATCATCCAAAGCTGGAGGCCTTTGTGTTCCGGCAGGGACCGGTGTTTACGCATATTCTCTTGGTGGACGAGATTAACCGTGCGTCTACGAAGACACAATCCGCCTTGTTCGAAGCCATGGAGGAGCATCATGTGACCGTAGATGGAGAATCCCATGAGCTGCCGGAGGCGCAGCTCGACCGTTTTATGCTGAAGCTTAGTCTGGGTTACCCCGACCGGGAAGCGGAAAAAATGATTCTGTCCACCCATACCACGAACCATCCCGTCAGCCGGCTTGAACCGGTCCTGGATATGGAGGGTTTGCAGGATATTCAAAAACGGGTGAGTCAGATTTATGTGGATGAGGCCATTGCCGATTACGTGGTTGACTTGTCCCGGGAAACCAGGGAGCATACAGCGGTATTCTTAGGAGCCAGTCCCCGGGCGACCATCGCCCTGCTGCAGGCCGCCAAAGCACTGGCTTATTTGCGCAGCCGCACCTATGTAACGCCAGATGATGTGAAATATCTGGTTCCTTATGTATTCGGCCACCGGTTAATTCTCCAGCCCGAGGCAAGGATGGACGGCGGCGCTTTGGATGCTTTGTTTCAATCCATATTCCAGCGGGTGCCGGTTCCGGTCCGGGTGGAACGTTGATGGCAAGGCTGCAGCCGTCAAAGCATGCAGGGAGAATATCCGTGTTGGGAAAAAGGATTCCTGTTTCAGGCCGCTTATTCGGAGTTATTCTGATATTTATCTCCAGTTTATTCTTTATGCTGATACAGGGCGGCGAGCTTGCTGCCATGATTTTCATTATCGTTGCCGCAGTGTGTCTCTATCTGATATTCAGCTGCTGGAGCGGCATCTCACGGGCGGGGATCGTCCGGACCTTCCCGGACGCCGGCCATAACACTCTTATGGAAGCGGGGACACCTCTTAGCGTAAGCCTCCTGATGCAGCTTCCGGGGTATTGGCCCCTCCCTTACCTTCATGTGAAGGAACGGCTGGTCCGCCGGGACGGGGGAGAAGAAGCGGTGGAAACCTTACTTGTTCCCGGCTGGAAGCGGAGAACGGAGGTTACCTACCGTACATCGCCGCTTGCGAGAGGGTTCTACAGCTTCGCAGATACGGAATGTACAACCGGAGATATCTTCGGCTTGTTCCAGCAGCACAGCCGTTTCGAGTTGACGGATACCATTGCAGTGCTGCCGCAAAAGGTGCATATCCGGGAATGGAAGCAATTAACCCGGATGTTCCAAGGCGGCCGCCATTCTTCCGCAATGGCCCGTTATACCCGGGAAACCATGCAGCCTAATGGAGTGCGCGAGTTTGTCTCGGGAGACAGATTATCCCGCATTCACTGGAATGCCACCGCCAAAACCGGCGCCTGGAAAACAAGAGAATTCGAGCGGGAGGCTGTCCCCCGGGTGATGATCATCCTGGACAGGGATAAACAAGCCTATCCCAGCCGGGAACATGTGGAGCTGGCTGTTTCCACGGCCATTTCCCTTGCGGATTATACCATCGGGCAGGGCCTGGCAGTGGGACTTCTGTCCGCAGGGAAAAGCTCCACCTATATTGAGCCGAAGCCGGGCACTGCCCACTTAAAAGGAATCGCGAACCATCTGATTGATGTGGAACCGGACAGCGGGCTGCCTCTGATGGAGGTGCTCCGGGAATGGGCAAGAGTCCTTGTCCCCGGTATATTCCTGATTATTGTCTCCCCGCAGTCGGGCATAGCTATGAACCGGTCCTTGGCCTGGATCAAACAGCGTGGGATAAACGGCTGCCACATGTGGATTGCCCCCGGTGTGGCTCAGTCCGGCCGGGAGCAGTGGAGCGGGCCCTTGCGGGCAGCAGGGGCATGGGGGTATGCCATACCATCGCTGGATGAGCTTGCTCTTGAATTGGAGGACCGGATGAAATGAAACAGCAGCGATGGAAGAACAGTTTATGGCGGAATTGGCCGGAAGGGCTTTCGATTGTATTAACGGGTCTGTTTCTCCTGCAGTATGTCCTATGGATGCAGAAGGAAGAGGGAGTTTGGCTGCCGGAAACCGTGACGGTTGTTAAGCTGACGCTCCTCTTCACCGTGTTGACCGAGCTGCTGGTTTTTTTGCCTTGGCTGCTCCGGCAGGTGCTGCAGCTAACGTTCCTTTTCACGATTACCGGCTATATGACCGGCTATGCTCCTGTCTGGCGGAAGCCGGTGGAGCTTACGGACACCGTTCTGCTGATTCAAGAGAATTTTATTCCGTTGGAGCCCTTCATCTGGTTTGCTTTATCCGCATGGCTGATCACCTTGTTTGCGCTCACCATGATGAAGACAAAGAAGCTGGTTATCAGTGCGTTGGTTGTCACTGTTTTTATTTTTGCGGTCCGTGATTCTGTCGGCACTCTTGATCTCCGGGGAGAGGCAGGGGCGGTGATATTCTCCGGCCTGCTGCTTACCATCCTCTGTTTTGCTGCCGAATTGAAAAAAAACAATCCGGAAGGCGGACCGCAGGTTTCCCGTTATGTCCCTTTTATTACGCTGCCTGCGGCCATTCTTCTAATCCTTGTGGTATTTCTCGGTATGCAGGCTCCCAATGTCCGGCCAATGTTAACCGATCCCTATACCCTCTGGAATAACCTGCAAGCTAACCGCTCCTTCTTATCCGCCGGCGGAAATTCCTCAATCTTTACTCTCGGCGGAGGTGCCGTCTCGGGGTATGGCCGGGATGATTCATCCCTGGGCGGACAGCTGACCTTGAATCAAACGCCGGTGATGTCGGTGGTTTCACCCCAACGCAACTATTGGCGCGGAGAAACCCGTTCCCGTTATACCGGGGAAGGGTGGATCACCAGTGAGGTGGAGCGTGAAGCGTTGTTGTCCCCTGTCTCTGCCAGGCTGCCAGTGGCCTCAGGGCGGGAGTCGGATTCCTCCCGCCTCCAAACGGTGGAGGTGACCCAAACGGTTACCATGGCTGAAGTAGGAAAGGAATATCCGGTGCTTTTCGGCGCGTATGCCATTGACAGGGTGCGGAGCATCACAACCGATGGCCCGGGCGCAGACTTATCTCCGCTGCAATGGTCACCGCGGTTATCCGAGCTGAGATGGACAGGGAGCAGCCAGCGGATTTACCCGGTTTCCTATACCCTGACCTCGAAGATCCCGGTGGTAAGGGAAGAGGAGCTGCGCAAGCTTCCGGCGGCTCTCCTAGCCACTGCCGGGCTGGAGGAATATCTGGCGCTTCCTGAGTCACTCCCGGCCCGGGTAAGAGAGTTGGCCTTGCAGGTAACAGCCCCTGGGCAGAACCTCTACGACAAGGTAAAGCGGCTGGAGCAATATCTGGCAACTGCGTATCCCTATACAACTGCGCCTAACTTGAATGCTGGCCAAAGCAAGGACTTTGTGGACCGGTTTCTGTTCGAAATCAAGGAAGGCTACTGTGATTATTTCTCCACCGCTATGGCGGTGATGCTCCGCTCCATCGGCATTCCCTCCCGCTGGGTCAAAGGATTTGCGCCGGGAGAAGCTGTTGTGGAGGGAGAATATCTGGTCCGCAATTCCGACGCCCATTCGTGGGTAGAGGCCTATTTTCCCGGGTACGGCTGGCTTCCGTTCGAGCCGACATCAGGCTTCTCTCTGCCAGTTAATGGTTTGGAAGCGGATGTGGCCGCGGAGCCGGTGCCGGAGGTTTCGACAGAGCCGGAAGCGTCCAGCGCACCGGAGCTGCCTGATTCCGCTGAACCGGCTTCAGCTGCTGCTGACCATAATAGCCGGGGCAGCTTCCTTGGATGGGGAGCAGCAGGTGCGGCTGCAGCAGCCTTTCTTCTGAGCCTCAGTTGGATTTTCCGGCGGCACATCCCATTTTTGCGGAGCATCCGGCCCCCCACCGGCCATTTGAATACAAACCGGCGGGTTTTGCTGGAAGTGGAGCGTTTCCTGCGCGATGCCAGACGCAGAGGCTATTCCCGCAAGGAGCATGAGACCGTAAGGGAAGCCGTTCAGCGTTGGGGCAATGAAGGGAATGGGGCAGAGCCGGACGATGTTGAAGCACTTCTGCTGCTGTTTGAGAAAGCCAAGTACAGTGATTTGCCGGTTACGGAAGAGGAGCTTACCGCACTGACCATGAGGATGCAGGAAATCAGGGAGCGGTGGAAAAAAGGAGGAGTTCAGACCGATGTTAAAGCATGATAACAGGAAATGGATGCTGGCGGCCTTTTGGACAGGGATTCTGATGATCGCCCTGCTATTATTCTATAATCTGTAAATGGATGGGCCCGCGTATAGCGGGCTTTTTTATTGGCGGGCAGCAGCGGATCAGCAGCACAAGCAGTGCCTTCCGGAAGAGCAGCTCCTCAAACCACACGGACTTCAAGCTCCACCAGCCGGCCTTCAAAAAATCAGACCACCGGTAACCGGAGTTTAGTTCCCAACCTGCGGAGGTGATGGTGGACTCTGTCCATTGGACAACCACATAAACGGCGACTCCAAGGAATAAAGCAAATGCAAATTGCTGTAAGCACGCCAACAGGTTTGTAACCCAGTACGGACAAGGGCTGCTTGACCGTAAATCGGAGCAACACCCATGATAACAGTAGAATATCGATAATGCCGATCATAAAAAACGCTCCTTCAGTTATAAAGTATGGGCTTTATACGCAGGGTGGAGGAACGGGTTTCCACTTCATCCGTACACGGTACTTGATCCTCACCTTTAAATGAGGTATATTGTTTTTACATTGACATTACCGCAGGTCTAAAAAAGGAGGAGCTATGTCACCTCGTACCAAGGAACAGAATGATGCCATCCGGGAAATGCGGATGAGCCAAATTATGCAAGCGGCGGCAGACATCTATTTGGAGAAGGGCATTCATCTGGAGATCCGGGATGTTGCCATGAAGGCGGAGCTGGGTTACGGAACGGTGTATCATTATTATAAGAATAAGCACATGCTTCTTGAGGATTTGCTGTGGGATGCCCTGGCTCGAACGGAGGAGGCCGTTGCCCCCGTCTTGACGGGCGAGGGGAATTCGTTGAAGCGCGCAGCGTCCTTCTCCAGACTGCTCCTGAAGGCATGTATTCAGGATCCTTCCGTATTTATTCTGCTCAAAACCGTTGCGGACAATTTCCATCACTTCCCGGGGAACCGGTTCATCAAGCTGTTTGAGAATTTCCAGGAACGGATTTACCTGCCGTTTGCGGGAATGATCCTGGAGGGAACCGGGTCTGATGCGTCGCCGGAGAAAACTGCGAATCAGATATTTGGCTCATTAGTTGGGTGCGCCGCCTTGAACATCCATCACAATATGCGCCATGAGATGGATGTGGACGGCATCGTCAGTATGATTTTTTCAGGCATACAGCAGAAGGGGAGTTTTGAATGGTTATCCTGAAATCAAAAGCAGAGATTGAGGATATGAAAAAAGCGGGCGGCATCGTTGCAGCGTTCCATCAGGCGATTGCCGGGATGATCCGACCTGGGATTACGACCCACGAGATCGAGTCATTTGCAGTGCGGTTCCTGAAGGAACATAACGCCCGGGCGTATACCGTTGGTTATAACGGCTATCCGTTTGCCACCTGCGCATCAGTCAACGATGTGATTGCCCACGGGTTTCCCAACCGGAAGCCTCTGCAGGAGGGTGATATTGTCAAAATTGACATCGTCGCGGAGGCGGACGGGTGGATCGGCGATTCGGCATGGTGTTATGCGGTAGGTGAAATATCGGAGGAAGCCCGTAAGCTGATGCGGGTGACCAAGGAATGTTTGTATCGGGGTATCGAAAAAGCGGTTCCCGGAAACCGGATCGGCGATGTGATGCACGCGGTTCAATCCCATGCCGAGCAAAACGGCTTCTCCGTGGTGCGCGATCTGCTTGGCCATGGAGTCGGAAGGGCGATGCATGAGGAGCCGAGTTATCCCCATGTGGGGTACCCGGGCAAAGGCTTCCGGCTGAAGGAAGGCATGGTGTTCACCATCGAGCCCATGCTGAATGCGGGGAAAGCAGCCATGAAGGTGGATGCCGACGGATGGACCGCCCGAACCGTAGACGGTTCGTTATCCGCACAGTACGAGCATACCATCGCGGTAACGGCAGAGGGCCCGATTATTTTAACGGAGCAAAAGTAAACAAGCACCACACACAAATTACAGTCCGCATGGCCGCAGAAATGCGGCTTTTTTGCGTTTGCGGGGGCAAACACAGCCCCTAGTGATACTGAGATGCGTAGGCTGTAGTCCTAACGGAAGTGAGAGCCGCTATTTGCCCCAAATCGGGGGCCTGCAAAATCTAACGGAAGCAGGAGACGCTATTGGGCTCAAAAAGGCCTCCCGGAGGAACATTTTACCGAAATAGCGGCTGTGGCCGCCGTTAGATTTTGGGAAGGGCTGTTTTCTCGAAAATAGAGGCTTATACGTCCGTTAGAAGCTCTCACAAGAAAATCCAACTTTCCAACAAAAAAACCACACTTCTTGGAAGCGGCTGCATCATCTCCATCAAGAATTTGCAAAAAAACGGATATGAAACTCCGTATACATGCCTATGAAAGCGGTTTATTATGAAGCTACACCAGATATGGTGATCCAAAAGGGAGGTAATCCTCACTATGAAACCCATCAAGGCAGCAGGGCTTATTATGGCTTCGGTGCTTATGTTATTATCGGCGGCATGCGGCAGCTCAGACAGCAAACCGGCTAACGCTGGCGAGTCCTCAGCTGCACCGACACAAGCTGCAGCAGCGACCAAAGCGCCGGCGGCAGGCAAGAAAATTACACTGGGCTTTTCCCAGGTAGGAGCAGAAAGCGGCTGGAGAACGGCGAACTCCAAGTCGGTTCAGGATGCGGCCAAGGATGCCGGCTTTGACCTGAAATTCTCCGACGCCCAGCAAAAACAGGAAAACCAGATCAAAGCGATCCGCAACTACATCCAACAGAAGGTGGATGTGATTGCCTTCTCTCCGGTTGTGGAATCCGGCTGGGACACGGTACTGAAGGAAGCCAAGGATGCCGGCATTCCCGTCATTCTGACTGACCGGGCGGTGGATTCCAAGGACACCTCTCTGTACAAAACCTTCATCGGCTCCGACTTTGTAGAGGAGGGCCGCCGTGCAGGCAAGTGGCTGGTGGACACCTATAAGGATGCCAAGGAGCAGGTTAACATTGTGGAGCTGCAGGGCACAACCGGCTCGGCGCCGGCCAATGACCGCAAGGCCGGGTTTGAGGAGATCATCAAATCCAATCCCAATTTGAAGATCATCGCCTCCCAAACCGGGGACTTCACCCGGGCCAAGGGCAAGGAAGTCATGCAGGCGTTCCTGAAGGCCCAAAAGAAAATTGATGTGCTCTATGCCCACAATGACGACATGGCATTGGGCGCTATCCAGGCCATTGAAGCAGCAGGCTTGAAGCCGGGCAAGGATATTATCATTATCTCGGTTGACGGCGTGAAGGATGGTTTTGTCGCAGCCGGTGAAGGGAAGATCAACTTCATTGTGGAGTGCAACCCGCTTCTGGGACCGCAGCTGATGCAGGCTGTGAAGGATGTGGTGGACGGCAAGGAAGTGACCAAGCGCATTGTGACCAAGGAAGGTGTATTTACCTCCGAGGATGCCAAACGCGAGCTGCCTAACCGCCAGTATTAAGTGGTGCTAAACCAATATCGGGCCGTTCTGTACAATTGGGCAAGCGTATAGGCGGCCTGATTTTTTTGGGAGGAGGAACAGAGGGACATGAAGGAGCAGCAGCCATTGCTGAGCATGAAAGGGATTCATAAGGAATTTCCCGGTGTTAAGGCGCTTACCGGTGTGGACTTCCGGCTGTTTGCCGGAGAGGTTCATGCGCTGATGGGAGAGAATGGCGCAGGTAAGTCCACGTTAATCAAGGTGCTGACAGGGGTATATTCCATTGATCAGGGTACAGTGGAGCTGGACTCCACGCCCATCCGAATCGCCAGTCCGCATGATGCACAGGAGGCGGGGATCAGTACGGTGTATCAGGAGATTAACCTGTGCCCCAATTTGTCCGTTGCGGAGAATATCTATATCGGGCGTGAACCGCGCCGCTGGGGCCGCATTCTATGGAAGGACATGAACCGCAATGCGGAGCAGCTGCTGAAGAAACGGTTAAATCTGGAGATCGATGTTACCCAGCCGCTGGAGCATTATTCTGTGGCCGTGCAGCAGCTGATTGCCATTGCCAGAGCCGTCAGTATCTCCGCCAAGGTGCTCATTCTGGATGAACCTACCTCCAGTCTCGACCGGGGGGAGGTCGTGCAGCTTTTTTCTGTTATGACTCGCCTGAAGAATGAAGGGCTGGCGATTCTGTTCGTGACCCACTTTTTGGACCAGGTATACGAAATTTCGGATCGGATAACCATTCTTCGGAACGGAGAATTAATAGGGGAGCACCTGGCCAAGGAGCTGCCCCGGATAGATCTGGTGTCGAAGATGATCGGGAAGGATATGAAGCTGCTGGAGGAGCTGCCCAAGGCTCCGGAGTCGGGTCAAAGCCGGACTGAGGTTTTACTGCACGCGGTGAATCTGGGCAGGAAGGGCGCTATCGAACCGGTGGAGCTTACGATTCATCAGGGAGAGGTGGTAGGCCTTGCAGGCCTGTTGGGGTCGGGAAGAACAGAGCTGGCCAGACTCCTCTTCGCAGCGGACAAGGCAGATTCCGGGGAGATACAGATTAAGGGAGCAAAAACAGTGCTGAATACACCCAGACAAGCCATCGACCATTCCATCGCCTTTTGTCCGGAAAACCGGAAAGCGGAAGGGATTATTGATGAGCTTACCATTCGGGAGAACATCATCCTGGCACTCCAGGCATCCCAAGGCTGGTTCAAGAAAATCAATCGGATACGGCAGGTTGAGATCGCAGATGAATATATTCAGGCTCTGAACATTAATCCCCCCAATCCCGAGCAGCTGATCAAGAATCTGAGCGGCGGCAACCAGCAAAAGGTGCTGCTGGCCCGGTGGCTGCTGACCCGGCCCGGTCTTTTGATCCTGGATGAACCCACCCGAGGCATTGATATTGGAGCCAAGGCGGAGATACAGAAGCTGGTTATCACCCTTGCCCAGAATGGGATGTCCGTCCTGTTTATCTCCTCCGAATTAGAGGAGGTCCTCCGGGTAAGTGAGAAAATCATCGTACTGCGTGACCGTCACATGGTCAAAGAGATTACGGGCTCCGAGATGAGCCAGCACAATGTGATGAAGGCCATAGCGGGAGGGAACCAGAATGCATAAGCATCATTTGTTTTGGCCATTCGTGGTATTAGGGACGCTTCTGCTATTTAATCTGATTTATTCCCCTGACTTTTTCTCCATTCAAATGAAAGAAGGGCATCTATACGGCAGTCTAATTGATATTCTCAATTTTGGCTCCCCGCTGATTATTGTTTCCATCGGAATGACTCTGGTCATCGCCACCTCCGGTATTGATTTGTCTGTGGGCTCCATCGTGGCCATCTCTGGGGCTATCGCCTGTCTGTCCATCAGCAACGGGGGAGAGAGAAGCCCGTTCAGCCTTATGCTGGCGGCGGTTGTTCTGGCCTTGGTCCTGGCTGTTGTGCTGGGTTTATGGAACGGATTTTTGGTTGCGGCGGTAGGCATGCAGCCAATTATCGCCACTCTGATTCTGATGGTGGCCGGACGCGGCATCGCCCAGCTGATTACCAGCGGACAGATTATTACCATCTCCAACAATCCCTACAAGTATATCGGTGCGGGCTCATTGGCGACGCTGCCGTTTTCCATCTTTATTGTTGTGACTGTATTCCTGGCGGCTTCAATGTTCACCCGCAGAACAGCCCTTGGTTTGTTCATCGAGTCGGTGGGATGTAAGCCCGTGGCCAGCCGGCTCGCGGGTATCCGTTCCAGAACCGTGCTGCTGGCCGTCTACATGTTCTGCGGCTTATGTGCTGGCATTGCCGGCTTAATTCTCAGCTCCAACGTTTCCAGCGCAGACGGCAATAACGCGGGTCTGTGGTATGAGCTGGATGCGATTCTGGCGGTAGTGATCGGCGGCACCTCTCTGAACGGGGGACGCTTCTATTTGGCTGGAACCTTGGTCGGTGCGCTGATTATCCAAACCTTAACCACGACGATTTACATGATCGGGGTTCCTCCTGAGATTACGCTGGTTGTCAAAGCTTTGGTTGTCCTCATTGTTTGTCTCATCCAATCGGAAACCTTCCGGCTAACCCTCGTTGCCCGCTGGAGGTCAAGGCATTATCCGGCTGAACGGGAGGTGAAGCAGCATGGTTAAAAAGAAGTATCTTCCAATAGTGGTAACGATAGGTTTATTTTCACTTATATTCGCTGTCGGTTCATTCCGGTACACCGGGTTTTTCAGCATCCAGGTGCTAATGAATCTATTGATTGACAATGCCTTTCTTCTCATCACAGCAGTGGGCATGACCTTTGTGATTATTACGGGCGGAATCGACCTCTCTGTCGGCTCTATGATTGCATTAACCACTATGATTTCCGCTGTGCTGGTCAATCACGGCTGGCCCCCTATGGTGGTGATTCCTCTGGTGCTGGCAACAGGCGCATTGTTTGGCTGGGGGATGGGGGCAGTGATTCATTACTTCAAAATCCAGCCCTTCATTGTCACCTTAGCCGGCATGTTTCTGGCCAGAGGGCTGTGTTATATCATCAGCATTAATACGATTACCATCGATCACGCCTTCTACCGGACGGCAGCCCAAACCAAGCTCCGTCTGCCGGGAGGGAATTTCATCTCCATCAGTGTGCTGATTGCTCTTGCGGTAGTTGCGGTTGGCATCTACCTGGCCCATTATACGCGCTTCGGGCGCAACGCTTATGCCCTGGGGGGCAGTGAGCAATCCGCATTGCTCATGGGGTTGCCCGTTGGCCGCACCAAGCTTAGGGTGTACATGTTCAGCGGCTTCTGCTCCGCGCTGGCCGGGGTGGTGTTTACCTTCTACATGCTGTCCGGCTACGGGTTACATGCCATGGGCATGGAGCTGGATGCCATCGCGGCGGTTGTCATTGGGGGGACGCTTCTCACCGGCGGTGTCGGGTATATTGCGGGAACCTTCTTCGGAGTGATGATTCAAGGTGTCATCCAAACGATTATCAGCTTCGAGGGGACGCTCAGCTCCTGGTGGACCAAAATTGTCATCGGGATTCTGCTGTTTTTGTTCATTCTGCTTCAGAAGGTGCTGAGCGAGCGCAAATGGGCGGAGCATTAGGTTGAACCGTCCAGGTCCTGCCCGGTGACCTCCTGAAAACGGGAATTGATCCAGTCCGGAATGGCAGTTCCCGCAGCGGCCTGCAAAAGAGTGCCGATGATCCGTTCCCCAAGCTGCTCCTCATTCTCCGATATCACCGCATGAATTTGCCCGTTAATCAGGGCTTCCTTTACCTCAGGCGTCAAGCCGTAGGAGAAGGCGAAACGCTTCAGACCCTGGGCCTTCCATACCAGGATGGATGTAGAGCTGGAGATAATGTCCAAGGTAACCAGCGCATCAAAGTGGGGGTGGTCATCGATCATAGTCTCCAGCTCCGCCAGGGCAAGCTCGCTTTGCCCGTTATGGTAACGAACCTCCAGAATTTGAACCCTGGTGTTTGCCTTGAGAAAGGCCAGCATCCCATCCAGCCGGGTTTGCTCCCGGACGGAATGCTCCAGGCCACCCTGGATCATGATCATTCCCTTGCCTTTCAGCTGCCTGTTGATCATTTCGCCCATCAGCCGGCCCTCCTGGTAAGCATCCGAACCGATATAGCTTGCCCGCTTGCTTAAGGGGACGTCGGCTTCGAAGCAAATCACCGGAATTCCCTGCTGGACAGCCTTATCGATGACGGGAGCAAGCTGCTCCGAGTCGATAGGGCTAATGGCGATGGCATCCACCTTTTGCCGGATCATATTCTCCATCATCAGAAGCTGCTGCTCCAGATTCAGCTCCGCAGGCGCCTTGACGATCAACCGGACCCGGTGCTGTCTGGCGCTTTCCTCCATATGTGTGGTAATCATCTCGTAGTAGGGATGTGCCATCGGATAGAGGATGCCCAAGGTAAGCGAACCGGCATTCCCGTCGTCCTCTGGCACGGGAATGGCTGATGCTCCGGAGGACGTCACAGGGGAAGGAGAGGAAGCCTGGCATCCCGGCAATAGAAGCTGGGCCAATAATAACAGCGATAGCAGGATTGCATACTTACCGTTCACGCAGCTTTTCTCCTTTCAGATTCAACCGAAACTCATCCTGAATATCGCTTTTTCTGA
The DNA here is from genome assembly GCF_046098205.1 of Paenibacillus mesotrionivorans. Classification (NCBI taxonomy): domain Bacteria; kingdom Bacillati; phylum Bacillota; class Bacilli; order Caryophanales; family Paenibacillaceae; genus Paenibacillus; species Paenibacillus mesotrionivorans. Next base: position 121,128 of record NZ_JBJURJ010000016.1, on the reverse strand, counting down.
ACTCTCGTGTGGTTTGCCCGGTGATTCGTTTGAACAAATTGGAGAAATAATGGGCATCGCTGTACCCAACCTGATGGGCAATTTCGTAAGAACGCCATGAGGTGGCTTTAAGCAGCTCCTTGGCTTTCCCAATCCGGATCTGGGTCAGATATTCAATGAAGGTTTGCCCGGTTTCCTGGCTGAACACCTTGCTCAGATGGCTGGGGCTGACCTTGACATAATCAGCGGCATCCTGCAGGGAAATGCTGTCTTGATCATAATGGCCCCCGATAAAATCCTTCACCTTGATCAGCATGTCGCTGTATTTATCCATCCGGCTCCGCCAGGACCAGAACAGCTCAGTCAGCCGGATCAGATATGCGCAGCAATCCTGCCATGTGCGGACGGAGCCAATCTCCTGCTGCAGCTGCGTCAGTACGTTGTCCGGTTCGGACACATGGTGGTACATGTCCTTGGCGGAGCGGAAGGCCTCAATGGTCAGATCGTTGAGAATGTAACAGCCGATGGAGGAGGTTTGCCAATTGATGGTTTTCAGGGCAACCGTATACTCCTCGATGAAGGCGGACAATTGTGCGGGCGTGCCCATCTTCAGGAAATTCACGAACCAGCCTCGTTCCAGAAAAAGCGCCGGCTCCAGCTGCCCCCTGGAATCCTCCCACATGGCATGGCGGTTTTGTCTGGAGAGTCTGCGCCAATGCATATCCTCCGCAGCATCCAGAAACGTAAGATGCACATGCTGGAGGCGGTCCTGGACAGAGCCGATGCCAATAGACATGGACAGGGAGGAGCTGTCGGGAATGGATGCTTGCAGCTCCTTGAAGGGCAATAGCTCCGACTGGAGCTGCTCCAGCGTGTCCCCTTTGAGAATCCAGACGGCTTCCGTTTTTGTTCTCTGGAATTGCAAAAGAAGGCTGTTTTCCTTCAAGCTGCTTATCTGATCCAATAGCTGCTGCTCCTGTTCCTCCAGAGGGGAGGGGGAGGTGCGCCCGGCATCGATAATGACTGCGTTATAATAGGCGGCGATAAGACTGACATCCAGGGTGGCGCTCAGGTGCATCGCTTCTACGGTTGTGATGAAGCCGCTGCACAGATCATTCAGCAGCTTATGGCGGGAAGCCTGGGCCTGGCCGGATTCCTTGCGCTCCCATTGCCGGATTCTGGCCTGCTCAGAATATCCGGCAGCAGCTGCTCAATTAAAGGGAGCGCCACTTCACCGTCGGGGGCATCGCCGCAATACATAAACCCTTCTGTGCGCCAATCAATGCTGTCACGGATCGTCTCCCGGAACACAATCTCATCATCCACCAGCAGAATCTTCTTCAACAATCTCCCTCCAGCCTGATCGGGACCGTAACGGTCACCTTTGTTCCTTGGGTCGGCCTGCTCTCCAATAGGACGCCGTATGCTTCCCCATAATACAAACAAATTCTCTGGTGCACATTATGCAGCCCGAATCCTCCCGATACCTCATTTTCCGTCTTCTCCGGGATCTGAAGCTGTCTCAGCTCGCCGCGCAGCTCCTCAAGCTTCGATTCGGGCATTCCCTTGCCGTTGTCTTCGACCACCAGCCGGATTTCCCGGTTTGCGGTGATGTGCCCGCTTACCCGGATTTGGCCCTTGCCCCGCTTATTCTTCAGGCCATGGTACAGAGCATTCTCCACCAGGGGCTGCAGAATCATCTTGAGAATGGGCAAATGGCGGATGTTGTCGTCCACATCAATTTCATAATCCAGGATGTCCCGGTAGCGGATCTGTTGAATAATCAGATAGTTTTCCAGATGCTCCAGCTCCTTGTCAACCGTGATCCAATCCTTGCCCTTGCTTAAGCCGATCCGGAAAAATCTGGATAGGGCCAGCACAACCTGAATCACCTGCTCCTTGCGTCCGGCCTCGGCAAGCCAGAGGATGGAATCCAGCGTATTGTACAAAAAGTGGGGGTGAATTTGGGCCTGCAGGGCGCGCAGATCCGCCTTCTTCAGCTCACGCTGCTCCCGGATGCTCTGGTCTAACAAGGTCCGGATTTTATCGATCATGGAATTGAAGCTTTTGCCCAGGTCGCTGATCTCATCCTTGCCCGTTGGGGTTACCTTGGCTTCCAGAAAGCCGGAGGCGGCCAGCTGCATCTTCTTTTTGAGAATATGGAGGGGCAGGGTGAGGCGTTTGGTCAGAAAATAATGAAGGGTAATGGCAAAAATAATGCTCAGCACCACACTGACAATAATCAGCTTCCGAATGGAATTGGCGTCATAGACAATTTCCTGCAGCGGAACGCTTCCTACGATGCTCCAGCCCGTAACCGGAGAGCGGTTGGCGAACACAAACCGGGGTTTGCCTGCCGTTGTATCAATGCTGTGCTTTTCCGTCCCTTGGATGAGAGGAGCTAAGACCTCCGCTTGGGGAAATAACCCGTTATCAGCCAATGCGGCAGGTTTAAAAATCGGCCGGCCGGCTTCATCCACAATATATAGAAAGCCGCTTTTTCCGATGGTGACTTGGTCGCAAAATTGCTGCACCGTCCGGTCGTCGAGATCAATGATCATGTAGCCGATCACCTCATGCGTCACCCGCTGCTTAATGGTGGATACGATGGAGATGTAATGATCCTTGTACCGGGAGCCGTCCAAGGGTCTCAGCGCAGATGCTCCCGACGAAGGAAGATTCAATACCGTATCGGTTTGCTTCAGGAGCGATTGAAAGGGGGGGCCGGAAATGGAAGTGAGGTTGACCTGGAACACGCCTTTTCTCTCGCTGATGCCCCGGCCGTAGGTATTAATCATAGTGACATTCAGCACATTGTCATTCTGGTAGGTTTGCCGGTAGGAGCCCATGGTTTTGAGAATATCCTTGGCGTTCCGGTAGGTATCATTCTGGGAGAAAAGGAACTGCAGCACACTGGGGTTCTTCTCCAGCTCCAGCAGCTTTCTTGTCTCCATGAACAGATTATCCATGTCCCGGATCACCTGGTCGGACAGCAGCAGAGTAGCGGACTTGCTGTTCTGCAGGAGCGTGTTGTACGATTTCTGGTAAGAGATGAGCCCTACGCTAATCAAGGGCAGGCAGGTTAAGCAAATAAACATTAGGAGCAGCTTGCCGCGCAGGCTGGAGGTTATCCGGCAAAAGATGGTGAGCATATGAAACCCCACTTAAGGTAAATATTAGTAGACTACTCTAGTAAATTATGAACGATTCCATTTTAAAACGCAATCATAGGAATTAAACGTATAATTATGCTATAATTGTTTCGGTTTTACATTTATATGGTGGTTGTGATTCAAAGGGGGGAACCGGTTGTACAAAACTCTCATTCTAGTTATTCTCGCCGTTGGCATAGCTGCGGCTCTTATAGGCTGTTCAGAGGACAAGGCTCATGTTTCCGATCAGACTCGGGCCACGGCTGGGGCGGGAGAGCAGCCTTTGGCTATATTGACGCCGGAGGGACGTATCATTACTTTGGGTTTTTCCCAGTTGGGCTCGGAGAGCGATTGGAGAAGGGCCAATACTCGCTCCATCCAGCAGGCGGCGGACGAAGCGGGCATCCGGCTGGATTTGAACAACGCGGAGCAGTCTCAGGAGAAGCAGTTTGAAGCCATCCGTTCCTTCATTCAGAAGAAGGTGGATGTAATAGCCATTGCTCCTGTTGTGAAGCAGGGCTGGGAGCCTATTCTTCTGGAGGTGAAGCAGGCCGGTATTCCCGTAATCATCATTGACCGGTTAATGGATGTGGAGGATCCTGGCTTGTATCTGACCTTCATCGGCTCGGATTTTTATCAGGAGGGACAACGGGCGGGCAAATATGTGCTGGATAAGCTGGCTGGTCACAAAGGGCCTGTAGGCATTGCAGAATTGAAGGGCACTGAAGGTTCCGCACCGTCCATTGACAGAGGAAGGGGCTTTCGGGAGGTCATCGGGAAAAGACCGGATATGGAGATTGTGGAAAGTGCCTTTGGCGACTTTACCTTCGATCAGGGAAAAAAGATCATGAGGGAAATTTTGCAGCGGCAGGGCAATCAGATCCAGGTGTTGTTTGCCCATAATGACGATATGGCATTAGGGGCATTGGAGGCGATGGAGGAATACGGGCTCAGGCCCGGTAAGGATATCATCATCGTTTCGGTGGACGGGACCAAAAGAGCCTTGGAGGAGCTGGTCCGGGGACGGATCAACAGCGTGGTGGAGTGTAATCCCATGCTGGGACCTGGGCTGATGCAGGCCATTCGGGAGCTGTATGATGGCCGCACCTTGCCTAAGCGCCTTTTGACGCCCGAGGGGATCTTTACAGAGGTTACCGCGGAGGGGGAAGTTCATCAACGGCTTTATTAACGGATGGAGGGTGGTTCACATGTACTTATATCACTATTTTGATCAAACGGTGGGTCCCTTCGTCAACTTGTCCGACCTGCCGGTGGAAGAGGCACAATCCGTTTTGAATACGATATAAGCGACAAAACCCAACTCCCAAAGTGCCCAACGGCATGAACAATACGTGGAGTACCGGCATAATTGCGAGGGGATCATCCATGAAACCATACATAAGTACACCAAATAAGCAGCTTAAGCGGAAAGAAAGGCAGACTACACATATGGTAATGGAAACGGAACGGCTTGTGATTCGACCCTTTTCGGAAAATGACTGGAGCGATCTGCACGATTACTTATCCCAGGAGCAGGTGCTGAAATATGAACCCGGTGAGGTAAGCAATGAAGAGGATTGCAGGAAGATCGCCAGGGAACGCGCACAGGGAGACCGTTTCGGGGCTGTTTGCCTGAAGGAAACCAATAAAATGATCGGGCATGTTTATTTTGAGCAAAAAGAACCTGCACAGTTTAAGACCTGGATGCTGGGTTACATCTTTAATCCGGCTTTTTACGGAAACGGCTACGCCACGGAGGCTTGTCAACGGCTCTTGAAATATGGATTCGAAGAATTGGGTGCGCACCGGGTAATGGCCTTGTGTAATCCTGAAAATGCAGCCTCATGGAGATTATTGGAGCGTCTGCAGATGCGTCGTGAAGGGCATTTCAAGAAAGCGGCTTTTTTCAGAACGACAGAAAACGGACAACCGATATGGCATGATGCGTATCAATACGCCATATTGAAGGATGAATGGATGATTAAATAAGAAGTTAGGCCAAGCCAAGAAATGAGCAATTTTTGACCACATATGGGCAAGAAATTACTTTTTGGAGCCCATAAATGGAACTATAATGTCCATAGATATCAAAAGAAAGGAATGACATCTATGAAGAATCAAAAACGGGCAAAAGCATGGGGGACCGTCCTGTTGGCTTCCGCTATACTTGCAACAGGATGCGCGCAATCAAAAGATTCCGGAGAAGGAAAGGAAGCGGTTACTTCATCAAATACGGACAAGCCGGCACAAGAGGGAACCACCAAAATCAATATCATGACGGTTTTGAATACCCCGGAAATCCCATCTGACAAATTGGAGAAAATCCTTGAAGAAAAGACCAACACGGATTTGACCTTCACTTTCGTACCGGACGGTTCGTACGGAGAAAAGCTTCAGGCTTCTCTGGCAACAGGTTCGTTGCCGCACATGTTATATGTCGGGAATAATAACTCCTTTACCAGTATAAGGGCGTCAATCAACGGCAATCTATTCTGGGAAATTGGCCCTTACCTGAAGGATTATCCGAATCTGAGCAAATTAAATCCCGATATAATGAACAATATCAAGATCAACGGAAAGATCTATTCGCTGTATCAGGAGACACCGCTTACACGGCAGGGGATTATCTACCGTAAGGATTGGGCAGATAAGCTTGGATTGTCCAGCCCGAAGTCTGTTGATGACATCTATAATATGTTGAAGAAGTTCAAAGAGTCGGGGTTGTCGACGATTCCGTTAGCAGACCGCAACGATCTGGTCTATGGTTCATTCAAGACGTTGAGCTCATACTTCGGAACGCCTAATAACTGGGGGGTCATCGACGGTAAATTGGTACCTGAGTTTATGACGCAGGGTTACGTTGATACCATGAAGTTCGTCAAGAAGCTGCGGGACGAAGGGTTAATCAATCAGGATTTTCCGGTAACGAGCAAAACGGATCAGCAAAACCTGATGTACACAGGGAAATCCGGTATGTACATTGGCTCGATGCCGGACGTAAATTCCATAGAGGAAAAAACACAGACTAATGTGAAAGAAGCCAAGTTTGATGTGGAGAATAAGATTGTTGGTGTGAACGGAAAACCGGGTATTTGGTCAGCCAATAGCTATGGTTCGCTTTTATTCCCGAAATCGACTATAAAAACCGAAGCAGAGCTCAAGAAGATTCTTGCCTTCTGCGATAAATTGTTTGATCCCGAAATTGCGAACCTGTTCGTGTACGGCATAGAAGGGACCCACTATACACTAAAGGACGGAAAGGTACTGCCGGTCACTGATACGAAGCTTCTGGAAAAAGAAGTCACCAGCTATTATGGGTTTACGTTGAATCGAACCACCAATATGAAACCCAAATATTTTGCAAGACAGGTAGCGGAAAAAGCGGATCAATTGACCAATGAGGCCATTCAATTCGCCATTACCGATCCAACCAATCCCTTGGATTCGAAAACCAATACAGAATCGGGTGCCCGGATTAGAGATATCATTAAGGATGCGACATTCCAGTTTATACTCGGCAAAATAGATGAAAAAGGATTCCAGGACGCTGTGAAAAAATGGCAGGATCAAGGCGGCAGCAAAATTATCGAAGAATTTACGGCTTCGTATAAAGCTTCTAATGGTTAATAGGATTAAAGATATTGAAGGATTTCCCGTATGCTTTTGGGCGGGAGATCCTTTAGTAATTTCCCGCTATATGGACTATTGTATAAAATACGAATTTTGTGTAAAAGTATATAAGCCGGATAGCGATAATGGCCACCGGCTTGTTTATTTAGCTGTTTGTTTTCAGGTTAACCTATTTACCCTGTAATGATCCTACTTCACGACTTCATGTTCAATTGTCCGCAATACATTACGAATTAGCTGCCATTGCCGCCGCTTTGGTCGGATGAACCGTACCAAACGGATGATGAGGCGGTGCATAAATCACATACAGCTTAAGCGGCTTTGCACCGTTATTAGTTAAATTATGCCATTTTCCTGCAGGAATTATAATGGCGTAGCCTTCGTGCGCTTGGGATTGAAAATCCAGATCTTCCTTGGAATCTCCCATTTGAACCAACCCTTGACCTTCTTCAACCCGGATAAACTGGTCGGTATCCGGATGAACCTCCAAGCCAATATCACTGCCGGCCGGAATACTCATCAAGGTGACCTGAAAATGCTGTCCAGTCCACAAAGTAGTCCGATAGTTGGTATTTTGTTCTGCCGCTTGTTCGATGTTGATGACCAAAGGCTCCTTGCCATAATCCTGCAGTGTAATCGGATGCTCCGGCATACTCGATCGATTCATATAATGATTGTAATAATTATAATGTGAATTTTTGTACGGATAATAAACGGTTTCGTACGGATAAAATGTGTAACCATATGATGGTTGGGAAAAACCCTGCATCTTGCTTCATTCCCTTCTTCACAGATACTCCATCATATGCCTACGATTTGCTCCGGTACCTTGCCCATTTTTATTATGCGGTTTCCACCAATAGCTTCCCCAGCATGTATCCCAGTAAAATCACCTGGATGATAAGTATGGCGGGAATCCCAATGTAGAAGGACGCATGTTTGGTTTTGTGGCGAAGCACATGCATGCCCGTATATATTCCCACCGATCCGCCCAATATGGCGGTCATAAACAGCTGCCGCTCCGGAATGCGGTACTTTTTGTTCCGGGCCCGGGATTTATCTGAACGCATAAACCCATAACCGGCTATATTGATCACCAACAAATAGACACAGACAACAATCCACATGCTGCTCCCTCCCTCCTGCTATCAGCTTCCATATCCCGCTAATTGGATTAATTCTTCCGGATGCTCGTAATGCAAGGCTCTGGCCAACGAATGCACCGCCTCTTGGGTAGGCACCCGCTCATCCTTGATCATGGATTGAATCAGTGAATAGCTGATTCCGCTTTTTTCCGCCAGCTTGCGCAGTGTCATATTCTCCTGCTTGCGCAGCAGCTCGATTTTTTGCCCGAAGGTCATTCTTGTCTCCTCTTTCTATCCGCTATTTTGATCTGCAGGATATAGTCCTGGTTATTTTCCTGGCTTCCCGGAGTAAATATATTGATTTTTAATGTACTACGATCTTTCCCTTCCCACAACACATTTTTTTCCTGTGTGGAATTCTCCTACCCAGGGTCGAGGACATCAATAAACAGAAAATCCAAACCGGGAAAAGTTCCATGTTTCTTGAAAAAATAAAAAAACAGCCTTGCGACAGGCTGTTTTACCCACTAATCTTACGCCTGAACAAGCAAAGGCCGGTCCTGCAGGTATAACTCCAGGTCGGGACTGTGGCCCTCCACGATTTCCTGAACGATTTTTTTGGCCAACAGCTGGCTGTAGACGGTGCCGTTATCCCCGTACGCCAGCAGAAAATAGCTGCCCGGCACCTCTGGATATTTGCCGATGATAGGCAGCCCGTCAGTAATTCCTCCATAAAAAGCGGCGCAGTAATAAGCCGGCTCTACCTGGATGGTGGGGAACAGCTTGTTGAATTCCACAATCAGCTGGTCTTTTTTGTGCATCAGCTTGCTGTCCCGATCTTCCGGATAGTAGGTATTGTCATCCAGGCCGCCGATGATAACACGGTTGTCCACCGTGGTCCGGATATAGATGTAAGGCCGGGCGGTTTCCCAGAGCAGCGTCCGGTTATACCAGGTGGAGAAATCCGCTACAGGCTGGGTGGTGACGGTATAGGTGCTGACAAAGGAGGCCTGTTTTTCCTTCCGGATATCCATATTTTCATAACCCGCGGCAAATATAACATATCGGGCGCTGACGTGATACCCCGTTTTTGTCGATATGACGGTCCGCTTCAGCTTTTCGTCAACATGATGCCCGTTCATTCCAGAAAATTCATAAATCTGAACACCATGCTTAACCGCATATTGAAATAACGCATGGGTGTACTTGTAAGGATTCAGCTCCCCGTCATTATGGGAATAGATAGCGGCTTCACGGCTGAAGGGGTAATGGGCCTCCACCTGGCTTTTGCTCCAGAAATCGATTTGGATCCCGTGGCTTTTAATATAGGTATATTCGGCATGCAAACGTTCCACATCCTCCGGACAGCTGGCGGCATACAGGGTATCCCTGCGGCGGAACTCCACATCCATCTCCAGTTTACTGGAGGCGGCTTCGATATCGTCAATCGCTTCCTTCAGCAGCATGAGATGCCGCCCGGTATAGGCCTCCCCGAAGGTGTGGGCCAAAGAGGTAAACATCTTCTCCCCGGAATATTGGATCAGAGCAGTGTTGGTGCTGGTGCTCCCGCTTCCTACTCTTCCTTTTTCCAGAACAAGGGTGGACAAACCCTTCCCCGCCAGATAATACGCACATTGCGCCGCGGAGCTTCCCCCTCCGATAATGGCCACATCACATTCGGCATCCCTCTCCAAAACAGGATACGACGGGGCATCAGGGTAGGTGGTTGGCCAATAATAAATGCCGGATTGCATATTCATAATACATTCCTCCCGGAAATGACAAGGTTGGTTTATTGTCCCCCGGCTGGAGCGTTATATCCATGCCGTGCCGGATAAAGCAGGAAGCCGAACCCCGCCAAAACCAGAATCACAACCTCCATAGTTCCGGCATTAAGGGATATGCCTGATGCTATCCCCCCTATAGGCAGTGAGGCTCTTCTGTCCGCTTATGGGGAGAAACAATAAGGAGTCTCCCGTCAATGGAAGACTCCCTGCTTGAGTAAAATTAATTCGGCAGACCTAATATTCGATCCGCCATATCCTCCCCCGTTTGCAAAAGGGATTGCAATGAAAACAAATGTTCCGCTCCTCGATTATTCCCCACTTTTGGCTCCTGCCAGGGGATATCAGCGATATACGCCAATGAAGCCTCCTCCGGAATTCGGCCCAGCTTGCGAAGCTCTTTCACCGCCTCTACAACGAAAGCCATAGCGGCTCCCTCCGATGAAAGTCCTTCCCCATACCAGCTCAGTTCCATAATAGCTTCCTCCGGATAAAAGCCCTGGCGCAGCTGCACCGTCACATTTCCTTGTACAGCAGGCAATTCACAGGTGAAGGGCTGTTGATCGACCATCCCGACAAGAACTGCAGACAGGGTAAAACAGGACGCTGACGGCTTGGGAGCCTCTATTGGGCTTCCGTGGAAAACGGCGTGCCGGACCCGTAAAGTCCCTGTACCGTTTTTTAAAGCCAAATAAATTAGCGTATGTCCCGGTTCCTGCGGGTCAGGAACCGCTTTTTGATATAACGCCTCGAACAGAACAAGTGTTCCGGAGCTCTGGATGTAACGGTCTGCCGCCAGCTGGACCAGAACCGGCTCCAGTTCCCCATTTCGGTATGCACCAGCCTTCAGCAAAGCCTGCAATAGCTGGCCGGAAGTGGAATCCGGCGAGGCTTGAGCCGTGATGGACCATTGTGTCCGCCTGGCTCGGGTGATTTCGGTGAGCAGGCTTCCGCTGCTCTCCACCAGCACCACGCGCAATCCCCGGCCGGCCAGCTTGGCGGCGCACACGACTCCGGCCACACTGCCCCCGATTACAGCGGCATCGTATTCCCCCAGGTTTATCTCTTGTGAAGCGTGAACACGGCTGGCTAATGCCGGGTTCAGCAGATATTCGGCTGCCCGGCCCACATACCGCCGGGGATCAGCTTCTGCTTCCCGCCATACATCCGGTACCGGGGCTTCGCGGCCCAACCTTTTCAGGAGAATGGCTCCCCGCAGCTCCAAGCTCCAGTGAAGGGATTCCGGCCGCTCGCCATGCATCAGGTAGTCCGCCCCCAGTTCAGTGCGCTGCAGGTATCGGAATAGCACTGAGGCCGTCCGGTTTTGTTCATCCTGGGACATATCCGGTAGCAGCACCGAGAGATAATCCAGCAGAAAGGTATGAATGACGGAGGATTCTGTTTCCTCCAGAGCCTTCAAAGCTTGCTGTAATGCCGCTCTGCTCTTCAAGAGCCGCAGCAATACAAATCCTGCCACCCAAAAGGGAACACACTTGGGATGATCGCTAAGCTTCGTCTTTTCCTTGCAGCGGATGAGCTCCAGGAGGAACGGAACGGCTTCATGACTGCCCATCAGGCACAGTGTAATGGCGGCCATCATCCTTTCTTCAATCGGAATGTCCTCCTGGAGCTTCCTGGTGAGCGCCCGGATCACGGACGCACGGGGACCGGCTTTATGGGCCAGCAGCCAAACCGCCTTCCAGCCCTCTCCTGTTCCCAAAGCTTGGACCAGATCACGCAATATACTCTCCGGGGCTGCCTTGATTTCCTCTAGGTCAATATGGGCAAGCGGCCCTTGAGTAAAACGCAGATTGCGCCCCTGCTTCCGTTCCAGATCCGTCTGCTCCAATACCCCGCGCTCCAAGAGCCGCCGCTGCAGCGCCCTCCGGTCAAGCTCCCGCGGACTTACGCGGGACTGGATGCTTATGGCAGCGGCAACACCTGCCGCTTCGCCCACCTTGTGCATGTCCTTTTGCATCCGGACACCCATGGAGACATCCCGGTCCACAGATAATGCGCGGCCGCCAACCAGGATTCCCTCCAAGCCGCGGGGCAGCAGACTGCCGTAGGGGATATCGCACCACAGCCCTTTGGTGAACAGGCCCAATACGGAGATCCACAGCTGGCTGAACCCGCTTTCGTTGCCGGTATCAAAGCCGTGATTATCCAGATGGGAGTAGCTCCGGGTGATGACCTCCGGCGAGGGAGTATCCTCGATATAATCCGCCAGACGGATGGTTGTGTCCCCTTCGATCCGTCCCCCTTCACGAAGGCCAAGCATCGCAGACAATCCGAAGTAACGGCTGCCCTGCTGGCAGGCCTCCGCCACCCATTCACGGCCGCGGAAGAAAGCCCGGGTCACATCCCACGGATCATACGGATCCACCCAGCCGGCGTCCAGATTGTCATACCCCAGGACACCGTTCTGCAGGCCCCGGGGGATATAGGAATAGTTATGGTAAATGCCGTCCAGCTCCCGTCCGTAGCGGAGTGTGCCTCCGGCCATACGGACAACACTGCCGTTTCCCGTACAATCCACAGTAACCTTGGCCGTAATCCGGAGCTGCCCCCACGGGGATGCGGCTCTGACACCGGACACGGTTGTACCGGACATCGCAACACCATTGACCACCGTATTTAAAAATACCTGTACGCCCCGCTCCGCACACAAGGCGCTCAGTGCTGCCCGTTTGGCCTCCGGATGGAAACCCTTGGTTTTGCCTCCGAACACCCGGGCAATCTCCTCCGTCCGGCGGTCCACCAGCTCCTGAAGCCCGCCCGGCGAACCGTAATAATACCGGTGAATGCCGCCTCTGGTGGCGACACCGCCCAATGCACTGTCACTTTCAACCAACACCACCCGGGCGCCTTCTTCAGCTGCAGCCAAAGCGGCCAGACAGCCGGAGGTGCCTCCACCGGCTATCAGAACATCTGTTTCTATGCATTCCAGTTGGTTAGGCTTCATGCCCCTCCCCCCTTCAAACGGAGTAAGAAGGTTTTGATCTCATAGGGTTTTATATGAAACTGAATGAGGCCTGTTTGCATCTCCCCCTCCGGACGCTCCATCAGATCCGTCTCCTGCCAGAAGGCCAATTCGCATGCAGTGTGCACAGCAACCTGTCCCCGGCGTCCTGCAAACTCATGCAGGCGGAGAATAATTCCGGTTCCGTCCTCGGCGGCTTTGACCGCATCGATCCAAACATGGTCAGCGGACAAGGAGATGAAGGAGCCTGCCTCTCCCTCCGGCAATCCGGCCGCCCCAACCATGGGGCAATTCAGGTCCCAGGCCTCCCGGGCTGTATCTCCACTAAGCCAATCCCCCTGATGGGGCAAAAGGGAATACGTAAACTGATGCTCTCCTTGATCCGCCTGCGGATCGGGATAGGTGGCGGATTTAATCAGACTGATGCGCAGCACGTTTTCCTTTACATCGTAGCCGTATTTGCAATCGTTCAGCAGGCTGACGCCGTAGCCGCGCTCCGACAGATCCACCCACTGGTGGCCTACATTTTCGAACCGGGCATAATCCCAGCTGGTGTTCCAGTGGGTCGGGCGCTTCACATTGCCGAACTGGACGTCATACGTAGCTTCCGTTGTACGGATATCCACGGGAAAGGCCGCCTTCAGCAGCTGGTGCTGCTCCCTCCAATCTACTGCCGTCCGGAAATCCATCCGGCGGCTGCCGGCATACACAATCAGCTCCTGGCGGATCACGGAATCCATATACCCCCATTCGAAGGCAACCACCGCCCGCAGGGGACCGGCCTCCTGAAGACGGACAGACCGCAGCTCCGTAACCGTGCGGGATTTCTCCTGGTAGAACAGGTCAATATTCCAGGCATCGAACTGCATGGGTTTGTCCTCAAACACCTGCAGCAGGTTGCCACAAGCACCGGGAGACAGCACCTCTCTGCCTAGTTGACGATCATAGATACGGGTAAATTGTCCAGCCTCGTTCCACTCCAGTTCATAGAACGGCGTTTCCAGACTTATCTCATTAAAGGTAAAGGGAATGTGGCCCGTCTCCACTGACGTACCCTCCGGCTCATACCAAACGGTCGTGAACCCGCAAGAAGGCGCATCCGCCACCTCCACCAGCCATCCCTCGGGCGTCCACTGGGCCTGCAGCGTGGAGTGGTCGGGCCGCCTCCAGCAGCCGGTGTTTTGCCCGTCATCCGCCGCAAGGGTTACCAGCCCCGACCGATGCCAGGAAGCGCTGTTCCACACGGTGAAGCCCCTGGCTGTATCCCGGCCGCTATCGGCAGCAACAGATGCTGTACCGCCGCCGCTTAGCAAGGCTGCCTCTGTTTCCCGCTTCACCTGCTCCAGCAGCTGTGCCGCTTCCGCATACTCCTCTCGGGCGTCCTCGTATACCTCCGCAATAGAGGAGCCGGGAATAATATCATGAAACTGGTTGCGAAGGACGATTTTCCAAACCCGGTTCAACTGCTCCTGGGTTTGATTAAGAGATACCCCTGAGTTTAATACTCCCGCCCAAACCGACCACAGCTCCGTTTCCCGCAGGGACAGCTCAAAGCGCCGGTTGGCCTTTTTAATAAAGGCCTGGCTGGTGTAGGTGCCCCGGTGATTCTCCAGATACAGCTCCCCGTCCCAAACATGCACGTATTGATCGGTTCCCGCCGCTTTTTCCTCCAGCTCCTGGAAGAAGGTGTCCGCCCGACCCGTTACAGCCTTGGGCAATCCCGGCATCCGGTCCAGCCTGCGGCGCATCTCCAGCATATCCCGGTTGACACCGCCGCCCCCGTCCCCGAAGCCGTAGCAGAGCAGCAGCTCCTCGTTCCAGGCTTTGTCCCGGTAATTCCGCCAGATGCCGGTCAGCGTCTCGGGCACCACATAACCGTTATAGGTGTAGTAGGTTTCGTGGGGAAACTCAATTTCAGGCGTCGTTATAAAATGGGTCAGCACCTCCGAGCCGTCCATCCCCTTCCAGACGAAGGTGTCATGGGGCATCCGGTTGTACTGGCTCCAGCTGATTTTCGTGGTCATAAAAGAAGTGATGCCCGATTTGCGGAGAATCTGCGGCAGGGCCCAGCTGTACCCGAATACATCGGGCAGCCAGAGATACTTGCACTCTGTGCCGAATTCCTCCCGGAAGAAACGGGTACCGAACAAGATCTGCCGCACCAGGGATTCCCCGGAGGTCAGGTTGCAATCCGCCTCCAGCCACATGGCCCCGCCTGCCTCCCAGCGTCCCTCCCGGATGCGCTCACCGATTTGCGCGTACAGCTCCGGGTAATCTGTTTTGATATATTCATACAATTGGGGCTGGGTTTGCAAAAAGATATATTCCGGATACTCCTCCATCAGGCGCAGCACCGTGGAAAAGGAGCGGGCTGCTTTTTCCCGGGTATGGCGCAGCCGCCACAGCCAGGCCACATCGATATGGGTATGCCCGATACAGCGAACAGTGACAGGATGGTTGGCGGGAAGAAGCTCCAGCTCCTCCCGGAGCGTCGCTGCCGCTTCCGCGACAGAGCCGTAATAGGCATCGGAGCCGGGTTTGGACCAATCCACCCGGTTTAGGGAACGGTTCAACAGAGCCAGCAGCGTTTGTCTGTCGGGAGTGGTGTCCGGCAGTACGGATACGGTTTCCCGGACGGCCCGCGCGGTATAATACAGATCGTCCGAAGCCTTATGAAGGAAGCAAAGCTCTGCCTGTTTGATCTCATGAATCTGAAGCTGGGGCACACCTCCGCCCTCCAGGCCGGACCACAGCCGGAAGATCAGCTGCACCGGTTGTCCCGCCAGCTCATCCAGGAATACCTCCTGGTGATTGCTGTCTACGCCTTGCAGCGGACGGCCATTCAGGAACAGCAAGGATTCGAAGCCCTGGCTGTTGCCGTGATGGGTCCGGCCAAAATCAAACCGCCCCACCAGCCGGTGCTCCGCCAACTGCTCAGGCAGCAGCGCCTCCACCTTGAGCCAGACATAGCGGTCCCTCCCGCTCCACCGCTCCCCCAGCTGCAGGGTTTCCCAGGTATCTTGGCTGGGAGGTTCGGCAGCTATTTCCCCGAGTTCATCCGTCAGCATCTCCAACACTTCAAAACGGGTGATGGTCCGGTAGCGCAGCTCCCCGATTTCAGCGATACGCTGCTTCAATTTCTCTTCAGTCCAAAACATGGCCGACCTCCTCTGCCGGGTTAGGCGTGTGATTTTGTGGCGATTCCAACCGGACATACGACTGGCCTTGCTTCATCTGGCGTTTCCAGAGTCCGGACATGGGGTCCTTCAGAAATCCATTGGCTGACAAAGCGGACTCTCCTTCATTCCTGCAGTCGAAATAACACCAAGCATCCCCCGTCAGACTGGTTTGGATGGCAAGACCGTCCCGGTAATCGATATAAGCATCCGTCTTTAATAACGAGCTGAACCGGCAATTTCCGCCGCTTTTCCAATAGCTGCCGTTGTGCAGGGTGATTCGCTCCAGTTCCCCTTCCGGACTGTAGAGCGCCGTACTTAAGAACGCATCCGTTTCGATTCCGGCGAAGCTTCCATGGGCATTATCATGCATCACCCGGCCATCGGCATGGAGATTGCAAAGCACCATCAGCACTCGTCCTTCGGGATAAATCAACCGGATGGTTTGAAACTGGTCATCGGCTTGTTTTTCCACCGTCACGGCGGGAGCTTGGGGCAGGGTGAACAGCGTCATAAACTTGATTCGGCGGTTCTCCCCTTCAGCGCAGACCTTCATATATTCCGCCTCCGGAAAAATATCCTCCAGTCCCGTCCCCCGATGGGCAGCAGTGGAGTAACCCTTCTCCCGGATGTATTGTTTGGTCTCCGGGTATAGATGGCGTACCGACAGCTTATCGCTTTCACTGGATGGTGTGCCGTCCGGAGAGATATGAAGAGTTTCCCCGTCCAATTCGGCCATGCCTTTGTAGTGAAGCAGCCATTGGAAGCTTCCCTCCCGGTTGGCAAACAGATCGTCCACCATAATCAGATATCCGTCCAGCAGAAGGAAATGCCGGTAAAAGCGGTGGAACAGGTTCATGTATGGTCCCGTGCAGTCTGCCAGCAAGTAGCGGTAATCCGGGGCTTCCAGATAAGCAGGCAGCCATCCTTCAAATTTGGTACCGAATTCGATCATGTCCGGAGGCTGGCCTTCCCCGTCCAGCAGCACCACGTTATGCGCGACAGACTGGCGGTAATAAGCGTTGTACAGCGGTTTGGAGTAGACGCAGTAGCCTGAATCCATAATCCATTCCCTGCCGCCGCTGACGAGTACGAAGCTGCCCGCATCCAGATGGTTATGGTTCCAGCTTTCCCCGGTTTTGACCGCCAGAAGGGTGCCGCCGTCCTCCGTCGCTTTCCCGTCCCGGATCATGCCATAGCCGCTGTGGGTCAATATGGAGACCCCAGGCCGGTGCTCCGAAAATTTAGGCTCCATGTGTTCAGGATAATAAAACAGCTCCAGCGGTCCCGCCGGGAAATCCAGATTCGCCAGGAAAAAAGCCAGCATGTCCCCTCTGCCGCATTCCTCCGCCAGCCGCAGCCATACATGCCCATTGCCGTTGCGGGCTCCCGAATCACCGAAGGTAAAGCTGTGCAGCTTCCCGTCGAGATGGAATACCGTCTCCAGATACGCGTCGGGAATACAGCTAAGAAGCGGCTGGATAAACAGACTGGTTTCTCCTGTCGTACGCCGGTACAAATCCTCAAACACCATAAAGCTGCCCAGAGCATAATCCAGATAGCTCATGGTTTCGATATAATCGCCGTTAGGACCGAAGTTGGCTTTTTTGTTCTGAAGCACATTGCCGGGGTAGGCAAACCACTCCTTCAGCCCCTCCGTAATGGTATGCAGGTAAGCTGCGTATCCCTCCGTCTGATCCCCCAGGGTCAATAAAACCATTCCGGCTCCGGACACACAGACAATCCACCAGTTATGGCCCATGGTATCCAGGGCATGGATTTTGCGGGTGGGGTCCAGCCAGTCTGTATACAATGGCAGAAAAGCCTTGGTGTACAGCTGCTCCTCGATGGTGCGCTTCTCTTCATGGGTTAACGTATCCCGGATGCAGTCGTAAGCCAGGGAAAGATGAAGCCCGATATCCGCCGTCCACAGATCGGAGGCCCTTCCCGAGCCGGTCTGGTACAGCCAGGCTTCTTCCTTACCGATCAGGAGAATCAGCTCCTTGATCCCCCGGGCCAGCTCCGTCCCCCCGTTCATCCTGTACAAAAAAGCCAGATGATGGGCCCGTTTGGCCTGCTCACGGATATAATTGCCCAAGGTAAAGCGTTTGTTGCCGCCAAACTGCCGCACCCTGTTCTGCATGTCCTTCTGGGTACGCGCCACCTCCTGCACGTCTGCACTGCCAAAACCTGCTGATTCGGCCTCCAGTAAGAGCCAGCCCTTTTCAATTATAGGGTTGGTCTTAATCTGGCGGCGGATGGCTTCCAATCTCTGATCCTCATAAAACACCATGGTTTCTCTCCCTCCTGCAAACGGATTGGGCCGGGAGGGGGCGGCAACTTACCGCTTCCTCCGGCCTGTCCTTGTCTATAATTCCGGCTGTAGCCGGGTTAGGAGCCGATGAATCAAAGCAGCTGCCTCCGCCCGGGTTGTGGGCCGAAGCGGCTCCAACTGCCCGCCGGTTCCTTGCACCACACCCAGCTCCGTAAGACGGCCAATGCTTTCTTGGGCATAAGGCGCCACCTGCGTATGGTCGGAGAAGCTGTTCAGCGGTGTTGACGAAGATGCCGGACGGATTCCGGCTGCGCGGATAACACGGTCCGTCAGCACCATCATATCCTGCCGGGTGACGGCTGCTTCCGGATGGAAATTTTGGCCGTCGCTTCCTGCAATGCCCAGGCTTTGGGCTGTAGCCACCGCTTCGTAATAGTACGATTCGGCGGGGACATCCCGAAAGGTTTTGTCCGGTTGTTCTCCCGCTGCCGGCTCGAAGGCCCTCATCAAGAGAAGCACATAATCCGCGCGGGTAACGGGTTGGTCCGGTGCAAACTCCCGCTCCGATACTCCTTGTATGACTCCGCGGGCAGCCAAGGCCGCAACCGGACTTTTAGCCCAATGTGCGTTCTCCATATCCGCGTAGAATCGCAGTGTGTACGCGGCTGCAAAAGTGCCAAAGCTTGAGGTGCGGAAGATGATGGAGCCGGTTTGGGGAACATATCTGCTGTCAATAACCGGCTTTACCATGTCCTTCTCCTGCATCAAGGACCAGACAACCAGAGCTTCCGGATGGGTACGCTCTGCCTGGGTGGGGCTATAGGGCAGCTCTACAGTTATTCCGTTTCTGGCTGAGATAGCGTGCACAGGCTGACCATCGCGCTTCAGTAAAATGTCCACGATGGGTTTGTCCCGTATCACCTCCAGCTGGTTTGGGGTTATCATGGCTCCGGTTGCTGTGGAATGGCGGTTTACTGACAACGAAATTTTGCTCAAGGAAGTTTTGCTGCTGATTTCTTCAGGAGTGCTGCCTGTCAGCTCACCGGCGGGAATCCTTACCTTGGCAAAGGTGGTATGGAGCTCCACGCGTGTATCCGCCGGCCAACTGGCCAACTCCTGTGCGGGCATAAGAGCTTCAAACCCTGTAGCCCCCTCCGGCATAATTGGTTCCAGGCGAATGGAACGGGCCTTGAGGGCTTTAGCTTGCTCCAGTATAGCCGCAGAAATCACCGCTTGAGCCAGTCCGCTTGCGTCCGGCTTCTCCGGCTTAAAGCTCAACACGGCTGTGCCGTCCGGAAGCTGATGGAGTGAAGCTGTTGGAGCAGGTTCCCCGGTTTCAGACGCTGGTGCCGGTTCCTCCGGCTCCTCGCCTTCCTGCTCTTCCTGGCCGACGGATCGCTCTACCACCTGGAACACCAATTCCGCGCGGTGCGTGCCGGAGCCAGCCAGGATGGTATAGGTGCCATAAGGCGCATCGGCCGGAAGTGTCAGGGGAACCCCAGCAGCAAAACGGTCTTGCGGGATTACATCCGTCCAGAGGATCGTTTGGTTGGGACGGAGAATTTGAACCACAATCCGGGATAGGCTTGTGTTGCCCCGGATGGTTACCGTCTCACCCGTGTACCGGGAGCCCGGCGATTCCAGGGTGACCGCTTGGGCTGCCGCTGCTTCCGGGATGTCCGTTGAGAGTAGTGGAGTGGAAGCCGCATCTGTTACGTTTGAGAGATCAAGTGGAGCTGAAACCGTAGTTGGGATGCTTGAAACATCCAGTTGAGCCAAAGTCGTATCCGGGAAGTATAAAGCCTGCATATAGGCAGAACCCGTTGCAGAAACGGGGACGGCTGAAGTCAACACGGCTGCAAATGCCACAGCCCCGATAAGAAATCCGCGCACTTTTTCCCCTCCCCTCTAGTGTGGTGTTAGCAAAGTCCAGATCCGCTAACGGAACTTACAAGCGCTTAGAGGCCCGAAATACACCAATCAGATTTCTTACGGAATTGAGAAGCCCTTAGCGCACCAAAAGTCGGCATTCAAGAGCAAATTTGTGTTTTAAGAGCTTCTCAGTTCCGTTACACATCACAACGGGTCGATTTCAGCGTCTAAGCGTCGTATAGTTCCGTTACAGCTCTGCATCAATGTCTACATCACCTGTTCCGTCATTATTCTCCCCGCAAATTTCCGCATACTGTTCCGTTACAGCTTCCCACCACTTCCTCATACTCCTTCTTGCCTTCATGGCGCTGAAATGTACAGAAGTATGCTCCAGTCTCACCAGTACCTCCACCCATTCGCCTACTCCAGCACCACCTTGGGAGATAACGGTACAGGCATACCCGTGCCGCCGCCACTGTTCAGCCGGTCCAGCATCAATATATGGACCGTGTACGCGCTGTTGCCTGGATCAGCTACATCGAAGTGGCCTGTTAGCTCTTCGCCCCCGGCAAACACCTGGCTGGAGGCTACGTAGCTGACCGGCGTTGTGCCCCTCATCAGCTGGAACAGCACCACCGCGTGGCCTGCTGGAGCGGGTACTCCGTCTTCACGGTGGATACGCACCGTTGCCGACAGCCCGGAGGCCCGCTGGAGTCCGCCCACCGCTTCCAGACGGAAGGGATGCGGCGCTTCCACCACCCGGACGGTCCGGACAACCGTAACCGCTTGGTTGCCGGCTTGATCCCGGACATTATACTGCAGCACATATTCCCCAACGACAGCCGCGTTTACACTGCCGGTGACCACCACAGAAGCAGTCAGATCACCGTCGGTTTCGTCAACGGCGCTAAATCCGGGCTCCGCAAAAGCATTCCCCTGCACCAGCTCCATTTCCGCTGCGCCCAACAGGGTAATCACCGGCGGAACACGGTCTCCCGGGGACTGCCCGCCAGCTGGAGAAAGCACCATCTCACCGAACTGGGCGGGATTCTTACCCGAGCCGATGCCGCTCATATATTCCAGCCAGCCATGCCGCCCTGGCCCGTCGTCATCATTAACCAGGAAGGAGAAACCAACCAGTGTTTCCGGTATGGCAACCCCCGCAGGCAGGAGCTCCGACCAGGGCACCGCTACCTCATAAACCGTTGTCCGCTCCGCTTCATTGCGAACAATGGAGGCCTGGGCTGCCGCCAGGGCACCAACCGGCTTGCCGGCAACTCCCGACCACCGCCACTTCACCGTATCCCCGGCATCCGAACGGGCGAACAACAGCTCCGTGTACCCGGCGCTGCCCGGTCCAGCCAGCCGGCCGTGGTCGATCATAAACTGGATGCTGTCCCCCATCCAGGCAGCACCGTCGGAGCTGGCCTGGCGGTGGACATTGTCCTTCACTACAGCAGCCAGGTAAAGATTATCCTGGTCCCATTGGGTGTACCCCACGGCGCTCAGATCATCTGCGCCGCCCCAAGGCACCGAGCCGCCGCTGACATTCTTGTATTGGGCAGCCTCCGCCAGCCGGAAGGGCATAGCTCCCGCCCATTCCCCGCCAACCACACCATCCGGCACGATCAATGACGCCGCACGTTTCGCCGCCAGGAAATTCACGGGCTGGACCACAGATTGCCGGACCCCGGTATCCAGGTTCACCACCACCTCCAGCTCTACCCGGCGGGTATCCGGGGGTAGGGGCACAGGCAGCAGCAGCTTCGCCGCCGCCCCCGGTGCCAGACTGGCCAATGGAACCGTCGCTCCCGGCTGGGGCCACTCGGCCGTTGGCCCCAAACCCACCGTCCCGCTGATGGGGACGGTGCTCCGGTTCTCCAGCTCCACCTCCACCGCCCAGTGCTGCCAGTCTCCCGGCTGCACAAGCTTCGGAACAAGGGATTTGATATTAGCCAGCTTATCCAGATCCACTTGCGTGGAGATGGTGGTGTTTAATTGCCGCACCGGCTCCTTGCCCAGCGATCGGAAGATATTTTGCCCCAGCTCCAGGCGGGTCAGCGTGCTTTGATCCAAAGCGATCCCGAAATATGGAGTCGTATCGATGGTATTGCCGGAAATCACCAGATCGCCCTTCATACTGCGCAGCACCGTAATGGCGCCATAGTGGTAGGTGGAGCTGCCCTGATTGGTCCGGGTCAGCGTATTGTTCTGAATCCGCACCTTCTCCGCATGGAAGGCTTCGCTGGTATAGTACACGGCGATACCTGCCAGATGGGTGTCCGTAATAGTATTCCCTGTTACCTCAATCTGGTTGCCGCTGGCAATACTGACGCCGGACTGGTCACGAGAGCCAGCCAACTGATTACCGGCAATCCGGATATATTGGGGCTCCCGGCCGATGGTCCCCAGCTTGTTGACCAGCACCGCCGAATCCCGGGAGTTCTGCACCGTATTATTCTCCACGAACACCTGACGGCTGGCCAGAATCTCCACACCACCAGTCCCCGCATTGGTCACCGTGCTGTTCTTGACCGACACTCGGGTGGAGGTGTCCACCAGAATACCGGGACCGCCGGAATTGACCGCGGTGACATGATCTACAGCCACACCCGTGCTGCCGGTCAGATCCAGGAGTGCCCGGTTATGACGCTGGTACGGCTGCTCCGCCAGCTCCAGCTTCAAGCCCTGTACAGAAGCGCCAGTTACTCCGGCAAGCCGCAAGCCCTGATGCTCGGCAGAAGTAAAACGCAGCACACTGCCGTCCCCGTCTCCGCGGATCCGCAGATTGCTCTTCCCTTTTACAGCCAGATGATGTCCGATGGCCGTAAAGGCCAGCTTATCCTGACCCGTCTGCGGGCTCAGCTTGTAAACCCCGGCAGGCACATACAGGCTGCCGCCCTGTGCTGGCACCGCATCCAACGCGGCCTGGAAGGCGTGAGTATCATCCGAAGCCCCGTCACCCTTGGCGCCAAAGGTCCTCACATTAATCTCTTGGCTGCTTCCTGCCGGCAATACGGCCGGAGCTTCCGCCCATCCGGTTTCACTGGCGGCGCTGCCAAGAGCCTGATAAAGATCCACATATTCCGGCGGATCCGTCACCACGTCAAAGCCGGTCCGCACTGGCACCGTAGGCTGAGAAACCCGGTTGCCCGAATAGGTGAGTGTTCCCTTCAACGTTCCACCGAAGAGAACGCTATTGGCGTTCCCGAGGAAGGAATTGCCCGTCATTTCCAACCCGTCGATCACTGCATTGCCATTAATTTTCACGGCACTCTCCAGAGAGCCTTCAATCCGGTTATTACGGACAGCCAGCGTTTTTCCCTGCAGAGCCGAGCTCCACGCACTGAAAAAGATACCGTTCCCCGGATTGCCGTAAATCTTGTTATTTTCAATGTTCACCCGTGTGGCGTTGTTGTTGAGCACCACAGAGCCCTTATAGACACCGCTGTTGCGGTTGTTGTTATCGGCTCGGTTGTTCTGGTCGGAGCGGAGGATGGTATTCCCCTTGATGGAGACATCCTGCACCGGAATCCCGGATTCCCCGGCCTGCCCTAAGGAATTGGTGAAAATACCGGACAGGAGCGAGCTTTCGATCCAGTTGTTCTCCAGCTTGTGCCCGATGCCACCGGCGCTGATGCCCCGGCCCCAGGGTGTTTTGATAATGGTATTGTACAAGGCGTAGTTGTTCTGAGAGACCGGCCAATTGTTGGTCCCGGGTGCGTCGGACACAAATCCCACCGCGTCGTCATTACTGTTCTCCACCCAGTTGTAGGCGGCCACCACATCCACCGTATTGGCAAAATGGATGCTGTCGGCTCCCGTATTGCGAACAACGTTACCTACAGCCCAAACGTTCCGCGTATTCTGCCAAAACACCATGCCGATGCCGCCTTGGTCCACATTCAGGTTCACGGCTTGGATATTTTGTCCGGACAGGCCCAGATTGTACGGTCCGTTGATGGAGCGCATATCCATACGCGGCGTCCAAGAGGTGCTGAAGCCCCGCAGGGAGTAGTTGGTGCCGTCCAGCCGCCAGCCGTAGGGGCGTCCGCTCATATAAGCCCCGCCGGAGTTGCTATAGGTTTGCCCGTTGGGTACGGATGAGATGCCGGGATTCCGGAAAACGATAACTGTTGATTCCCCGTCTCCGACAAAATGGATATTGTTCAAGGCTCTTGCCCCGGTTCTGTCCCAGAAGCGGCGGCTTTCCGGCGTGGTGCCGTTGGTGGGTGTAGGAGCGAAGAAGTATTTGCCTGCAGGCATATAAACCACGCCCCCGCCCTGGCCATTCAAGGCGTCGATAGCCAGATCAAAAGCGGCTTTATCGTCAGTGACCCCATCCCCTGTGGCACCGTAATCCCGGACATTGGCCACCTTCATGGAGGCGTAATCAATGCGGGGCATGGCTTCCAGACCGGGACGGTTATAGAAGCTGTCCGGCAGATTGGTGACACCGCTGGGCACCTGAGGCAGCATCGTATACGTGAAGGAGGCAGCCTGACTTGGAGTCCAGCCCTGCTTTTTAGCATAGGCTCGTATAGTAGCACCGCTGTTCAACCCAAAAGGGCCACTATACAAGGTCCCTCCAAGCACCGGATCGCTTCCGTCCAAGGTGTAGTAGATTTCGGCTCCAACGGTTTGCGTCGATAACTGAATCTGTGTACCGGCAGCCACTGCGCCGGAGGGCGGCTGGGCTGTAACCGGAGAAACTACCGGCTGCTGTCCTGTTTTCACCACCAGCTCAGGTCTGTTACCCGCAGCACGTGTGGAGAAGAACTTGGCATTCAGGTCCACAGCGCTGTTATCTGTCATCCGGAACGAAACAGAGCCTTCGCCAGCTGTCAGCCGATTGTTTACAAATGACGTCACATCATACTCATACCAGCCAATGCTGCGGACAGTTTGTGTGCCCAGCGGGGTTCCCGCATCCGCCGGGGCGTTATTCCACGTAAGGGTGTTCTCCTGCCAGGCTGACCCCAACAGCCCGCTGACCGTTACCGGCACATCCTTGGTCAGCTCCTCCTTCCCATATACCCGCAGGGTGACACTGTTCAACGAAGCTCCGGCGAAGGCAGACAAATCAAACTTTAGATATCCGTGCCGGGTGTTCACCAGATCAGGAGAACCGTTCAGAATCCGGGCTTTGACCCAAAATTCCGTTCCGGCGGCCGGATCGGGGCTGGCAGCAGGAACCTTCATCATTTGGTTGGTAGCCGCATGATTCACTCCACCGCTGCTGCCTCCCCGGGTGTTGACGGACTCCGTAGCGGCAAGCGTAATCTCCTGCTCCACCACAACAGGCTGGGGCGTAAACTGCACCGTCGGATTCCAGAAGGTGTGATCGTTATTCAAATTGCCGTTTCGGTTGATTTCGAATGTGATGGTGTCCCCAGCCTCTACAGCAATGCCGCTGACCCCGCTAGGTACCAACGGTGTGCTTCCCGGAACTAAAGAGCTCCATAAGGCCGTACCATTCCGTTTAATGGAAGCGTTTACACCGTCTCCGTTATTATCCCCCTTCCGGACCTCTCCGGTGATTTCTACGGTTCCTTTGGCTGGAGAGGTCCAGGTGCGGACAGCATCGCCATTGTTGGCGGGATGCATCTCTCCTCCCTTCACCCAAGGATAGATGGGGGATGCCCCGGACTGCTGCCATCGTTTGTTGGCAGTATCATAGTGGGGCAGATCATTATACACCCCTCCGGCCAACCGCTGGTAGCTCCATTGGCTCTGCCCCTGCACCTCGCTGAAGCCCGCCGAAGCGGAATAGACCGTACTGGCGGAAGCCGGCTCCTCAGCCAAAGCCGCCGCAGGCAGAATGGCTGTCAGAATCAGACAGCCGGCTAACATCAAGCTTAATCTCCGTTTCAAATCGGTCATGTTCCACTCTCCCTATTCATATTGAAAGGTTCTGAGTCATGCCATGGTGTGATTTGATGCCGCAAGCGAGCCGGCTTTTGCGGTATATGCGCAATAAGCCGGCAGCTTGTAATGCGGGAACGGATGGGAAACGTCAGTCGAATTTCATTTTGTACAGCTCATCCATAAAGATCCAGCTGCTCTTGTTTTCCTTGTACCAGTTTTTGTACCAGTCCTCCAGCTTTTTGCCGCCTGCCTTATCCCAGGCATCCTTTACATCCTTCACACCTTGATCTACCGTGTAGGAATTGCCGCTGACCACGGATTTGGCCATAATATCGTTCATGTTGTTCCAGCCGTCGTTGAAGATAGTGTTCAAGTCCTTGTCCAGGGAAGGACGGAACTTGGAATGAGTGAAGCCGGGATGCGGACGGGCAGGATCAAGATACAGTTTATCCATCTCCTTGGCAATCTTGATCCATTCCTGATCCACAGCGTTCGTGGATTGCGGCGATCTTCCGCCAATGGTGCATTGCTGCAGGTTATAGGTCGGCATGAACATCTTATAGTCGTTGATGTAGCCCATTTCGGTTTTGTTCTTGGCGGCATCGATAGGCTGCGGGCAGCCGGTGGCGTCCTTCTTATAGTTCACATTCTCAATGCCGTTGGTGAACACCTCCACCGTCGAGGGTTTTACCATAAAGTCCACATACTGCATAACGGCCTGCGGGTCCTTGGCTTTGGCATTCACAGAGGCGGTCAGAGCCAGCGGCGGGTTAAAATCAGGTCCGAATTGCCCGTATTGGGATTTCGGGAAGGCCATGGGCACGATCACTGCATCGGGGGTGCTTTTCTTCAGGGTATCGAAGTTTTTGCTGACAACGCTGGTATACGCCAGGTAAATCCCCAGCTTGCCGTTGGCAAAGTCCTGCTCCGCCTTCTGCCCGTTTTTGTCGGACAGGAAGTCCTTATCCACGATGCCGTTATCGAAGAGCTTCTTCTTAAATTCGTAGGCCGGCTTAATCCGGTCAAACTGACGGATCAGCTCCCCGTTCTCCACGATGAACATTTCGTTTTGGAACATGGCGTCCACATAATACGAAGCAAACTGGCTCAGGTTGATGCCGAAGGTATCCTTTTTGCCGTTGCCGTCCGGGTCCTTATTGGCGAAGGCATCCGCCACCTGGTACAGCTCCTCCACGGTTTCCGGGATCTTCAGGTTCAGCTTATCCAGCCAATCCTTACGGATGACCATGGTGCCCAGCACCTCGGGTTTGGTCACCTTGGCGAATTCATACATCTTTCCGTCGGGTTTGGTGGCCAGCTTTTTGATCGCCGGGAATTTCTCCAGAATTTTCTTGTACTCCGTGCTGTGTTTATCGATCAGGTCATTGATGGGCAGCAGCTGCTTCTGGGACCACAGGGTATTGATGAAGGCGTTGTCGAACTCCAGCACCAGATCAGGCGCTTCGCCGGAGGCAAACAGAATGCTGTACTTCTGCTGGGATTCGTTCCGAGGGATGGTGACGAACTTGACATCCGCAGGTCCGTTCTGGTTGATCCACTTGGTCCAGCGGTTATCCGTGTAGCTGCCCTCTTCCTTCGGCACCTGGCCCCGGTCATAGATAGCCACGGAGATGCTGCCGCGTTTGGCCGGAGCTGTGGAAGCCTGGGTGGTAGCAGCGGCTGTCCCGGAGGCAGCCGGTTTATCGGTTTCCTTGGCTGTTTCCTCTTTGGCACTGGAGCAGGCAGCCAGCACTGTAACCAGTGACAAGGCGGCCGTTACGGAAAGTACAGTTCCTTTTTTCATACGCCGTTTGGACATTGCAACCCCTCCATAATGTGTGTTTTTATAGTACCCTTGCGGGTTTAACCCTTGATGGAGCCGATCAGCACACCTTTCACAAAATACTTCTGCAGGAACGGATAGATAATGAGCATAGGCAGCACCATGACGATAATGCCTGCCGACTTGATCGCCTCCGGCGTCAGGTTCCGGAAGGCGTCCGGGTCCAGCTGGGCCAGCTCCGACATCAGGGACTGGCTGCGGATCATATTTTGCACCAGCACGGACAGGTTAAACTTGGAGGAATCGTTAATGTAGATCAGGACATTGAAGAAGGCATTCCAATGGCCCACTCCATAAAACAGCGCAATGGTGGCGATCACCGGCAGGGACAAAGGCAGTACCATCTGGATGATCAGCCGCCATTCCCCGCAGCCGTCGATCCGGGCCGCATCCTCCAGCTCCTCGGGAATATTCTCGAAGAAGGTCCGGACAATGAGCAGATTATAGGCACTGATCAGTCCGGGCAGCCACAAGGACCCGTAGGTGTTCACCAGCCCCAATGATTTGATCAGCAGGTAGTTGGGAATCAGCCCCGCTGTAAACAGCATGGTAAACACAATCGCCAGGGTGAAAAACCGTCTTGCATAAAAATATTGCTTGGACAAAGGGTATGCTGTCAAGACAGTAAACACCATATTTAGCGCGGTGCCCACCAGCGTGATCAGCACACTGTTGCGGAAGGCGCCCAGCACATCGGTGCCGGAGACCAGCTTGCGGTACGCTTCTGCCGTAAATTCTACCGGCCACAGCCCCACCTGGCCCATCGTAATGGACTCGGCGCTGCTCAGGGACAGCGATATGATGTGGAGAATGGGCAGGATGCAGCTTAGGGAAGCCAGCGACAGAATTACATAGTTAATAGCATAAAATATTTTTTCTCCAGCGGAAATTCTCATCCCTCTTCTCCCTCCTACCACAGTCCCCGGTCATAACGCCGGGCGATCGTATTAACCACCAGCACTAGTGTGAGACCGATTAAGGATTCAAACAGTCCCATGGCAGTGGCGTGGCTGAATTGGCCGGAGCCCAAACCAACCTTGTAGTTCCAAGTGCTGATGACCTCCGCTACACCGATGACCACGGAATTCTGCAGCACATAAACCTGGTCGAAGCCCACATCCATTACATTGCCGATGTTCAGAATAAACATCAGAACAATGGTCGGCTGCAGCGCAGGAAGGGTAATATGACGGATTTGCTGCCATTTGTTGGCCCCGTCCAGATTGGCCGCTTCATACAGGCTGGGATCAATGGAGGTTAAGGCCGCCAGATAGATGATGGCCGACCAGCCAGCCGTTTTCCAAATCCCGGAGCCAACGAAGATGGCAATCCAGGAGCCTTCCTTAAAGAGAAAGGGATACGCCTCTCCCGTCAGCCTGCTCACCCAATGGTTCACAATGCCGGTCTCCAGGGAGAAGACCATGACCACCAGACCGCCCACGATAACCCAGTTGAGAAAATGGGGCAGGTACAGAAGCGTCTGCGTCCATTTTTTGAACCAGGATTTCCGCACCTCATTCAGCAGGATCGCCAGAATGATGGGAAACGGGAAGCCCACGAATACGGTGAGGGAGCTTAACACCAGGGTATTGCGGATGATGGTCAGTGTTTTCGGGTTATTAAACAGATACTCATAATTCCCCAATCCCACCCAAGGGCTGTGCAGGATGCCGTCGGCGAAATTGTAATCCTTGAAGGCGATTACAATCCCCAGCATGGGAACGTACTTGAACAGAACGAAAAAGATTACTGCCGGCAAAAACATGACGATGAGGGGCTTGTTCAGCATCCACCGCCTCCGCCCGGACAAGGTGTGTTTTGGCGCCGTTCCGCGGCCTGTGCTTGTCTGTGCGATTTCCATATCGTTCATCGTACTCACCTCCGTCTTGTTACCGATTGCCGGCCAAACAGGCTGCCCGGTCCGGGAAGCCGATCCGGCTAGCCGCAATCACAATGTAACCCGAACCGGGGGCTTCGGACAATTGACAGCTTTTGAGGAGGCTATCACTTTTTGAATCAGCTGAAAGCCCGTGCTGCTGCTGGCTTTTGTGCAAGAACCTTTCACATTTTGCACCCCTATCATTTCTTGAATGCCAATAAAAAAGGACGGGACGCTTCCGCAATCCCATCCTTGTATGCTGTTACGCACCTTCTTGGCTCCGGTATTCCCCCGGCGTGGTGGAGGTTACCTTCTTGAAGGCCCGGTTGAAGGAAATATAGTTGGTGTAGCCCACCCGGCTGGCAACCTCATGGATGGTCTCCCGGGTTTCCTTCAGCAGCTGCTGGGCATGGCCGATCCTCACCTGGGCCAGGTAATCCACAAAATTTTCGCCGAACTCATCCTTGAACAATCTGCTCAGGTAGCTGGTGCTGATCTGGAACTGCTCACCGATCAGGGATAAGGACATGTTCGGGTCCGAATAATGCTCCTCGATGTACCGCTTAACCTCCTGAATAACACTGTGATTGCTCTTGCTTTGGCGGAGCATTCGGAGCTTCCTCGCATTGTCCTCCAACAGCTTCTTGAAGTCGGCATGAAGCTCCTCCATGGTTTCGAAACGCTCCAGCGCATCATTCAAGCCCGGAGCCGCCTCCTGGCGCCATATCTCCTGCATCTCCTGGGGCAGCTCCATCATTTCGCGGAACAGGTGGTACACCAGATAATTCATGATGTTCATTAATTCATCCCTGGAGAGCAGTCCGGTTTTCAGGTCACCGAATAACGCCTCGAACTGCTCCTCCCACTGGGGGTCCCCCAGCCTGTATGTCTGGGCCAAGGATCGGATGGTCTGCAGCCCTTTGTAGAGCTCCGCATCGGATTTGACGCCAATGTCCTTCTGCCCGATGAACCGTCCACGCCCCAGTACCGACTTATATTTCATGGCCTCCATGGCATCATCATAGGACCGGTAAATGTCGGATACCTCAGCAACGAAGCCGCCGGAGGACATGGTTACCGTAAAGGTCAGATTGGCCTCCACCCAAACGATGAGTTCTTGGCCTACCTCCATAATGGTTTTATCCAAATCCGGGCCTTGGGTAGTATCCGTGATGAGAAACAGCATCCCCATTTGTCCATTGGACAGCCAATCCGGCCACACGGCCAGGCTGCGTTTGTGGCACAGCTCGCCCAGAGCATTCACCAATGCATACCGCAGCAGCTCTTGGCTTTTATGGGTATAGGCCTGGCTGAAATCGGTAAACCGGTCAATCTCCAGAAGCCCCACGGCAAGCTGGCGGAAATCCGGCTCCAATCCGTATTTCGGCAGCTCCAGCCTCCACTCGTCCCGTGTTACTGTTCTGCTCCCCTCCAGCAGCTCATGGAAAAAGTGGCGCCGTTTGTAGATGATATCCTCCTTCTGCTGCTTCCGGTACTCGTCCGAAGCCTGGATAATTTCACTCAGGGTGGATTCGATATAGGAAAATTCATCATTGCCCGTCTTCTGCGCCGGGGAGGGCAGCAGCTTGCCGGTCATGCTGCTGATCCGCTGCATCATGGTGGCTACCGGCTTATAATTGCGGCGGGAAACCAGCACCAGCCAGCCCAGTCCTACAGTGATGATGAGGATGACCATGATGATCCAGATAAACGAAATTTTCAACAGGATCTGCAGGAAGGAACCGCCTACCATGCCGCTGCGGATCTGCCAGCCCGTATAGGTGGACACCACCCGGGACAGCTCCTGCTTCTGGTTGGGAGGGATGAGCGTAGCCCCTTCCTCCGCCTGCAGCCCGTTTTCGGTGCCCAGCAGGAAACGGCCGTTGGCATCGTACAGATGGATGAAGCTGATTTCATTGCCGATCATGTCCCTCAGGAGATTCCGCAGGGCATCCGCGGACACGTTCACCACCATGAGCCCCTTCTCACCAGTAATGAGGGGGATACTGCGGGTGAGGCTCACCACCATATGGGAGACCTCCGGCGACGGCCCGGCGTTTCTGGGCTCGGACCACCCGGTAGGCACCGGGCCGTTAACAGCCCGATCAATAACGCCCCTGTCGGAGAATTGCTCCAGGGGACTGATGGATTGATGGCTCAGCACTACCTTATCGGATAAACGGTACAAATAGAGGGAGTCGATCAGCGGATTGGACAGCTTCAGCTGGATCAACCGGGTGGAGGCGTTGTGGGCGGCGATATAGGGATTGCCCGTATCGGAGAAAAAAGGCTCGAATTCATTGGAGATGATCTCCCGGTTCATCATTTCGCTGATGGCACGAAAGGAATAGTCCAGGGATTGCACCGCCTGCCGGGAAAACACTTCGTTGGCCTTGGCCGTCTCCTTCTGGGACAGCTCGGCGGAACCAAAATAGAAAATAACCAGCAGCAGGCTGGGGACGATAATAAAAATCGGCATATATGAGATGAGCAAGCGGTTATACCAGCTGTGGTTCAATGGGCTCCCTCCTGACTATCTCCACGTTGCCACAATGTTCATGAAAAATCAATCCCATTTTGCAAGCCGTTACCTTTCCTGCCCATAAACACAAACAACCAATCCAGCCAGGCCATATCGCCTGCTCCGGATTGGTTGTTCAGAAGCCGTTGAACCGGACGGATTATTTCAGGACAAGCACCAGCACTACGGCCAGCACAAGCACGATCACAACGGGAAGCCACAGCTTCACGGCCAAGCTCTTTTTCTTGACTTCGTCTGCTATTGCGGCCGGCGGTGATGCTCCTCCGACTTTAGTCACAACTGTTCCGCAATACCGGCAAGACAATGATCCTTCCGGTATCCTTTCCTTGCATTGCGAACAAATGATCTCCATGGCGCGCATCACTCACATTCCTTTAAATTGGGAAGGCATAGGTAATGTATGCGCTTGCGGAGGACATCCATTAATACCAACATGATATTGGACAAACAATGTCCCATCTATTTAAGCCCACAAGTGCAAAACATGAAGCAATTCCTTTCTTTAACCGGCTCCCCTCTTTTGTTATACTGGATAAATATTCATTACCAGATCAGTCCCAATACTCAAGTGTTACCTTTGGAAGGAACCGTGAACGGAAATGATACAGTTGTTTCAGAACGCACAATCGCAAAAATTAAAACCCGCCGCCATGCTGAGCTCCTGGTGGCGGTGGCTGCTTCTTGGCAGTGGAGTTGGTCTCTTGTCAGGTACTGCTTCCGCTTTTTTTCTGACAGCCTTAAGTTATGTAACCGATATGCGGCTCCGTCATGGGTGGCTGCTTTTCCTGCTGCCCTTGGGCGGGGCGTTGGTCAGCTATCTCTACCTGAAGATGGGAAAAACCAGCGGCAAAGGCAATAATCTCATTCTGGAGCAAATTCACAACGGCCAGGAGGCTGTTCCGCTGCGGATGGCGCCTCTGGTACTGGCCGGTACGCTCATTACCCACCTCTTCGGAGGATCTGCCGGACGGGAGGGTACCGCTGTGCAGATGGGCGGCAGCTTGGCCGACGGTTTCGGACGGCTCCTGCGGGTATCTCCAGCTACCCGGAGGATTCTTCTGATCTGCGGCATCAGCGGCGGCTTCGGCTCCGTTTTTGGCACACCGTTGGCCGGAACGGTCTTCAGCCTGGAGGTGCTGGCAATCGGCCTCATCTCCCATGAGGCGCTGCTTCCCGCCTTTGTGGCCAGCCTGGTGGGCCATCTGACCACCACAGCTCTCTGGGGGGTGCCCCATCTGCATTACAGCATGGGAGCGGTTCCGGAGCTTACCTTGGCGGTAGCAGGTAAGGTTGTTGCCGCGGCGGTCATATTCGGTCTGGTGAGCCTGATATTCAGTGAACTCACCCACTTCCTCAAAAGATGGTCCGCCCGCCTTCTCACCAATCCCATGCTGAAAAGCTTCGTCGGCGGTACCGCCGTCATTATTCTGGTATATGCAGTTGGCACCCGGGATTACCTCGGACTGGGCATCCCGCTGATTCAAGACGCCTTCAGCGGCGGTGCAGCGCTCTTCGCCTTTGCCTGGAAGCTGCTTTTTACCGCTATCACTCTGGGGACAGGCTTCCAAGGTGGCGAAGTGACACCGCTGTTCGCCATTGGGGCCACCTTGGGCCAAAGCTTGTCCGGGCTCCTGCAGCTGCCTGCTCCGTTTTTAGCAGGACTGGGCTTTATCGCCGTATTCTGCGGAGCCGCCAATACGCCCATCGCTTGCTTTATTATGGGCATCGAACTGTTCGGCTCACAGGGCGCCTTGTATATGTTCATGGCCTGCCTGATCAGTTATCTGGTGTCGGGTCACACGGGAATTTACACCTCCCAGCGTATCGGCAGCGCCAAGTTTCCCTTGGAGCTGATACCCGGCGCTACCTTGGGCCAGCTGAACGGGATGCTTTCTGCCGGAAAACGGGACAAAAATAATAAACGGGAACAGTGACCCTCCCACAACCGATATCAAAACTAAAAAAGAAGCAAGTCTCCGTTGTGGGGGATTTGCTTCTTTTATGTAGGAATTGTACGTACCAAACAATTGCACGATATGCTCAAGGATTAAAATAACTTCTGTGTTCGTTCAGAATCTCGGTCACACGGGACATACAGCCGGCACACTCCCGGATCTTGTTCGCGATTGCTTTGCGTTTTTCAATGTGAGTCAAAGCTTCCAGCGTCACATTAAAGCCGCCGCCAAGGGATTCCAAACAATCGCCTTGGTGGCGGGTCTGGCCATCGCTTCCGTTCCATAACACAGCCAGCTGCTTGTATTGTTGGATGATCTCTGCAATAAAGGTCATATCCGGGTTTTTCTCCAAGGCCCTTTCAAGAAACCTGCGGCAGCTGCCATTGGTTGCAAGATTGCATACATAAATTTTGTACATGGCCCAATCATCAAATGCTTCGGGTTTCATCCCTTCAAACCGGCCATTCTCAATTTCGTCTGCCCAAGAACGGAATGCTTCGGCACCGAAGCAGAATTCCTTGGTTTGGATGGTCAAAAGCCGAGGCATATCCATGATGACATTCCGGTAAATAATTCCAAGATCTGGTTCATTCTTCTTTTCGCCTACAAAACACCATCCAAACCCAAGCAGGTCTGTCCACTCATTGGATTCCGCTCCAAAACGCTCTGGGGAGGCAAAAACCTTATCAAAGGGAATACGCTCAGGCTCAGGCTTATCTGCCATCAGATAAAGCAGGGTTTTGCCATAATCCTCGTAGCCGACAAAAACGCCCCATTCATAAAAATACCGGATCACAGGTTTGCCCTTGTCAATATACGCCATCAGCGTTTGCAGATACATGTCCGGATTCGACCTTACATCCTTCTGTGGGACGAATGTGCTGGCATAGCCGCATGCAGCAAAAACCCCCTCGATGAACCTCCCTTTTTCCCCGCTGCCCACCTGATAATCCGTTGCGCCATCCCCCCGGAAACGGTCGCGAGCATAAACCTGAGCCAAACTATCCCCCGTCAGCCCGGAAAAAAACCAATAATCGTAATCGGGCTCTCCGAGACATTCCATCACATACCTCGCACAACCGTTAAACCAATAGTTCTCCCCGTAATGCATGGTGATCAGCGGATGGATGTTGGGCAAAAGATTGTTGCTTTGTTTTGTAAACATGGCAAGCTCTCCTCCTTTTATTTTTGGTTTAAAGGCATGCTTCAGCTGAGATACCCGGACCTTGCGGAAATACCGTTTCCCGTTGCCGTTTGAGCCGAGGATAACAGGATAAGCCGGCTGTATCCGCAGATCCGTTGTCATGTAGGGAAAATCCACACCACAATACCTTGTTTCGCCGTTGATTATCACAGCAAGATGTTTTTCACCGATAATCCATGTCACACAATTGTATTCATCCGGATGGATGCGGCCCAGCTGTGGAAATACAAAATAATCCCCAAAAACCGGCTGGTTGAAGCTTATGGCTTGTTTGGATAACCCGCTTTCCGAATTGTTCTCCATATTGATGCCGTATGTATGGTTACCGTGAAGAAAGCGGATGCTCCCTTCATCACTTCCGTGAGCAAACCGGCTGCTCGCTTCATCTACACGGAATTCGATATCGACACGGAAGGGAATTCTGACCTCAACCCCCGTGGATAAGAGGCGTTTATCAATAAAGGCGATGTACTCCGCTTCTCCCCATTCGGTAAGACGGTAATGGGGGTTAAGAATCGGGAGCAATTGGTCCATCGGAATGTCCCGTCCCCACAAAACAGGGTTTGCCTCTTCAATCTCAGTTGGTGAAATATCTTCCACCCGACGGTTCGGGACGTAGAGGGCAGCGTTTGGTACCCGGCTTTTGACGGGCAGGAACAATTCGACCTTCTCCCTTTGGGCATCCGGTGAAATAATTGATTCAACAAGGGGCTCGTGACGCAGTCTCCCATCGTGCATATAATCCACTTCATAATAGGCATTGCCGTCAAAATAGCGGATCATTCCCCGGAAGGCCGTATTCATATCATCATCCAGGTATACGCTTCCAACTGCAAAAAGCCCCCCGTGAAATATGTCGTCCATATAAGGGCCATCATTGACGAAGCTTTCGGGAATTGTCCGGATCACAATGGTTTGGTACGTATCGTCCTGATATTCAAAGAGCATATGCTGTCCGGGTTTGACGGCGGGAATGCCCTTTTGGATCAGCCAATCCCAGAAGCCTTCAACCTCGGAAATCCCCGATTCTTTGTGCAGGGAGGATAAAACCCGCATAGGCTTCAATTCAACAATCCGCACATCAACCGGCTTTTCGAGTCTTTCACTGACATCGGACAATTGCTCATAGGTTACGGGATTACTTTTTTCTACGTTTTTCAGCTGTTTATCCATTTCCTCATACAACAGCGGCAGGACAGATATTTGCTTAATCCCATTTCGTATCATGGTCTGTAAGAATTCGTTGACAATCCGTTTCAGTTCGGAAAGTGCAATCACTTCCTCTTCAATCGCTTTGATCCGGTTCACAAACGTCTCCACAATAACACCCATGTCCTGACTTTGGTATATGCTCAAAATGTCCTTAATGGGTATCTGCAGTTTGCGCAGGATTATAATCTGCTTGAGACGCTCCACTGCTTCCGGCGCGTAGAACCTGTATTTCTCGTTTTCCGGTCGCACACTTTCGATTAGACCGGCCTGCTCGTAATAACGCAGTGTGCGGGACGAAAGCCCCAGCTCTTGCGACAACTGGGTGATCTTGACCAGCTCCATATTTTTTCCACCTCCTCATTATTCAAAATACTACCACTTGACGCTGCGTCAAAGTCAATGGAATTCTCCGCATACAAAGACAGACAGCAATATCTGCTGCCTGCCTAATCCCATGATCTGTTTTGTTGAATGTCCCAATGGATCTACACTTAAATTGGCAGCCGGTAATACGGAAGTGTCAAAGTAGGTACAAAACCCAGCTTCTGGGCCAGACGGTATGAGGCATCGTTCTCCAGGCGGCAGGACCAGACGGGCTCCAGGCCGTTCTCCAGACAATAATCGATCAGCGCCGAGCATACCGCAAAGGCATAACCCTTGCCGCGGAAACCCTCCGAGGCTTCAATGCCGATCTCCAGCCTTGTCTCGTTGCGGAAGGCGGAGAAGGCCGTTGCCGCCGGCTCACCTCCGTTCAGTGCCGTGAAGCCAACTCCCTCGTTAACGAATTGCTCCTCATTCCTGAAATAAAAGCGGGGCACAACCGCCCCAGGCTGCCGGTGGAACAGCTCTCCTGTGGTCCGCACAATGTTGTGCTCCCGTTGCAGGTGGGTTTGTTTGGCCACTTCATACTTGGCGGGATCAAAACGGAAGTTAACCCGGGTATTCTTCCAGATGGCCCGATCCCCATCCTCCGGCAGTCCGGCTTCCGCCAACAACGCATGATGGGCCTGCATCACCGAACCCATCACAATGTCCCACCCCGCCTCCGGCTCCGTCTGAAGCCATTCCGGCTTAGACCGGCTTCCATCCGCATTGGTCAGGCGTTTGGCCAGCTCCTCCTCAAATTCGCTGCTGCCCGACTTTCCGAACAACAGTGCCATTCCGTATGGATGCGCCACATAAAAAGCCTCCGGCTCCGTTTCCCGGTCCGCGTATACCTCTCCGTCCACACATTCCCGAAGCACGCTCTGCGCGAACATTGTATTAATGGGCAGACGGCGGAGCGCCTCCTCCGCCTTCCCATAATCCTTGTTTGCCAACCTGATCACCGACAACAACCTCCCGCCACCGATTCTATCTAAGAATTCTATGAATAAACCTTCCCGCTATTTTACAGCTTCCCAAAATGGAAGTCTACTCCAATTTTAGCCGCAGCATATCCGCTCCTACGGCAAACTCCTCCATCCCATCCTCCCGGGCATACCGTATGCCGGACAACAGGACACTCTCCCGCAGCACCCCCTCGAAATGCTCCAAAGCCAAAGCCAGCGACCGGCCTGCATCCATCACCAAAAGCACTCTTTTGTCAATGGGAAGCTCCAGCTTCTTGCGGTAATCCTGGATAATCCGCACCACCTCCCGGACAAGGCCCTCTTCGATCAGCTCAGCGGTTAGCGCTGTATCCAGCGCCGCGGTAATGCCATAGCCGGATGCGGAGGCTAAGCCGTCCTTAGCCTTCTTTTCTACGAGAAGCTCCTCCATGGATAACCGGACCGTCCTCGCCTCCACCACCACCTCAACAAAACCATCCTTCAACGTTTGGCGAGCCGTATCTCCTGCCAACAACTTCAAGGCCTGCTGGATTGGTCCCACCAAGGGTCCATAGGTTCTGCCTGCCAGCTTGAGATTGAGCTTGAAGGACAGATCCACCATTTCGGCATCCTCCTCCAAAACCTGAATCTTCTTGACGTTGATCTCTTCTTGGATGATGGCGCCGAATCTATCCACGGACAAAGGCTGTTCCATTACGAGAAGCAGGCGGGACAAGGGCTGCCGGGTTTTGAGTCCCGTTTCATTGCGAATATTGCGGGCCAGCTCCACCACCTGACGGACGGTTTCCATTTGCTCTTCCAGCCCGGAATCCGACAGGGCAGCGTCACCGCGGGGATAATCCGCCAGATGAACGCTTCCCTCCCCACCCAGATTTCCGTACAGCTCCTCGGCCAAAAATGGCATATAGGGAGCCGTCATCCGGGCCAGAGTCAGCAGCACCTGCCGCAGGGTCTGATAGGCCTCCAGCTTATCCTCTGGAAGGCCGTCCGCCCAGAAACGCTCCCGGGAGCGGCGCAGATACCAGTTGCTCAGCTCATCCACGAAGGCTTCGATCAGCCGGGCGGGATTAAGGAAATCATTGGCCTCCAGTCCTTTTTCCACCTGAAGCAGCAGGGTATTCAGCCGGGAGAGGATCCACCGGTCCAAATCATGCTTCGGCTGCTTTACCAGATGAGCCTCCGGACGGTAGCCGTCGATGGAAGCGTACAGGGCATAGAAGGCATGGACATTCTGGATGGTATCCACCACCTTGGATTTAGCGTCTGCCACAATCTGGCGGGAGAAGCGTTTGCTGCTCCACGGTGCGCTGTCCGACAGGAACGCCCAGCGGAAGGCATCGGCCCCGTATTCCTCGATGATTTCCCACGGATCGATGACATTGCCCTTGCTTTTGGACATCTTCAATCCGTTCTCATCTAACACATGGCCGGTGGAAATTACCGCTTTGTACGGCGCCTGGCCGTTATACAGGGTGGAGATGGCCAGCAGGCTGAAGAACCAGCCCCGGGTTTGGTCAATCCCCTCACAGATCATGTCGGCGGGATATTGCTCCCGGAAGGTTTCTCCATCGCCGAACGGATAATGATACTGGGCAAAAGGCATGGACCCGCTGTCAAACCAGACATCAATCACCTCGGAGGTCCGTTCCATCAGCCCGCCGCAGGAGCAGCGCAGCTTAATTCCGTCCACATAAGGCTTGTGCAGCTCCAACTCCTCCGGCACAGGCCCCGCAGCCCATTCCCGGAGCTCCCGGCGGCTGCCCGGCGCGGATTCCTTGCCGCAGTCCGGGCACACCCACACATTCAGCGGCGTTCCCCAATACCGGTTGCGGCTGATATTCCAATCCACCAGCTCCTCCAGGAAACGCCCGAAGCGCCCCTCCTTCAAGTGGCCGGGATACCATTCGATGCGGCTGTTATTCTCGATCAATTGCTCCTTCACCGCCGTGGTCCGGATGAACCAGCTTTCAGTGGCGTAGTAGAGCAAGGGAGATTTGCAGCGCCAGCAGAAGGGGTAGCTGTGCTCGTAGCGCTCCTTGGCGTACAGCAGTCCCTTTTCGGCCAGATAACGCACCACATCCACATCGCAATCCTTTACAAAACGCCCCTGGAATTCCTCCACCTGAGCTGTATACCGACCGGCCGTATCCACCACATTATGAAAGTCCAGCCCATGCCTCTGGACGGTTCTGTAATCCTCTTCGCCGTGGGCCGGGGCGGTGTGCACAATTCCGGTGCCGCTGGTGTCGCTGACATAATCCGCATCCACCACAAGGAAGCCGTTTGCGCCTTTGATGCTGTCAAAAGGAGGCTCGTAGGCCATGCCTACCAGTTCCGCACCCTTCTTCACGGATAGAATCTCATAATCTGTCTTCAGCACCTTTTCCACCAGATTCAAGGCGACCACGTAGGTTTCTCCCTGCTGGCGGGCAAGAGCATAATCCATGTCCTTGTTCACCGCTAGAGCAATATTGCCGGGCAGCGTCCACGGGGTGGTGGTCCAGGCCAGGAATACCAGCCCGTTCTCCTTGCTGGGAAACTTCACGGTAGCGCTCAAATCCTTAACGTCCTCATACCCCTGGGCAACCTCGTGGGAGCTGAGTGTCGTCTGGCAGCAGGGGCAATATGGGCTCACCCGGTGACCCTTATACAGCAAACCCTTCTTGTGGATGGTGGACAGAAGATGCCAGACGCTTTCGATGTAATCGTTATCCAGGGTGACGTAGGGATGATCCAAATCCGTCCAATAGGCGATGGCCTCTGTCAGCTCCCGCCACTGGCGCTCGTATTCGAAGACACTGGCTTTGCAATCCTCCACAAATCGGGCGACGCCGTACGTCTCAATCTCCTGCTTGCCGGAGATGCCCAGCTGCTTCTGGACTCCAAGCTCCACCGGCAGCCCATGAGTGTCCCAGCCTGCCTTGCGGATGACCTGGTAACCGGACATGGTTTTGTACCGGCCGATAAAATCCTTGATTACACGTCCCAGCACATGCCCGATATGGGGCTTGCCGTTAGCGGTAGGCGGTCCTTCGTAGAACACGAACCGGGGGCTGCCCTGCCGGTTGGTGATGGACCTGCGGAAGGTATCCTCCTTCTGCCATTGCGCCAGCACCCGCAATTCCCGTTGCCGGGCCTTTTCCTTCACATCGACGGTTTTCATCTGTTTGCTCATCCTTTCAGCTTAGCTTTTCTTTTCTGCCGGAAAACAAAATATTCCCCCAAAAGTGACGTGATGCTTCGAGGTGAAATCCGATTACTTTTGGGGGAGCCCCGAATAATAATGCAATGGACAAGAGTATTTTTTGCATAAAAAAATCCCGTCCCCTAAGGGACGAGATTGCTCTCGCGCTACCACCCTCGTTCCGCTGGCATCAAAAGCCCGTGCGGCGCTGTTCCGGCGTACGTGTTCATACGCGGCCCTTGTAACGGCGGGGATTCCGGGTCGGCTTACTTTCGTTCAGCCTTCCTTCTCGGAGAGGATATTCGGCTGTTTCCTGAACGTTGGCTTTCAGCACGGGGCCAACTCTCTGGGGATCGGGCAACAGCTTATTTGTTCTCGTCAGCGAATTTGAAAGTTATATCAGTTTAAAAATATTGATTATTGCCAGTTATACCGCAAAGCCATCAGAATGTCAACCGTTGTTTCGCCAGGTTGTTTCCATTTGGACGTTATCAGATTTTTGGCTTAAAGGAAACGTATCTATCAAAGCTGCACAGATAATCGTATACTGGACATATGTTAATAATTGGAGGACATTGATAATGACGGAGCTTCTTGTAACGGAAATGATTGAACGATTGGCAAAACTGGGATTTACCCAAAGCGAGGAAAAGATTGATGAAAAAAGGCTTAAAAAGCTGGAAAAACACTATAAACTGTCTATTCCGGAGCTGTACAGGCACTTCCTTTTGCTGTATGAGAATGGTTCGCCTGAATACGATATTCAATATCGGGCGATAGAATCCGTACCGCGGGCGGACAAGGACAATATGCTTTCATTCGGTTCATTCTTGGTTGCTGTCGATGGATCTGATAGCCTGGAACAACATATGAAGGATTATTACGAAAGAATGCCGTCATCCCTTTTACCCATTGCTGCGGATCTTACAGGGAATCTGATTTGTATGGGATTAAGCGGAGCAGCGGAAGGAAGAATCTACTATTGGGATCATGAAAATGAGCTGGCTGCAAAAATCATGCTGCAAATGGATTTGAAGGGTATCACCTCGATAGATGATTATTGGGAAAACCTCTACGTTGTAGCGGATTCTTTTATGGATTTTATCAGGAGTCTGCGAATGGAAGAGGCAGCGGAAATAAAAAAGGTTAGTGCCGTCATTGTAAGAGAAAGCATGCGGGAGGGTTTTATTGAAAGCATGAAATTAGCCCGGGAGAAATTAGAAGCCGAGGAGAAAAAGAAAAAAGAGAAGCGCAAAAGCAAATAATGTTTCATGCCGAATTTTGAAAGCATACCACCCGGTCCTGGGTCAAAGCCGCTCACTATCTTAAATAACTCTTGGGAGGGCAATAGAATGACTTTTAAAGAACAAATACTTAGATTATTACCTAATAGCGGAGATCTTTCTAATACCTCAGCAGACGAGTTGATTAATTATGTGTATTTAAATCTGTATAATGATGAAAACAATGATTTTAGAGATGAAGCGGTCTTTCCCAAACTACCGAGACTTTTACTGGACATCATACTGCTTATAGAACTCGATACGGAGTTAAATATGAACGGAGTTTTAGGGTTTTTAGAGAATTCGAGTGGCCAATACATAAAAGAGACGATAGAAGTATTAGAACGGATTAATGCTTATAAAGATGCTGATGCATTAAAAACTATCAAAAAAATACTTAAAAACAATAGCCTTAATACAAGGCTACTGAATGATGATTTGCAATGCCTGAATCAATATGAGATTAGTAATTTTATGCAAACACATAGAATAACCGATATTGAAATCATTGACCAAATTGAAAAAGCATCTGAGAATTTTTATTTGTATCAACAAGAAGAGAATGTATTTGACAAGCTAATTAATTATATTGAAACCAATAAACAAGAATTGATTCAAGAATTAAATACATATTTGTAAGCTGAGGGATAGACGTACCCCCGGTACGCCTTCACAAAAGTGCCTTGCCTGGAACGAACATTCGCCAAAATCTGCTCCCCTCGGAGTTTGAAGACACACCCTAGGGGGCAGAATTTTTACGTAAGGCTGCGTAGTCTATTGGCTAACTCTTCGATCTTGTTGGACGTAAGCAATGGAATCAGCGGCTTTACCGTTTCGATGTCTCTCTCCCACCACTTGGTTTCCTGGAGAAGCCGGATCTCTTCGTCACTGAAGCGCTGCCGGATCACCTTGGCCGGATTGCCGCCCACTACGGCAAACGGCGGAACATCCTTGGTGACCACAGCACGCGAGGCGATGACCGCCCCGTCCCCAATGGTGATTCCGGGCATAATCATGGCCTCGGTGCCGATCCACACATCATTGCCAATGACCGTATCACCTTTGGCCAAATAGCCGTTTTCCGCCCCCTCATACAGATCCGGCGTGTAGTAGAACGGATAGGTGGTGACCCAATCCATCCGGTGCCCCTGATTGCCGCACATGATAAATACAGCGCCGGACCCGATGGAGCAATATCTGCCGATGACAAGCCGGTCCACATCATCCCGGTCAGGCGACAGATAACGGACGCAATAATCCTCAAAATGCTGCTGGTGGTAAAACCCGGAGTAATAGGAGTAATCCCCTGCAATGATATTTTTGTTGGTGATATGATCCTTCAGCACATAGCTTTTGGTCCAGTGCTCGAACACATTGGCCATTTTATGAACCCCCGTTTTGGATGGTTAGTAGTATTCCGTTTTCAGCTTACCCTCTTTTGGCCTCCGGAGCTATCCTTTCCCCGCGGTAAAAATCGTTTTAGCTGTTTTTTCCGGGGTAGGTCGATCGATACCGGGAAGTGTAACGGAACCCAGCGACCTTTAGACGGGTAAAATGGGCGGTTTTTAATTTTAACGGAACTCAGTGACTCTTAAAGGCTGCAGAACGCTCCAATTGACGAAATTGTGCCTGTAACAGCGCCTCAGTTCCGTTAGAGCGCCAACAAAGGGAAATTAGGCGTTTAAGAGCCGCATAGTTCCGTTACAGCGGGCACCTCCATAAACTGCTGGGCACCTCCATAAACCGACCAGACTCCTCTGCAAACGCACATGCTCTACCTGCAATACCCAGATAGAGGCCGACCATGTGTATGGGAACCGAAGCCAAACCTTGTATGCAGACGCGGATTATGTCATGATACAGGTAGCTTTTAATAGCTTATCACACTAGAACAGGTGGTTTCACATGGCAAACAAACGGAATTCGGAGAACGGCCGCAGGTCCGGCTCCTCTTCCCATAAACAACAATCCGATAAGAACCGCCCGGCCCGCCGCGGAGCCGAACGGCACCAGCAAGAAGGGCGGGGCAAGAGACAACGG
This sequence comes from Paenibacillus mesotrionivorans, assembly GCF_046098205.1. Classification (NCBI taxonomy): domain Bacteria; kingdom Bacillati; phylum Bacillota; class Bacilli; order Caryophanales; family Paenibacillaceae; genus Paenibacillus; species Paenibacillus mesotrionivorans. Next base: position 76,851 of record NZ_JBJURJ010000016.1, on the reverse strand, counting down.
CAAGCAGCCCCGGGCAGCGCCTACGGGAGCACCGATTACCGCGGCGGCAGTCAAGCACCGGCTGGAGCCGCTCAAGGACGGTCCGCCCCTGAGTCCGAAGGGCAGCGCGACCCAAGAGTTGGCAGGCGTGATGGCCGCCGCGGCCCTTCCGCAGCAGGAGCCGGCTATGACCGGCGGCGCGGCCCATCACCTGCATCTGCCGGACAAGGCTCTCCCCGACGCCCGGAAGCAGGCGAGAATACCGGAGCCTTGTCCCTCTCCGGCCGCCGCAAGGGCGAGTGGTATGAGATCCGACTGCCGGATCAATACGGCACTGCCCCGGCATCGGCGATGCTGCGTTTTCTTCCCTTGCCTCCCAAGATGGCAAGCAAGTTCCTTCAGGATAACGCCATCCAGAAAAGCGGCAATCTGCTGAAGCTGCGCCTGTTCCCTAAGGAACGCCTGGGAATGGAGCCGGATTGGCATGATCTGAACATCCTGTTTGAGGATGATTTCCTGCTTATCGTGAACAAGCCTATGGGTATGGAGGTCCATCCAAGCGCCCACGGCCAAAAAGGCACCCTGGCTAATGCAGTGGCCGCTTATTATGAAATGACCGGCAAAACCTGCAAGGTCCGTCCTGTGCACCGGCTGGACAAGGATACCACCGGCCCGGTGATTTTTGCCAAGAATGAGCTGGCCAGCGTCATTCTGGAGAAATCCCTCAAGGATAAGAAGATCGAACGTCTCTATGTCGCCGTGGCGGAAGGGCGTATAATCCAGCAAAAGGGCACCATTGACGCTCCTATCGGCCAGGACCGGCTCCACTCCACCCGCCGCCGGGTCAGCGAAACGGGAGAGCCTGCCGTCACTCATTACGACGTGGTGGAACGGCTCAAGGGCCATACCTTGGTCCGCCTGCGGCTAGGCACAGGACGGACGCACCAGATTAGAGTCCATCTATCCCATATCGGCCATCCCATCGCAGGAGACGGCATGTACGGCGGCAAACGCACCCATATTGACCGTCAGGCACTGCATGGGGAGAAGCTGATTTGTTACCACCCGTGGACAGGGAACAAAATCCATGTGACGGCCCCGATGCCGGAGGACATGGCTCAAGCAGTGTCAGGACTGCGGAACCGGAAAAGCTAAAACCAACTTTCAAATTCAAGAACCGGACTCCCAGGAATCCGGTTCTTTGTTATGTCTGGCCGGTGCCTCACGGCGATTGACAGATGCCGGTAAACAGGACAGTGCCGTTAGCAGCGGTGATGCTGTACAGGAACGGCCGGTCCAAAACTCAGCAGCTTCACCTTTGGGCAACCCACTGCCCGCCATCAATATTTCTGTAAAAGCGGCTGCTTCCACCCCTTTTTCGTCAACGGCTATGTGGGTATTCTGGGTAATTTGGCTGATAAAAACCGAAGTATCGCTCATCACGCTGAAATTCGCCTGGTCTGTAAACGGGGCGTTCATACCCATAGCCTTTAGGGCCTGCACCAGCTCCAGCTTAGAGCTGTAATCGAATTTGGGCACCTTCAGATCCAGCTTATATGTGGTTTTTCCCGATGCCGGAAGCAGTGCCCTGGTTTTCTCGGGTGTGGTCACCAACTCCTTGACGGAAACCCCCTTATCCGGCAATACGAAGGTCATGGCGCCTCCGTTTTTCAAGCGGAGGGTTGCGGAGGCAAACCGGTCTTCCTTGATGTAATCCGCCGTATAATAATTCCTGCTCATAAAAGCCGCGGTCAGCTGCCCCCCTTCCTCCGGATAAAACATTCCCTGGACGGTTTGGCTTTCGTTAAAGGCATCCAACCATTCATCCTTAAAATCCAACGTATTCAAAAGTGCCATAACCTGCTGGGGGTCAGGCTGGATCGTAGGCGTAATTTGCCCCCCTGTATGCTCGCGCACCCACTCTCCCATTTTTTCAGCTGTCTCCTTTTGGGCAAAATCCGCTGTATGCAGAGAGGCATAAAAGCTCGCGGACGCCAGCTTCTCGTACTCCTTCTTAAAGCTGTGCCCTTGCTGGATCCACATGGAGTTGGCTGTTTTGAGCCTGCCGATTTCATTGTCCGTATGGAGCAGGCGGATGAGCTTGCCCGTGTCCGCAGCCAGCCTGCTAATGTTCCCAGGACTGTTGCCTCCAAGCAAGGAGAGCATCTCCTTTTGGGTCGCGCCCTCCGCTCCGGAGGCGGCAAGGGCTAACGCAACGTACAAGCTGTATGGTGAATAGAGAGTATTGCCCTGCCCCTCACTCAAAATACGGGAGGCCGTATGCATCGAAAATTGCTCCAGAGCGTCCATTGGGACACACGGTTATCCTCCTGAATGCTTCGTTTGGCCTCCACATCCCCAAAAGCAGGGGCAACAAGAGGAGCCGGTTTGGATGAAGGAGCGGAACCGCAGGAAACAGCGGTTGCAAGCAGAGGAGCCAGCAGAAGGCATTTGGTGGAGCTTCGCCAAATAGAAGTTGTCATTTTGATCATCACCGTCCAATTTATTCGTTTCTTACTTGACGATACAGTATCCACATTTGTTGCCAATTGAAGCGAGAATTAAATTTAACGTCATTAAGTTTACATAATATTATTTATGTATACATCCTCTCGGACAAGGATAGAAACTTTTCCCTTCCCTTGTTATACTTGAACTCAAGCAGGTTATCCGTTTAACCCACACGGGGGTGCAATTATGAATATCATTAAAGCCAAGGACCGCAAGGAGCTGGACAGCCGGCTTCCCGCCATGCCCTGGTACATCGAAAAATTCATCAACTATAAGCTTCCCGACCTCTCCCCCTCTTCGCTGTTGGAGTATGTGCGGGATTATGAGATTTTCCTGAACTGGCTGATGGCCGAAGGTTTGACAGAAGCCTCCGATATCCGGGAGGTTCCCTTGTCTGATCTGGAGAAGCTGCGAATGGATGCCATCGACAACTTCCGCATGTCCCTGGCCACCGGTGTGGGCGGGCATACCAACAGCAAAACCACCATTGTCCGGAAGCTCTCCTCCCTCCGGTCCTTGTTCCACTACCTCAGCCAGATTGCCGAGGACGAGGAGTTTTATCCCCTGCTGAAGCGCAACATTATGGCCAAGGTGGAGATCAAACGGACTCATAAGCCCAAGGATACTGCGGCCAAGCTGGAGGGCAAGCTGCTGCAGGAGTATGAAATTGCCGAGTTTATTGAATATGTGGCTCATGGTTACGGGGAGGCTGTTGCCGCCAACAAACAGGCCTCTTATTTCCACCAATTGAACAAGGAACGGGATGTGTGCATCATCAGCCTGATTCTCCATTCCGGTCTGCGGGTATCCGAGGTGGTAAACCTGAATGCCGACGACCTGGATCTGAAGAAGAAGCTGGCTTATGTCTACCGTAAGGGTAAAAATGACGAAACCTTCAAAACCCCAGTCTATTTCCGCCAGCTGGCGGTTCAGCATCTGGAGACTTATCTGGAGCTGCGGCCTGCCCGGTACAAGGCGCCGCGGAAGGAAAAAGCCCTGTTCCTGGCCATTGCCAACGGCAAAAAGGAAGGCGAACGGATGACCAAACGGGCCATCCAGGAGATGGTCATCAAATACGCCAAACGCTTCGGCAAGCCCTACTTGTCCGTCCACAAGCTGCGGCATTCCTTTGCAACAGATTATTATGTCCGCAACGATCTGTACAAAACCCAGGAGCAGTTGGGGCATGCATCTCCCGACACCACACAGATTTATGCCCACCTTACGGATAAAACCATGGCGGAAGCTATTGACCGCCCCAATGCTGATCCAACAGGAACGTAACAACCAGCACGACAAAAAGACAAAAAGAAGCTTTGCCGGACAGCAGATTCCACTCTTCGGCAAGCTTCTTTATTTTTCGTCATTTATATTTAATGTTCTAAATATTTATGTTCATTAAGGATTGATAAACATCTGGGTCCAATAGTACCGGTAGCTGCCGCCGGTGCAGTAGCCGACCCCGATTTCGGAGAAATTCGGGCTCAGAATATTCTGCCTGTGTCCGGGGCTGTTCATCCAGCTGTCCATCACCGCTTGGGCCGTTGTTTGGCCAGCCGCAATATTTTCCCCGGCTGCGGAGTAGCTGATGTTGAAGCTTTTCATCATATCGAAGGGGCTGCCGTAGGTAGGTGACGTATGGGAAAAATACCCTTTATCACGCATATCCACGGACTTGTAGCGCGCCACCCGGGCCAGCTGCCAATTGGCGGTTAAGGGCTTCAGACCGTTCTTGGCCCGCTCCACATTCACCAGGCGGACCACCTCTTCCTCCACCGATTTGGTGGCACTGAAAAGCGGCACAGTTACCTTGTCGCCCGGGTAAATCAAGTTGGGGTTAGCGAATTGCGGGTTGGCCGAGATAATTTCGGACAGCCCCACCTGGTACTTGACCGATATTTTCCATAAGCTGTCGCCGGGCTGGACCGTGTACACATCCGTATCCGCCGGAGCAGCTTCGGCAGGCCGCGGCGCCAGCAGGGTTGCGGGAAGAACCAGCACAATGGCCAGCAGCAAAACAAGAAGTTTGTTTTTATTGGGCATGGGAATTCTCCTTTGACAAAAATGGAATCCTCCCTAATATGCGCCACGCTTCCTGTTCTTACACGAAGACTCTCTGATGTTCTTATAAAGGCTCTTCTTTCCTGTCCCCTGCTGTCCCCTTCAGCTCGGCTAGCAATATCCCGCCTAAAATCAAAGCCCCGCCCACGAGTGTTTGCCGGCTCAGGCTTTCTCCCCCGATGGCAACTGCTGCAGCCGCGGCAAAAACAGGCTCCGATGCAAAAATAATGGCCGTATGTGTAGCTGAAGTGAAACGCTGAAAGTGGGTTTGCGCCCAAAAAGCAAAGGCCGTTGCAAATACAGCACCAATCAGAAGCGCCCGCAGCACCCGGATATCCGTCCAAACCGCAGGGGACAATGCTTCTCCGATATTCTCAAAGCAAGCCGCAGCCACAAAATCCAATAGCGCCGCCACAGTGATTTGGATGCTTGCCAGCAAAAAAGGCTGATGCAGCACGGAATATTTGGCGGTGATCAGAATGTGAAGCGCAAAGGCGAAGGAGCCGAACAGTACAATGAGGTCCCCGATTTGCATAGGTTCGTGAATCCGAAGCGACATAACCGCCAACCCAGCCAGGGCAATGCAAACCCCTGTTCCCACCGCCACAGAAAGCTTCATCCGGTAAAAAACCGCACCCAAAACTGGCACCAGCACCACACATAATCCGGTGATGAACCCGGTATTGGACGCTGAAGTGAACTGGGTGCCTACCGATTGGAACATAAACGCCAAAAACAACAGTGCACCCATCACAGCTCCGCGGCGCCAAACCGCCCATGTCATCGGCTCCTTGTTTTTCATACAGGCATAGCCAATCCACAGAATGCTTGCCGCTAACAGAAACCGGACCGCCAAATGGGTCATAACCGGCATAACGGCAACCGCTTCCTTCAAAAACACAAACATGATTCCCCACACAAAGGTGACGGAAAGCAGCACGGCATCTGCCAAAACTGCAGTTTTCCTCATGATGCGGTCCCCCTATTTCCGTAAAAAAACTCCGGCTCCCTTGAGGAAGCCCGGAGTTGGTGTGTGCTTAATTGCGGCAGTTCCGGTTAGGGATGCTGTTTGATATATTCGCCAACCTTGCCGTCATTCTTCTGAATATGGTTGATCAGCCAGTCTACCAGCGTCCGGTTCAGCTTGATGGTGGTAAGAATGGAGGTCCCCTGAGAGTTCACCTGCTGGAGCAATTCATCGATAACATGCACAAATTCGTCATGCTCCTTCTTATGTACAGCCAGCTCCGGGTATTGGACGCTCTGCATCAGCTTCTCCTCGTCCCGGAAGTGTTCCACTGTGTATGCCTTGAGAAACTCCAGGGTCTCCTGGATTTTTTCCTTGCCCTTCTGGTTGGTGCAGGCCTCCATAAAATCATTCAGCCGGTGCACCAGCTCCTGATGCTGGTCATCAATCTGTCTGACGCCTACATTATACGTATCCCGCCATGTGATCATTGTGCTGGAATCTCCTCTCCGAATGGAACTGTGTTCTGTACCGGAAATCAACAAAATTCCGTATATACAGACATTATTTCACATCTTTCCATTCGGATGCCGTAACATTTCTCACCGGAAGGGAAATTTTTCTTCCATTCATGTGGGATAAGATATGGGATTAGGCGGGATAAAACCCGGGCTCAAGAGCGATAACACCCAGCACAACGGAGCTTAAACCGTGAACCTCCAGCTTTCCTCCCCGGAGCCTGTCGAAGGGGCCATGGTTTCCCAGGCCGAACAGCACCGACCAGACGCCGGGCAGCGGAATTTCGACTGTAACCGTATAGGGATTGGCGTTGTGCACCACGTAGATATCCCGGCAAGGGTCATGATTGGCATGATTCCGCAGCGTAAAAGCAATACAGCCTTCTACCGCCTGCTCGAACACCAGGGATTCGCGAATTTCATCGGCTGTGCGCATCCGGAAGGCGGGATGCTCCCGGCGCAGCCGAATTAGCTGGCGTATTTCGCTGACTGCAGCCTGCTCCCTGGCACAGCGTTCCCAGTCCAGCCAGTTGACGGGATCGGGGGCTATGTAGCTGTTGTGATCGCCGCCTTTGGTCCGGAAAAACTCCTGCCCGGCGTGAAGGAACGCCATCCCCTGTGAAGTCATCACCACCGCAGAGGCCAGCAGGTGGCGTCTCTTCCGCCTGTTTACATCCTCATGTCCGTTGGTAAGGGCGAGCTTATCCCAGAGAGTGTGATTGTCATGGGCCTCCACATAGGCCACAGACTGCACCGGCTCCAGGGCGAATCCTTTGATCCTGTCGTTATAAGCGATGGCCCCGGCAATCCCCCGCCGGACATCCTGCTCGAAGCCGGACTGTCCCCCGGCGAAGCCGGCCTCCTTCTCTGCAAAGGTGCTTCCCTTCAGCGCATCCCGGAGGTTGTCATTAAACTGGCCGATACCGGGCAGCTTCACCGCATTGGCCTGGTCCGCCCGGCGTTCGGGAGCCAGCTCCGTCGGCATGATCCAGCCCTCTCCCAGCAGCACGAAGGACGGATCCATTTCATGCAGACGCCTGCGGACCTCGTTCATGGTATCCAGATCAAGCAGACCCATCAAATCGAAGCGGAACCCGTCCATCCGGTATTCCCTGGCCCAATACAGCACCGAATCCACAATCAGCTTGCGCATCATCGGACGTTCCGGAGCAGTGTCGTTGCCGCAGCCGGAGCCGTTGGAGAGACTTCCGTCGGGTTTATGACGCATATAATAGCCCGGCACCAGCTTGGCCAGATTGGCCCTGTAGCCGTCATACACATGATTAAAGACCACATCCATAATCACCCGCAGCCCGCGGTCATGGCAGGTTTGAATAAGGGTTTTCAGCTCCCGGATGCGGGTGGCGGGATCATACGGGTTCAGGGAATAGGAACCCTCCGGCACATTATAGTTTTTGGGGTCGTACCCCCAATTGTAGCGTTCCAGAGGCGAGCGTTCATCCACACTCTCGGTGGCATAATCGTAAACCGGCAGCAATTGGACATGGGTCACGCCCAGTCCCGCGATGTGGTCAAGACCCGTGCGGATACCAGCAGGTCCTTCCATTCCGGTTTCGCAGGCGCCCACATAGGTGCCTTTATGCTGTACGCCGGAGGAGGGATGGATGGTCAAGTCCCGGATGTGGACCTCATAAATCACCGCATCCAGCGGGTGGACAAAAGGCGGTTTATTCTCCGTCCAGCGGTCAGGCTGGGTGCCGGCCAGGTCCAGTACCGCTCCTCGGTCGCCATTCACCGACACCGCCCGGGTGTAAGGATCAACCGCTTCATTCCATTGGGTGCCGATCCGCACTCTGTAGGTATACAGCTTGCCTGCCAGGTCACCAGGCAGGGACAGACGCCATACCCCCCGGTCCTCCCGGGCCATGGCGTGGCTTTCCCCTTGAGCTGAATCCCAGGCTTCATAGAGCATCACCTGAGCCTCTGCAGCCGTTGGCGCCCACAGCACAAATTCCGTGCTTTCCGGTGTATAACGCATGCCTAAATCATTGCCGTCATAAGCATAAACCTCATCGAATTCCTCCGAAAAAACAGAGAGGCCGCCTGTAATCTCCGGGTCGCCGTATTCAATTGCATAATCCAGTTCCTTTTGAACCGCCATGCCTCCGCCTGCCTTTCCGCTTGAGCATTCACCCGTCCGTTAACCGGGTCTCGTGTCCTCATTATAGGATGATTTGGAAAACCCGGCAATGGAACCGCGGAATTGGCTTGGTCCTCCGGCTTATTCCTCCGGCTTCGCCTTCAGCCTGTCCACCACCTGGTCCAGCTCCTCCGGCTGGAGCAGCTCTACAGGGGAAAAGTCCTTGTCAAACTTGAAGTCCTCCCCCTCCAGCAGCACCACATACCGGTTGCCCAGGCGGGCAAAATGAACCTTGCTGCCATAATCGGACAGTTTGGTTTTGACGAAGGTGTCGCCGATATGGAATTTCAGATCCAGCTCCGGCTGGAACTCCACGATCCGCTGCGCCGCTTCCACTACCATTTCGTGGTCCCAGCGCTCCTGCAGCCTGCGTTTGTCGCTGTTGGCCCACAGCTCATAAGCCTGTGCCTCCTGGAGCATGTCAGGGCTGGCATTGGCCGTTGACACCTCCGGTGCTGCCGGGTAGGGCGTATCATCGAGGAAGGGAATACCGCTTAAAGTCGGCTCCGGGGCCGGTCCGGCCGCCATATACGGGAGGTTCTCTCCTTCTCCATCTCCGTCTGCATCCATGGGCACACTTATAGGCACACCAGCAGCCTCCGCCATACGAATCGCTCGTTCATCGGCAATTTTCACCGGTGCCGACGCTTTAGGCGCCGGGGGGAGCTGATATTTCTGCTCCATATATTCCTGAACCAGCCCCAGCACCTGGCTTTGCACCAGCTCCGGCACGGACTGCTCGTAGGATACGTAAGCCAGGAATTCCTCGAAGTAGCGGGCATGGGAGGCTTGATGGATTTTCAGCTCCCCATACTCCAGCATCCCTTCCTCCGGCATATGCGGGTACTGGATGGACTTAATGCTTTTGGCGCTGATGGCCATATCCACCTGCCCCACCAGACTGTGCTCATCGGTAATCCGGGCAATTTTGGGCTCGAAGTCGCATTTCAGGATAAAGAGGAACGGCTCGTCAAAATATTTGGGCAGAACCGCCCGCGCTACAATAAACGCCCCGCCGCGCACGGAGCTGGTGCCGATATAGGCCCGCAGAAGATCATCGCAGCCGTTATGGTACTGCTCCCGGTCACTGGCCTCCCGGCAGCGGGCGATCATGTTGTAGTTGGGATTGCTGCCCAGCTCGTAGCCGGGCTCCACCACGAAGGTGCCTATTTTGGTAGGGCAGCCCTCCGTGGGCGCGTGCTTTTCCGCCTTACGCTTGACAATCCGCGCAAATTCCCCGTCCAGGAAACGCTTGATCTCGCTTCTTTCGTATTCCTCCCCGTCCAGGGTCTTAAAATGCCGGTAACGCTTGTTTTGCTCGGATGAGCCCTCCGAATGAATGACGAAAAACGACAAAAACTCCACTGAAAAATCCATCTGTCTGATGCTCCTCTATGTTCGAAATCTGCCTTGTACGTTAGCTTTACCCGAAAATATCCTCCAGCCCGTACAGCCCTGCCGGACGCTGGCTGATCCATTGAATGACCGTAAACACACCCTGGGCGAAGCCCTCCCGGGAGTAAACCTTGTGCGAAAGCTCGATCCGTTCATTTTCCGGGGTGGTAAATAAGACGCTGTGCTCCCCGATGACCTGCCCGGCCCGGATGCTGTGCATATGAACCGGCGACTCCACACCTGTCTGCAGAATGGTTTCCCTGATTTTTTTGGCCGTTCCGCTGGGTTGGTCCTTCTTGAATTTATGGTGGATTTCCGAAATATCAATATCCGCATGTTTGCCGAATTCCTCGGCGGCCAGCCGGATCAGCTTCAGGAACTTGTATACGCCCATGCTGAAATTGGGACAAATCGCCACCGGCATGGACTGGGAGAGTCCCGCAAGCCGATCCAGATCCTCCGGGCCAAACCCGGTTGTCGCCACAATCACCGGCTTGTGCAGCAGGGCGTAAGCGGGGTAATTATCCTCCATCAGCGCCTTGGCATGGGTGCAGTCGATATAGAGATCACAATCATCCTTGGTGGCCAAAAGGTCGCTGGTAATCCGCAGCCCGGTATCGCCACTGCCGGTGACCGCACCCAGATCCTGGCCGATCCACGGGCTGCCGCTGCGCCCGATGACTGCTCCCGCAACCATGTCCTCCCGCTGTGTCAACAGTCCGGCAATATCCCGGCCCAGCTTACCGGTCGCCCCTACGATACCCACTCTGATCATTTTACGTCAAAACCGCCTTTCATTCATTGGTTATAACCGGTCCCGGTCCGTCAAGTAGGTCTTGACCCCGGACCACAGCACTCCCTTGCAGCATTCCTCTACAGGGAGCAGTGGGGTGTCTTTCATTCTTCTTTGGAGCCCAGAGAGGCTGAAGCCCTGCTTCAGCACCATGATATTGTTAGATTGTAACGCACGGACGGGACAATTGTATACACACTTGAAGCACATCAGGCATTCATCGGCAAACTCGGGACGCCCGTTGTGCATCCTGATATTGCCGGTGGGGCAGTCGCGGGCGCACCTGGCGCAGCCGTTGCAAGCCTCGTCCACATGGAGCTTCCGGGCGAAGCCCCGGGAGCCGGATTGCTCATACTTAGCCAATTGGCGCACCAGAAAACCCTTGCGGTGAGCGGTGCGGCGAATGCTTCCGGACAGAATCCGGCCGAGGATCAGCTCTGTTTTCCGCGGCAAAGCGGCCAGAAGGTGCATGGCCACATGGTCATGGGTAGGCATCAGCCAGTTGCAGGGCATACACAGCATCGCTTCATAGATCACCCGGAGGCCCTTCTCTTCCAGCTGCCGGCAGCATTCCGCCCTGCAGCCCGTATTGGGCCAGACCTCGCCCCCTCCCGAGACCGAAAAAACCGCAATCCGTTGTCCGGCTACAGGGGACCAGCTGCGGATCCATTCATATACAGGAGCGGGAGCGTCGGTGGCATAAACCGGGAACAGCAGCAGCAGGCAGTCCCATCCCGCAGGTGTTTCCGACAGTGTTTTGCGGCCGGTGGCTCCTGCTTTCCTGCCCAATTCCTCCAGTTCGACAGCCAGCCCCTTCGCCTGTGCCTGCTCCGCAAAGCTGTGTGCCGCCGCCTCCGTCCCCCCGGTGCCGCTGAAATAAACAATTCCGATGCGGTGTATCCCTACGGATTCACTCATTCCTTTCCGCTCCCTCCTCCAACTTTCCAACCAGCCGGTGCCTCATAAAAAAAGATATGCCGGAAAATGCTTGTCATTGGGATTTCGCTTTTGTTTTTCATATTCCTGCCTGAATCTGCCATGACTTGATGAGCCAGTTGACCATTTGACCGGCAAGTCCGGGGAACGTATGATGAAGGATAGGGGAAAAAAGGCGTACATAAGGAGCGTCGTACATGTTTATTGTGATTGGATTGGTTATGCTCGCGGTATACGGACTTTTGGTATTCTACATCGGAGCCAGCGGCTGGCGCTGGATGAGGCCTGCTGTGCCAGGCTGGTTTAAATGGGTGTATGCAGTGGTGCTCGGATTTTTGGCCATTTCCTTTATACTGGGACGTTTCGTCCCCCATGCCGATGTGCTGGGTGTGATCGGTTCCTATTGGCTGGCTGTATTCTCCCTTCTGCTCATGATTCTGCCGGTTGTGCATCTGACTCTGTTAGTGCTCCGGCTGACGGCTTTGCCCCGCAGAATGGCCCAGAAATGGGCAGGCATCCTGACCCTGGCGGTTTTGGTGGGAATTATGGCGTACGGGTCGTACAACGCTTATAATCCCGTGGTACGGCAGTATGACATCCGCATCCCCAAAAAGTCGGCTGGACTGGAGCAGCTGAATGTAGTGATGGCCTCCGATATGCACTTCGGCTTGCTCTCCGGAACAGCCCACGCAGAGCGGATGGTGAAGGAAATCAACGCGCTTCAGCCGGATTTGGTGCTGTATCCCGGGGATATTATCGACGATGATCTGGACGCCTTTGTCAGACGGGGATTCGGCGGAATTCTCAAGCAGGTGGAGGCCAAATACGGGGTCTACGCCACCTTGGGCAACCATGATACCAACCCGGGGGCTATGGACGAGCTGATCCGTGCGCTGGAGGACAGCGGCATGCGTGTGCTCTATGATGAGTCCGTTACGGTGGCCGATCAGCTTACCCTAGTGGGCCGTAAGGACAAAACGGACAAGGATCGGGCTGCTCTGGAGGAGCTGCTTCGCGGCACGGCTAAGAATTTTCCACTGATCCTGCTGGACCATCAGCCTTACGAGCTGGATGCTGCCAAGGACAATGGGATCGATCTCATGTTGTCCGGCCATACGCACCGTGGACAGATTGCCCCCGCTCAATTCATCACCCGGCGGATTTACGAGAATGACTGGGGTCACCTGATCAAAGGGGAATTCGATTCCGTTGTGTCCTCCGGATACGGCTTCTGGGGTCCGCCTATCCGGACGGGCAGCCGTTCGGAGATTGTGCAATTGCATATCACTTTTGCCGGAGAGCTGTAAGAATCAAGCATAGTATTAAGAAGCTGTTAAGAATATACAGACAATAATTGAAACCGCAGAAGAGTGCCGGCTACCGGACATTCTCCTGCGGTTTTGTCTCGTTCAGGGACCTTAGAACTAGTTTTTCTTTAACCTAATTGCGAATATTACGTTGTAATCGTTATCATTGCGTCCGCAGTCACAGATTAGCCTCATTTGTATATTCGACATCCTTACACTTATCCCGAAATTTAGACAAATTCCGTTAAAAATATGTTAAGAAAAATAATCCCTCTTTGATAACTCTCTGAAAACCGTTTAACTTTTTTCATTTATGATAGTTTCATAGAACAACGAGAGCCTACATACATTTACAATTTGAACTATTGGAAAGAGGTAATGTATGATGAAACCTTCCGTATTAAAATTCAAGCAGCACACCATTCCCGTCTCCTTCTTCAATCAAGAGGCCGCTCCTCTTTCATCCTTGGAAAAGCTGTTCGAATCCATGGAATATCATCTGGACTTCCGCCGGAAGCTGAAGAAAATCGCGTCTATTGAAATGGTCGGCGAGGTGGCAGTGTTCAAGTATTTCGACGGCACCAAGCTGTATATGGAAGTCTGCTGACCTTTTCCTCTCTCTTCAAAAAAACAGCCGCAGCACGTTCATTCCCGCAATGCATAACATACCGGCCAGACACGCCGCCCCATCACTCCGCTGCCAACGGAGAGGGGCGGCTTGTGTGCGTTTTGCACCCTTGCGCCCATAGCCCCGCGCTGCCAAAGCAAAGGATAGCTCCTCGGCATGGTGCAGCATGGACAAAAGGAGCGGAATGAAGAAGGCCGGAAGCTGGCGCAGCTTTAGCTTGCCGGGGTTGCCGCTTCCGGGCCTGCCGCGGATGGAAGCCAAAAGTGCCATCCGCCCGAGCTCGCCGGGCAGGAAGCGGATAAACCGGAACAGCAGGGCTACCGCCAGTCCAATGGTATCTCCGGCACGCCGGATGACCGGAATCCGCCGTAGCAGCTCCTCCATACCCTTCTGAATGGATAGAGGAGGGGTTAGAATATTGAATAGCACACCGCCGGCCAGAACAGGCAGCAAAGGGGTCAACCGCTTCAACGTAATCTGCCCTTGCCCCCAGGAAAATCCAACATGTATAAGGGGGCTCTGGCCACCGGCAAAGGATAGCTCCACGCCCGAGATTACAAACGCAGCCAGAATAAAACTGCCAAAGGCAAAAACCGGCCTGAGCCAGCGTTTGGCCGGAATATTGGCAGCCAAACCCAGCCCCGCCACAGCCATACCTCCCAACGCGGTTACTCCCCAGTGGGGGGAGACAAGCAGGCTTAGGCTGAACAGGGCGTAAAGCAGCCACTTGGCCCGGGGATCCAACCCGGATAACCGGGAGAAGCGGGTTTCCTGGTTTGGCTGGCTTCGTACTGTCCATCGGATGGCAGGCTGCTGCCCCGTTTGGGTGGCCCCTGCCGCATACGGCTGCGCTCCTATTGCAGAAGAGCCTGCCGCAAGCTTCTCCGCTAAGGAGCGGGCAATGGCTTCGGCAGCTAAAGAATCCGAGCCCGCCAGTGCAGCCAGCCGGATGCAATCCGGCACCCCGAGCCCCGCTTCGGTCAATGGCGAAGGGTCTTTCAGCAGCTCCTGCGGGCTCCATTGACCGGCAACTGAGCCATCCTTCAGCAGTACCACCCGGTCGGCCAAGGGCAGAAACAGATCCAGCTCATGGGAGGCGATGACGATCCCGCCGCCTGCTCTGCCCTGCTCACGCTTCCATTCCGCCAACTCGCCAGCTAGGGACGCTGCCATAACCGGATCGAGCCCTGCCGTCGGTTCGTCCAGAAGAAGCCAAGGCTGGCGGATGGCTGCCGCTGCAGCCAAGGCAGTCCGCCGTTTTTCACCGCCAGATAAGGTGAAGGCCGACCGCTCCCACAGCTCTTCTCCTAGTCCGCACCAGGCGGAGGCCCATACCAGCCGTTCCTGCCGCTCCTGCGGGGGGAGTCTCCGTTGTTTGAGGCTGTAGAGGATTTCCTCCCGGACTGTCGGCAAGAAAAACATCTGCTCCGGATTCTGGTACACATAGCTGGAGGTGGCCAGCAGCTCTCTGCGCTCCAGGGTACGCTGTTCCTCCCCCCTCCGCTCTCCGATATTGCCGGACCCTGCCGGACGCAGACCAGCCAATAGCTGGAGCAGCGTAGACTTCCCGGAGCCGGTGCAGCCGGCCACCAGTGTCAGCTCCTCTGTGGCGAAGGAGCAATGAAACAAACCTGCCCGGCTGAGTCCGCTGTCCATCGGAATAGCAACTTCATGCATGTACCGCCCGTTCATGCCAACACCGCCCTCTCCAATGCCACAGGCGTCAACGGAAAGCGGTCCGTAAGCAGTCCCCGCAATTTTAGCTGTTCCGTTATGGCGACGGTTAAGGGCGGAAGCAGACCCGCCGCCCGGCAGGGGGACTCGCACTCACCGGTTGCAATGGCCATCCGGCTATAGAAAAAATCCTCCGGAGTGCCGTCAAACACCAGCTTCCCTTCATCCAATGCCCAGATTCTGCCGGCATATGCCGCCTCCTCCAGCAGTTGGGTAATGTGAATCACCGTCATTCCCCGCTTTTGAAGGGACTGCAGGACAGACAGCAGCCGGTGTCGGGCCTCCGGGTCCAGCATGGAGGTGGCTTCATCGGCGATCAGCACGGACGGACGCACCGCCAACGCGCCGGCCAAAGCCAGCAGCTGCTTCTGCCCGCCGGATAAGCTGCCCGCCGGACATGCCTCCCACCCCGTCAGCCCTGTAGCTGCCAGCGCTTCCTGTTGGCGGAGCTCCATCTCCTCCGGTGGAAGCCCCGCACATTCCATCCCGAAGCGGAGATCCTCCCCTACTGTTTCTCCTATAAGCTGCGCCTCCGGATTTTGCATGACCAGCCGGACGGAAGCCCCTTGGGCGGAGCGCCCGATTTCTCCCGAATAACGCCCGTCCAGCCCCGCCAACAGACGCCCAAGGACACTTTTTCCGCTGCCGTTCCGGCCGGCAACCGTCAGCCACTCGCCCTCGCGGATGACACCGGATATCTGGTGCAGCACCGCCTCTTCCTTCCCCGGCAGGTAAACACTGACCTCCCGAAGCTCAATCAGGGATTTTCCCAAATTTTTCACCGCCCGTCTATTCAAACGCCAATGGGCATGTTACAATGCCATCAGCGAATTGTTAACCTCACATCGCAAAAATAGGTTAACAAATCAGAGGAGGTTTGGCAATGCCCTTTTCGTTTTCTACCAAAGGACTTGTATTTATGACCGCATTCAGCGCACTTTTTGTATTATCCAGCTATTTGAATCTGCACTTGGGTTTTTCTCCTGTTCCCATCTCCATGGAGAATTTTGTGGTGATGCTGGCGGGTGCGATCCTCGGTCCGGTTTACGGCTTCGGCAGCATCGCCTTGGTGATTGCCCTGTCCGTGCTGGGTTTGCCAATTCTGGACGGACGCGGCGGGTTGGCCCTGCTCACCGGCCCTACCGGCGGTTTCGTATGGATGTTTCCCGTTGCCGCTTTCCTGATTGGCCTGGTCTCCCGGTATGTCCGTGGAAGCCGACTGTGGACCACGGTAGCCCTGATCGCCGCAGCGGAGCTGTTCGGCTCCCTCCTGCTGTACGTGACCGGCGTGCCATGGCTGGCCCATGCGGCCAACTATACCTTCGCCAAGGCGATGGCAGCAGGCTGTTACCCCTACCTGACGGGTGACGCCGTCAAGGCCGTTCTGGCCGGTTTGATCGCCGCAACTGTGCGCCAGGTATTCCCTCTTGCGCGGATCACCGGACAAGCCGGTTATTCCGGGGTGGAGACTACCATTTCCAAGTAGCCGCCTTTTCGCCCCATGCTGCGTTACTTTTGCGACGTACCCCTGGTGAACTAGCGCAAAAGTGCCTTGCCTGGAACGAAAATTTCAGGATAATCTGCTCCCCTCGAAGTTTTCAAACACACCCTAGGCGCCTATCCCACATATCCTGTAGCATCAGCGGATCACAACAGGAGGTGTGCGTGATGTGGGAGGATTGGGAAAAGCTGTTCAAACAAGTTGCCAAAACCTCGCAGCAGGTCAAAAAAGCATTGGATGATTTCCGTGGTCCGGAGCCTCATGTGAGAATTTATGAGACGGACCGCTACGTGAAGGTTGTCGTCAGCCCTATGCCGGAGCAAAAGGTGCGGCGCTGGTCGGTGAAGGTAATGGGTGACCGGGTGTTCATCCGGGGTAAATACGAGGTGGAATCGTTGTCGAAGGACGACCTGGGCTACGAAATGGCGGAATTGCGGGCGGATGAATTCGTGAAGGCAGTACGGCTGCCCGTGCCGGTTGAATCGAAGCCCTACAATTCCCGCAAAGAAGGAGAGGTGCTGATCGCCACCTTCCTGAAGCGGAAGGAGCTGCCGGCGGGTGGTTGGTTTGATCTACCCTGAAACAACAAGGTCCGAGCCGCAGGCTGGATGTGTTAGGGAAGCCTCGAAACCGGCGAAGCCGATTTGAGGACATCCTCCAGCATTACATTGGTCTACGGTGCGGAGGAATCCGCAGCAAAAGTGACTATTAGTGCCCGCAGGTGCACTATTCCTAACGGCGGTGAGAGCCGCTATTTGTTCCAAAACCGGGGGGCTGCAGCATCTAACGGAAGCAGGAGACGCTATTGGGTTAAAAAGAGGCTTGCAGCAGAATAATTTGCCCAAATAGAGGCTGTGGCCGCCGTTAGATTTTTTGAAGAGGGGTTTTTGACGAAATAAAGGCTTTCCCCGCCGTTAGATCCTGCATGACCTGTTTCTCATTGCAGCAGCAGTGTCAAGAAAGGAGTGCCTTGGTGGTTCCGTCGGACAGACTCCTCAACATACAAGACCGTCGTTAGCCCCAGGGCTTGGACGGTCTTGTTCTATCATCTTCTAAAATCCGTAAATGGTCATGCCCCCGTCCACAAACAGGGTTTGACCGGTTATGTACCCCGATGCTTCGGAGGAGAGGAACACTACAGGGCCCACCAGATCGCGCAGCTCACCGATCCGCTTCAAGGGAGTCCGGGACAGCACCTCGGCTACAAACTCCTCATTTTGCAGAAGCTTCTCGGTTAGCGGGGTTTTGAAGTACCAGGGTCCGATAGCATTCACGAGAATATTGTGTTTGCCCCATTCCAGCGCCAGGATTTTGGTCATCTGGATCATAGCGGCCTTGGTGGAGCCATATACCACACCGGTCCGGAGGGCAGTATGGCCGGCAACCGAGGCCACATTCACGATTCTGCCCCCACCCGCTTCCTTCATATAACGTCCGGCGCACTGGGACATCATAAAAGCGGATTTCAGATTGGTCTGCACAATGGTTTCCCATTCCTCATCGGTCACTTCAAGGGCAGGCGTCCGGATATTCATCCCGGCGTTATTCACCAGAATGTCCAGCTTACCCGCTTCCCCAACCGCCTTCGCAACAGCGGCCTCCACCTGCTCCCGACTGGTCACATCCGCCCTGCAGATATAAGCCTTACGGCCTGTCCGGCATATCTCCGCTGCCGTTTCCTCCAGATCAGACTCTGTCCGTGCGGTCAGAGCCACATCCGCTCCAGCCTCGGCCAAGCCTACGGCAAGAGCCCGGCCGATTCCTTTGCCCGCGCCGGTTACCAGCGCTGTCTTTCCTTCCAAACCGAATGAAGGCAATAGCATGATACCCATCCTCCTGGCGTATATTGGTATTCAAAAATGCAGCGTGCAATCATAATTGATAATGCTGGTAGAGGTGGAGGATACTATGTTTTAACGGTCCGTCCGAGACCCCTGTGCATTTTTTGTGACAAATGTGTATCTTTTTTGAAACGTCAACGGGGGTTTTCACGTAGTACGTTTCAGCAACCAAAGAACAGCATGGAAAGGGAGTGGCATTTTTGGAGGTATACCAAGGCGATAAAGACGGAAAAACCGTAAAGCTTCCCCAGGTTCCCAAAAATACGGTAAAGAAAATTGCCTTTGGCGCTGCCGTTGTGGTCATTGCCGGTCTGGCCTGGAGCAGCATCTACACTGTGCAGGAGGAAGAACAGGCCGCAATTATGACCTTCGGGAAATACACGACAACACAAGAAAGCTCTGGACTTCATTTTAAGCTTCCGTACCCCATTCAGCAAGTCGTGATTGTACCGGCCAAGCTGACCCAGAAGATTCATATCGGCTATCGGGAGGTCAACGGCAAGGTGAACCCTGTTGACGAGGAAGCACTGATGATCACCGGTGACGAAAACATCGTTTCCGCAGACGCTGTGGTGGAATGGCGGGTCTCCGATCTTCACAAGTATTTGTATAACATTGAGAACCCCGAGCACTTCCTGCGCAATTCCGCAATCGCCTCCATCCGTTCGGTCATCGGCTCCACCAAGCTGGACTATGCCATTACCGAAGGGAAAACCGTGATCCAAACCGATGTAAAATCCAAGCTTGAGGAACTGATGAACCAGTACAATACGGGGATTCACATTATCGACTTGAAGTTCCAGGATATCGAACCGCCGGAGGGCCAGGTGCAGACAGCGTTTAAATCCGTCACCAATGCCCGTGAGGAAAAGAACACCAAGATCAACCAGGCGCAGAAATATGTCAACGACCGCCTGCCCAAAGCCCGCGGTGAAGCCCAGGCGCTGATCGAAAAAGCCGAAGGGGAAAAGCAGTCCCGGATCTTGAATGCTCAAGGGGATGTATCCAAATTTGATGCCGTATATGCGGAATATGTAAAAAGCCCCAACGTCACCAGCAACCGTCTGACGCTGGAAACGCTGGAGAAAATCCTTCCGAAGGCAAAGGTGATTATCACCGAAGGCAGCGGCAATACCGTGAATTATCTTCCGCTTAACGATCTCCTCCGAAGCTCGACTACAGGCAATAACGCAGCAGGTACAGGCGGCACAGCCGGGACTCAAGGAGGTGGCAACCGATGAAACGTTGGATTGGCATAGCAGTTGGAGCATTGGTGCTGATTATTCTTGCGGCAAGCTCCCTCTTTATCGTAAAGGAAAGTGAATACAAGGTTGTACTGAAGTTCGGCGAAGCGGTACGCATTCACGAAAATCCGGGGATCAAGATCAAGATTCCGTTTATTGAAACAGTCTCTACGCTCCCCAAGTACCAAAAGGTCAGTGACAGCCAGCCGACCACCATCATGACCAAGGACAAAAAGCCCATTATCGTGGACAATTATACCGTATGGCGGATTAACAACTCACGCAGCTTCCTGCAGACGCTGAAGACGGTCACCACCGCAGAGAGCCGCATCAGCGACGCCGTGTATAACACCGTTCGCCGGAAGCTCTCGGAAATCGATTATGGCAGCATTATCAGCGAGGACTCCTCCCGCGGCAACCTGAATGACGATATCACCAAGGAAGTATCCGATATTGTCTCCCGTCAGAATTACGGCATTGAAGTGATCGATGTCCGCATCAAACGGACGGACCTGCCGGAGGAGAACAAGGAAAGTGTTTACAAGCGGATGATTTCCGACCGGGAATCCATCGCAGCCGGATATCTGTCCGAGGGCGATGAGGAATCCAAGAAAATCACTTCCAATGCTGACCGCCAGGCCCAGGAGCTTATTGCCCAAGCCGAGGCCGACTCCAAGAAGATTATCGCCGAGGGTGAGCAGGAGGCTGCACGGATCTATAATGATTCGTACGGCAAGGACCCGGAATTCTACAAGCTGTACCGGACACTGGAAAGCTACGTAACCACCTTCCAGGGCGAGCCTGTGATCCTCCTCCCCATCGATTCCCCGTATACGCGTATTCTGCTGGGACAATAAAAATCCAGCCCGTATAAAAGAAGAAGCCTTGACAGAGCGGTGCTCTGCCAGGCTTCTTCTTTGTTATTAGGATTCGAGTATGAACCGGTTCCACTTCTGCTGCCAGGCCTTATCCTGCCAAAAAAGATGGTGAGGCGCACAATTGGAGCATAGAATCATCCCCCAGAAGCCAAGCGCCATCCCCTTTTTGATGGCATATTCGGCAATATCCTTGCCCACCGGCCCCTCTTCAAAATAGGTTTGCCAAGGCGTATAACCCACATAACCTTCACCGATGACCATGGGCAGCCCCTTGCGCTCCGCCCACTCCGCCGCTTCCTCCAGCCGCTGGTCGATCTTCTCCCGCATGGCCACCCGGTGAGCGCCGTACCGGTCATAGAGGAACAGATCCCACTTCACCGGATCGCACCAGTCGTGCAGGTACAACAGCTTCAGGCCAACGGGATTGCCGTGAAGCCGCCATTCCTCCCCTTCCGGCAGCGTATATTCCGAGAACGGGGGTGCATCATCCCGAAGCAGCGCAGCTGCCGCAGGATTAGGGAACGCCTGGTCCACACGGTGCAGCGCCACCGCATCCGCCAACTCTTGCAAAACACCATTCAGATAAAGGTGGAAATGGGCCACCTGTTCATTTTCCGCCACATGCTCCTTGGGATAGGATTGGTTCAGGGTATAACAGCCGGTAATGAGGATATCCGGATGCCCCTTCTGCAGATAGGCCAAAGCCTCTTCCACATAAGGCTTCATATACGCAATGGTTTTGGGCGCGTTGCCGTCGGGAATCCCCGCATCCAGCGCCACCTGCGTCATCCGGCCGAATTCCAGCTCATTGTGCAGCTCCGCATAGGCAATCCGCTGCCCATAGCCTGCCTCCTTGACGGTGGTGATCAGACGGCTCATGGAGCGTGCGATGGCCATAAAACGCTTCTCGGGGGCAATGGCCAACAGTTCGTCGAACAGCTCTCTTGTCTTCAGGAAGCTGGGGCTTTGCTGGTATTCCCATGAGGACAAGATAATAAAGCAATTGTACTTGTCCGCCAGCCGGAACAGCTCCAGCAGATGGGCCACACCGTCCAGCTCGGCTCCCCCCTTGCAGTTATACCAGCGGGTCCGTACACCAACCTGGCCCAGATTACCGAAGGCCAGCTTGCCCGGTCTTGGTCCTTCCTCTGTAAACAATAGATAAGGCATGGCACAGATGCGGATGGTATTGTACCCAAGCTCAACCGCTTCTTGGAACCGCGCCTCCATATCGTGATAGGGCTCGCCGGGCATGGTCATGGTGTACCAGGAGAAGTCCCACATAGTGATGGTCAGTCGTTTCGGCAAATGGCCGGGAATGGATGTTTTCACGTTGTCTTCACCCTTTTGGACAAGTATTGTTATCCTCATGGTACCCTCCGCGGCTCCGTGGCGCAATGGATGATGGGCGTCTTATGATGGAGGATGTGTGGATTGGCTGCTCCAAACCAAATAGAAAAACGGGCCTTCATCAGAAAGCCCGCAAGGGTATTAAGAATATGATAAGTCCGGGATTCGTTCTTACAGCACTCTGCGGGCGGACACGTAATGGGTGTCCCAATACCCGGAGGTGATGGAGGAAATACCGACACCGTTCATGGACGGTGTATTATGTATGATTTTTCCGTCTCCTATGTAGATGCCCACATGATCAATGACTCCGGAGGAGCTTGTCCAGAAAAAGATCAGGTCGCCCTTTTGCAGATTGCTCCGGGATACCGCTGTGCCGGCATCCTTCTGATACTTGGTGCCCCACTTGAGGTTTACCCCTTCGATACCGAAGACAAATTTGGTGAAGGAGGAGCAATCCAGCAGAGTCGGCGGAAGATTGGAGCCGTACTTGTATTTGGTTACACCGATGAGATTATTGGCGTGATGGATCACACGGTCGGCAATGTTGGAGGCTTGCTCCGGCGGCGCTGGTGTTGGGGTTGGTGCCGGTGCCGGATTGGATGGCGCCGTAGCTCCTAAGCTGACATAATCGGTGGAGAGATACCCGATCTGACCGTTGATATTTGCCTTGACCCAGTATGAGTTGACCTTTTCCACGATCTGGAATGTGGTGCCTGCTTTCACCAAACCGATGACGGAGCTGGAGGTTGACGGGCCGGTGCGGAAGTTAACGCCTTTTTCCACCACACCCTGACCGGCAGCTGCGTTTCCGGGGGAGCTTGAATCGATCTTCACATAATTTGTGGAGAGATAACCGACTTGACCGTTGACATTCGCCTTGACCCAGTATGAATTAACCTGATCCAGCACTTCAAAGGTGGTGCCCGCTTTAACTAAACCGATAACGGAGCCGGATGTGGATGGGCTGGTCCGGAAGTTGACGCCCTTCTCCACCACACCTTGTGCGGCCAAGGCCGAAGATGAGATCGACAATGTGAGTACAGTTGCTGCTGCCAAAGTTATCAAAGTTTTCTTCATAACATCTCCTCCTGCTACAATTGTAGCCTCCGAAGGAAGATTATGCATTGAATAAATATTGGTAAGGTATAATTTTACAGGGCCTCTGCCGCTGCAGTGTCTTTTCCCGGCTGATGGACCAGACTGTACCGCTCCCAGCGCCTGCTTTTCCACCGGTGGATCATAATGACGGCGCGGGTCCATTCATCAGCCGCAATGGCCAGCCATACGCCGGCTACACCCAGGTCCAGGACAAACACCAGGAAATATCCCAGGGACAAGCTCATGCATACCATGGAGAAAATCCCGATCCACAGCGGATATTTGGCGTCTCCGGCAGCACGCAGCGAGTTGATCACCACAATATTCAGCGTCCGGCCCGTCTCCAGCACAATCCCCAGCAGCAGGAGCTGCGCGCCCAGGCGGATCACCTCCGGATCATCGGAAAACAGGCTCATCAGCGGAACGCGGACAAGGACGATCAGCACCAGCATGGCGCAGGTTGCCCCCTCCGCCCACCGCAGGCTGCTCCACACCCGGGAGTAGGCTTGGTCCTGGCGCTCCGCCCCCACCAGCCGCCCGACGATAATCGAGGTCCCCATACCGATGGCAATAGCGAACAGATAGATGAACATGGAGATGTTGGCAGCATACTGTCGGGCGGCCATGGAGGTTTCCCCCAAAAAGGTCACATAAAACAAAAAGGTCATCTGGCAGGCTTGGTACATAATTTGCTCGAAGGCCGACGGAATGCCGATTTTGAGGATCTTCACGATCCGTTCCTTGGTTAGACGGATATAGTCCATCCACTCCGGCTTCACTTCCGTTACCTTATAAAGCAGCCACAGGAAGGTGACTAGCGCCAGAGTCCGGCTGAGCACGGTGGATACCGCCGCGCCTTGAACACCCAGCTCAGGGAAGCCGAGATTCCCGAAAATCAGCGCATAATTCAGGAAAATGTGGACCACGTTCATGCCCAGGGATACCAGCATGGCCTGTTTGGTAAAGCCGTGCACCCGGATGATGGCAGACAAGGAATTGATAATGGCCTGCAGGAAGATGGCGCCGCCCACGATGGACAGATAACTCTGGGCAAAGGTGTAGATCTCACCGGTGAGATTCAGCGTACGCAAGAGCGGGCCGTTGAATAAGAGGAACAAGGCGCTGATGACAATGCCGATCAGGGTGTTCAGGGTCACCGCCAGGGCGGATATCTTCGCTGCCTCACGGGGCTGCCGAGAGCCCAAGAATTGCGATACCACGATGGAGGCGCCGTTGCCGATTACCTCCAGCACCAGAATGGCAATGTGCAGGTAGTTGTTGGCTGCGCCCACACCCGCTACTGCTTGGTCGGATATGGCACTAAGCATGAAGGTATCGGCAATGCCCAGGAGCATAAACAGGGAAATTTCCAAAAAAATCGGCCACGTCAGGCCAAATAAGCGAAACTCCTTGGCGGAGTCCATTTTAATCACCCGTTTCCTTAGGGCGTGTCTGAAAACTCGAGTTTTCAGACACGGCCTAATCTCGCTATCGCAAACACGGGAATCGTATCATTGAAAGCGTTCCGCATACTACAGGAAATTGATCACGGTTTTTAATGGGCTGAACTTATTTTTGAATAGGCAGACCAAAAAAAAGGACAACCGTAAATTGAACGGCTGTCCCGGAATTCCTGTATGTAAGTTACACAAACTTGATGCCCAGCACCTCATATTTCAGGATGCCTACAGGCGCTTCCACACTTACGGTATCTCCTACCTTTTTGCCCAGAAGCTCCTTGCCCATGGGGGATTCGTAGGAAATCTTGTTGGCGGTCACATCCGATTCCGCCGGTCCGACAATGGTATATTCCACATGCTCGGCAAATTCAATATCATTCAAGGTTACCGTTGAACCGATGCTGACTACGGATGTATCGATGGAGGACTCGTCCAGCAGCTTCACGTTGGTGAGCATTTTCTCGAGTACCTTAATCCGGGTTTCCATAAACCCTTGCTCTTCCTTGGCGGAATGATATTCGCTGTTCTCCTTCAAATCCCCGTAGCTGATGGCGACCTTCAGACGTGTGGCCATTTCCCGGCGTTTCACCGTTTTGAGCTCTCTTAGTTCATCCTCAAGCTTTTGCAAGCCCTCTTTCGTCAATAAAATCTCTTCGTCTGCCATTTGCCCATACAGCTCCTTATCCACTTCTCTGATACCCATTCTACCTGATTTCCGGACAATTAAAAAGACCCTCCCCTGAATACAACAGGGGGAAGGTCCTTTCCGTTCAAATTAATCGAAGATTTTCCCCGGGTTCAGAATATTCCGGTTATCCAGGGCAAGCTTAATCTGCTTCATCGCCAATACGGCTGCAGGATCGGCCGCCTTGCGGAAATACGGCTTCTTGGAGAGTCCGATGCCATGTTCACCGGAGGTTAGGCCGCCCAGTTCACGGCTTTTTCCATAGATTCGCGTCATAACTGCATGCAGGTCCCGCTTCCAGACTTCCGTTTCCCGGCCGCCACGCACAACGCACAGATGCACATTGCCATCGCCCGCATGCCCAAAGCTGATCAGCTGCACGCCGCTCTCCTGCTCCACCTGGTTGGCATACGCGATGAATTCAGCCGTCCGGTTGATGGGCACCACAATATCGACGGGCTCCTGCTCGGAGACGGCCTCCACCGCCTTCACCAGGGCACCGCGCACCCGCCACACCTCATCCTGCACCTGCTTCTCCTCGAGGAGAAGGAAGTCCAAGGCGCCGTTCTCCAGCGCCGCCTGCCGGGCCCGCTCCGCACGGGTGCGGACCTCCCCTTCCCCTGCTCCGTCAAAGGAAAGCAGAATATAGGCTCCTGCCTCCGGAAACGGAAAACGCAGGTTCATATACCGTTCGCCCAGCTCCACCACCTTGCGCTCCATAAACTCCATGGCGGTTGGCCCTGTATTCTCATGAATCAGACGGATGACGGCATCAATCCCCGTCTTCAGTGAAGCGAAGGGCACCAGGGCGCCCAGCACATACGCAGGCTTGGGCACCAGCTTCAGTACACACTGGGTGATGATGCCCAATGTTCCTTCGGAGCCGATAAGCAAATGCTTCAAGGACAGCCCGCTGCTGTCCTTCACGACCTTGCCGCCGGTGGTGATCACTTCTCCGTTGGGCAGTACCGCCGTGAGGCCCCGGACATAATCCCGGGTCACCCCATATTTCACCGCCCGCATACCCCCGGCGTTGGTGCTGATGTTGCCCCCGATGGAGGACTCCTTCTCCCCCGGATCGGGCGGGTAAAAGAGCCCCTGCTCCTCCACATGTGCCTGGAGACGGGAGAGCAGCACACCCGGCTCCACTGTAACCGTGAGCGTATCCGGATCCAGCTCCAGAATCCGGTCCATCCGGGATAGATCCAGCACAATTCCGCCCCGGTCGGGGACGGTGGAGCCCACCAGATTGGTGCCTGCGCCGCGGGGCGTTACAGGCACGGAATGGGCATACGCCCACTTCATCACGGCGCTGACCTCCTCCGTGCTGACGGGAAACACAACGGCGTCACACTGGCCCTTCAGCCTCCCCAGATTATCTGTCACATACGCTCCCGGAATGTCCGAGACCAACACCCGGCCAGGGTCGGTAATGATTGTTTGCAGCTCGTGCATACTGTTTTCCTCCTACCTCCGGGTAAACAACCGGGCGAACCAGTCTCCGATGAATTGGGCTCCTTGCACGATCACGATCAGCAGGATAACGGTCGCAAACATCACCCCGGTTTCGTAGCGGTAATAGCCATACTGAATGGCCAGGTCGCCTACACCTCCGCCGCCAACCAGGCCGGCCATGGCCGAGTAGCCGATAAGGCTGATGACGGTGACGGTGGTGGCCCGGATGAGCCCGGGCATGGCCTCCACAAACAGCACCTTGCGCAGAATTAAGCTGAGCTTGGCTCCTGTAGCGATGGCTGCCTCCAGCACACCTTTATCCACCTCGCTGAAGGCCGCTTCCACCAAACGGGCAAAAAAAGCGATGGATGCAAAGGCCAGCGGTACCGACGCCGCTACCGGACCGATGCTGCTGCCGGCAATAACCTTGGTGATGGGGATCAACAGCACCAGCAGAATGACGAAAGGAACCGAACGGATGATATTGACGATAATACCCATGATTGCATTTAATACCCGGTTGGGGAAAAACAGCCGGCTTGAGGTCAGATACAGCACCAGACCAATCAGCAGGCCAAATACCAGCGACGCCGCCATGGCGATGCAGACCATTAAGGCCGTTTCCCCCATGGCGTCCATTAATTCCAGGCGGAGAATATCCCAGGTGGTATTCATCGGCTTGCACCTCCATGTCCGTGGGCGGCAAGCTCCTCAATTTTGAACACCTGGCCCGCTATGTAAGCCTTGGCTTTTGCCGTTTCCTCCGGTGTGCCGCTCAGCTTGATCAAGAGAATCCCCAGCGGTTTGCCGTGGATATACTCAATCTTGCCGTGAAGAATGTCCACCAGCACGTCGAAGTCCTTGGACACCCGGCTGATCACCGGATCATAGGCCCGTTCACCGGTGTAGGTAATCTTCAGCAGCACCTCATCCGGACCGGTCACCAGATTCTCAGGAACCTCAATGTTCAGCACCCGCTCCACCAGTGAGCGTGTCATCGGATGCTGGGGCTCCGTAAATACCTGGTAGGTATCTCCCGTTTCCACAATTTTCCCCTCCGCCATCACCGCAATCCGGTCAAACAGCTTCTTGGCCACATCCATCTCATGGGTAATAAATACGATGGTGATGGGATTCTCCCGGTTGATCCTGCGCAGAATCCGGATAATCTCCTCCGTATTCTCCAGGTCCAGCGCCGACGTCGCTTCGTCGCACAAGAGAATTTCGGGATCGTTGGCCAGCGCACGGGCTATGGCCACCCGTTGCTTCTGTCCGCCGCTGAGATTAGCCGGGTATACCTGGGCCTTATCCGACAGATTCACCTGGGCCAGGAGCTCGGTGACCCGGGTATGGATCTTTTCCTTGGGGCAATTGTTGGCCTTCAAGGCAAAGGCGATATTATGGTATACCGTTGCCCCGCTGATCAGGTTAAAGTGCTGAAAGATCATGCCGATCCTAAGCCTCACCTTGCGCAGCTCCGCTCCCTTAAAGCGGGTAATATTCTGCCCGCCCACGATCACATTCCCGGAGGCGGGAGGCTGCAGCAGGTTAATCACACGGACCAGCGTGCTTTTGCCGGCTCCGCTGGGTCCAACAATGCCGAAGATTTCACCCTTGGCGATGGATAAGGAGGCATTTTCCACGGCGTTTAATTTCCGGCCCTTCTGCTTAAACACCACATTGATATTGTCCAGTACGATCAATTGCCGACACCCTTTCTTAAGAAGAAAGACTCAACTGTTCCGGTTGTCCGGTCACTTTTCGGTACGGCTCAAGGGAGTGGCTTCCACGAAGCTCCTGCTTCCGGCGGCCACTCCCTTGGACGTGCTGCACTGCAGCTTATTTGCCGTATTTGGCGGTATACCATTCCGGCTTGTCGAAGGCCTTGAAGATTCCGTTGGCATCCTCAATGGCCTTATGGAATTCCTCGGATTCCACGGCAGCCTTCAGATCCTTGCCCAACTGGCCGGTGATATCCGGGGTACGCACCGCTACCACGTTTTTGTAGTCCTCGGTCAGCTTCTCTACCGCAAGGGCCTTGGAGAAGTCCAGCTTGGCGGCGATGGCGAAGTTGCCGGGAATGAGCCCTACTGCCACACTGTCCAGGCTTCGGGAAATCTGTGCCGCATCCATGGTCACGAATTCCAGCTTGCGGGGATTGCTGGAGATATCATGTACAGTCGCTTTGGTGGCATCCACATCCGCCTTCAGATCGATCAGCTCCAGAGACTTCAGGAAACGTAAGGAGCGGGCCAGGTTGGAGGCGTCCACAGCGATGGCGACCTTGGAGCCGTCAGGGATTTCCTTCAGGCTTTTCACCTTGTTGGAGAATACCCCCATCCCGGCTGTAGGGACCGAAATCACCTTGCCGATATCCAGCTTGTTATCGGCTGCAAACTTGGTCAGATACACCGTATGCTGCATCAGGTTGGCGTCGATTTCCTTGCTGCCCAATGCCTGGTCAGGCTGGACATAATCGCTGAATTGAACCACTTCGATCTTGTAGCCCAGCTTCTCCATGTACGGGGCAATGGCCACCTTGATCATGTCGCCATAGGGCCCGGGGGATACGCCGATCTTTATATTTTTGTTGGCGGCAGGAGATGCTCCGGCTCCCGCAGAGGCTGCGGCATTGCCGGGTTCATCCTTTCCCCCGCATGCCGTCAGCAGCAGCCCGAACACGGATATCGCCAAAGCCAGAATCAGCCACCTGTTAGTCTTTTTCACCATGATGCTCTCTCCCTTATCTCTTTTTTGAAGTGGTCTAATAAGTGCATGTTTCTACTCTTAAATTCATACCTTATTAGTCGGTTTAATGTTTTAAAGTATAGTGGTCACCTTGTACCTTGTCAATCTTTTTTCTGAAAATAAAAAATCCCTCACGCGCGTTTTCCGCAGCATGAGGGAAGCTCAGCAGTGACTGGAACTTCGGGGATTAAGCCAGCCCCTAATGGCTTTTTATTACATGGGCCCATTTCGCCAATATTGCTTCGATATCCATCCGTCTGACGGGTTTACATATATAATCGTCCATTCCGGCCTCCAGGCAGATGGCCCTGTCCTCCCGGCGGGCGAAGGCGGTGATGGCAATAAATGTGGGAAGACTCCAGGGCAGCATCTCCCGTTTGATCAATGAAACCACCTCCAGACCGTCCATACGGGGCATCTGGATATCCAGGAGCACGATGTCATAAGGTGACTGGCGAATCCGCTGCAGCGCCTCCATCCCGTCCTCAGCCCAATCCGGATAATATCCCAGCCGTCCGAGGATGATCTTGAGAAGCATCCGGTTGGCCTCGTTATCCTCTGCCACCAGAATGCGCATGGGACCGTACAGTCCCTCCACCGGAACGGCAGGCTCCCGCCGCTCCGGCTTGGGCTCCGGACCAGCCGCAGGCCCCTCCAGAAAATCAAGCGGCAGTGTAAAGTGAAACACCGAACCCTTGCCTTCATCGCTTTCGACGCCGATGTATCCCCCCATCAGCTCCACCAGCTTCTTGCTGATGGCTAACCCCAGACCTGTCCCGCCGTATTTGCGGTTAATGGAGGGGTGCAGCTGGGAGAAGGAATGGAACAGCTGGTGCTGACGGTCCAGGGGAATGCCGATGCCCGTGTCCCGGACACGGAACTCAAGGAAGGCTTTGTCCTGATCCGTATGCATCAGCTCCACAGAGATACTAACGAAGCCGGAGTCCGTGAATTTTACTGCATTCCCCACCAAATTAATCAGAATTTGCCTTAGTCTTCCCTCATCCCCCGCCAATAGCTCGGGAATGGCCGGGTCAACTTCGGTGGATATCGTCAGGTTCTTGGATTCTCCCCGTTGCTGGAACAGATCCGCCACATCCGACAGAATCATAGAGACGGACATAGGTCCTGTATGGATGTCCAGCTTGCCTGCCTCCATTTTGCTGAAATCCAGAATTTCATTGACGATCTTAAGAAGGGAATGGCCGCTCCCGACAATGACGTCCACCAGCTCACGCTGCTCCTGCTGAAGGGACATCTCCGCCAGCAGCTCCGCCATCCCGATAATGCCGTTCATGGGCGTCCGCAGCTCATGACTCATAATGGCGAGAAACTCCGACTTCGCCTGGTCGGCCCGCTCAGCGGATTCCTTGGCCCGGATAATTTCCTGCTCCTCCGTCAAATCCCGGAAGACCACCACGACACCCCGGGCATGCTCCCGGTCCAAGGGGCTAACCTGATAGCTGGCGAAAAAGCTGGTGCCATCCCTCCGCCAAAAAATTCCTTCCTGGTTGCGTCTGGGAATGCCGTCCCGGAGTGCCCGGTCAATGGGAGTGTGGCCTTCCGGGAAAACGGATCCGTCGGGACCATGAACATTGAGCAGCGAGATCTGGCGCAGCGCCTCCTTCTCCTCGCCATGGTCGAAGCCGAATATTTTGGCCCCTGCAGGATTGATGAAGGTCATATTCCCGTTGGCGTCGAGACCGGCAATCCCTTCCGAAACCGCATTAAGCAACAGAGTCCGTTCGTCATTCAGCTTTTCAATCTGCTCCACATACCGCTTCTGCTCCGTAATGTCATTGGCAATGCCGTATACGCCGGCGACCTTGTCATCCACAATAATCGGCAGCAGGGTCAGGCTTAAATCGATCCAGCTGCCATTTTTATGCAGGATGGCGCATTCCGTGGTACAAGCGTTCCCTTCCCTTACCCGGATAAACTGTTTTTTGATCCGGTTGATCTCGCGGGGATGGATAATTTTGAGGAAGGAATGATCTTGAATATCGCTGACGGACCAGCCGGTCAGGGATTCCACATGGGGGTTGGCAGTCAGCATCCGCCCCGTCAAATCCATTTGGAACACACAAAAAGGATTATACTCAAATAATGACCGGTAACGCTGCTCGCTTTCCCGGAGCATACGCTCCATTTCCACCTTGCCGGTAATGTCTTGGGCGTAGCCGATGCAGCGGTGGGGCTTGCCGTCATCCTGCCACGTCATTTCCCATTGGACATGAATGACACGCATCTCATGGGCCGGCAGGAAAATGCGGTATGTGATTTCCCTCGGCACACCGGTTTCCGCTGTTTCACGCATACAATCCCGGAGACGCTCGCGATCCTCGGGATGCAAGACGGAGTACAAATGCTCCAGCGTTTCATCCTCCACCCGTTCTACCGCGTAGCCGAATATTCTGCGGGCTTCCTCGGAGAAATACAGCTTGCCCTCGGCAATATGCCAGTCCCACGATCCGATGTGGGCGATACGCTGGGCTTCGGCGAGGATATGCTCCACATTCTTGCGGCCGGTAATATCCCTCCCCATACCCAGCATAAGCTCCACATTGCCGCGTTCATCGAACATGTACTGGAAGGAAATTTCGAACCAAAGGTAATTGCCTTGCTTGTGGCGCAGACGGCGCTGCTTCACATCCCCGCCGGCATAGAACTCCTCCGGGGTTACATCCTTGAATTCATCCGGATGATAAAATTCGAACCGGCTTCTGCCGATCATTTCCTCCTGTCCATAACCCAGCAGCTCCTTGCAGGAGGGGGATATGTAGGTCAGGATTCCATCAGGAGTGGTAAAGGAAATCATGTCATGCTTGCTGTTGGTCATCAGCTGAGCCAATGCTTCGTTATTCTGGTTATTTTTGCGCTTCTCCCGTTCGAGGGTGACATCCCTCATCATAAAAAGCACTGCTTTTTCCTTCACTAGCGCGGACAATGCCCTCACCTGAATCCAAACGGGCTGCCCGTTTTTATGTATAAACTGCAGCTCTCCCCAATCCTCCTGCGGAAATGGGGCGCTGTTCTGTAACGCATTCAACCGCTCCGGCGTAAACATGCCCTGGTCGGCAGGGGCCAGCAAATCAACGGCGCGGCAGAGCTTCAGCTCTTCGCTGGAGTACCCAAGCATGGACAGCAGTGCCGGGTTGGCATCCATTAGCCTGCCGTTCACTGCAGAATATATCGAGATCCCTACGGGAACCTGCTCCCAAATCGCTTCCAGCATCGGTAAACGTTCCTCTGGGGGATAACCCATCGTATCTTCCTCCTGGCGGTTTCCCGCCTACGGCATGTATGTCTATTACTCTATTATAATAATTTCAATATAAAAGAACAGGTGAAATGATAAGAAAAAGCCCCGGATTGGGGCTTTTGTCTGCATATTGCGTTAGTATTCCGTCCGCTTCTGCGAAGAGCCGCGGACGATCAGCTTGGGGGCAAGCAGCTGCGGGGGAATGGGTTTGGTCGGGTCACCCATTTTTTCCAGGAGCAGATGGGCGGCTCTGACCCCGATCTCGAAGGTGTCGATATCCAGGCAGGTTAAGGCCGGTGTTGTATAGGGCGCAATGGGATAATCGTCGAAGGTGACCAGCCCAAAGTCCCGGGGTACGGCGATATCCGCTTCCTGCAGCGCCTTCAACGCGCCGAAGGCCACCAGATTGTTGATGCAGACCGCCGCATCTGGCGGCTCGGGAAGAGCCAACAGCGACTGCATCATGCTGTAGCCGCCGTTCTCATCGCTGGGTCCCGGCAGGCAATAGGGAAAAGGATCATCCCCGCCTGGGATCACCCGTTTATATCCTCTTAACCGGCTTTGGGCCAGAGGCTCGCCGAAGTCCCCTCCGATAAACCCGATCTTGCCGTAGCCTTGCTCCAGCAGATGTCGTGCCGCCATCTCTCCGCCTGTTTCGTTGTCCCCGTCCGTCCAGGCGATCACGCCCTCAGCAACGGGTTTCCCGATAACGGCATAGGGAAAGCCCAACCGCTCCAGCTCGTCGATGAGGGACTGCTCTGCGGTCAGCGTATGCAGGATCAGCCCGTCCATCCGGTTGTTGTAGACAAACCGCCGCAGGAGATCCATCCGGGTGTAGCTCCCCAGGCTGCGGATATTGGAGATGGCCAGGTCGTATTGATGGAGCCCCATCACACTCTCCACCCCGCCGATGATGCTGTAGAAGAACGGATTCAGGAAATCATCCTTACGGTCTATGTCAATCACCAGCCCCACCATAAGCGAAGCCCGCTTGGCCAGCTGGGTAGCCGCGCTGTCAGGGGTGAAATTCATGTCCTTCATAATCTGCAGGACCTTATTGCGGGTGGCCTCCGAGATGGTCGGTGAATTGTTTATGACCTTGGAAACTGTGGATTTGGCCACATTGGCGGCTTTGGCGATTTCGTTGATTGTAATCTTCATGAAACTGCTCACACTCCGTTTTTGAAGCTGCGTCTAAAGGCAGTACCGTTTTCATTATAAACATATTTCCCGCAAAACGGACAGTGTTTGACGAATCGCCGTTATAAATATTTTTGGGGGGGAGGATTGTATTGGAACATGAACTGTGCTATTCTGAAAGCGATTTAGGAAACCGGTTTCCTTATCTGAATCACATTGCGCTTATCACGTTAATGGGGGGAATTCCATGTTTAAAAAAACGGTTGGCGTTATTCTTTCGGCTGGTTTGGTGATGGCTCCGATTACAGCTTGCAGCTCTAATTCCGATTCCGCTTCTTCCCCGGCCGCATCCGGGGCCGCTTCACCCGCTTCCTCAGCCTCAACTGCCCCAAGCACCAGCAGCACTGCCGGTGCAGAGCTTCAGCCAGAGAAGGGCGCCGTCCTCACCCTGTGGGAAGACAAGGAGGCCAAACAATGGGCCACCGAGGTAGCCGCTGCCTTCAAGGCCAAGTATAACGTCGAGGTGAAGATCGAGGAGGTCCCGGCCCCAGACCAGGCAGGGCGCCTGACAACGGACGGACCGGCGGGAACCGGCGGCGATGTGGTGCTGTTTCCCCAGGATAAGCTGGGGGATGCGGCTTCTGCCGGATTGCTCCTCCCCAATGATGTATTCGCCAAGGATGTAACGGCCCGCTCCCAGAAAAACGCCATTGAGGCGTCCACCTACAAGGGCACCTTGTACGGATACCCCAAGTCGGTGGAAACCTACGCCTTGTTTTACAATAAGGACCTGGTTCCGAATCCGCCGAAAACCTGGGACGAGGTCATCGCCTTCGCCAAAATCTTCAACGACGAAAAAGCCCGGAAATACGCCATCATGTGGGAGGTCAAAACCCTTTATTACGACTATGCCTTTATGGCTCCGTACGGCGCTTACGTATTCGGCGGCAAGGGCACGGATTCCAACGATATCGGCCTGAACAACAGCGGAGCTGTCAAGGGCCTGACCTTTATGCAGTCGCTCCGGAGCATTCTTCCGCCCAAGGTCGCCGACCTGACCTTCGACATCAAAACCCAGCTGTTCGCCGACGGCAAGCTGGCCATGAATATCGACGGCCCCTGGTCCATCGGCAGCTTCAAGGATAAGATCAATTTGGGCGTAGCCCCCCTGCCTGATCTGCCGGAAGGCAAAAAGTCGGTTTCCTTCTCCGGCGTCCGGTCCTATTACGTGAATACGTACACCAAGTATCCGAAAGCGGCCCGGCTGTTGGCCAACTTCCTGACCTCCAAGGAGAACCAGCTGAGCTGCTATCAGAAGACGGGGATATTGCCTGCCAACCAAGAGGTTGCCAATGATTCTGCGGTCAAAGCGGATGCCTTGTCCAGTGCCTTCCTGACGCAATTCGCCAGCTCGGAGATTATGCCCTCCATTCCGGCCATGGCCAGTGTCTGGGCTCCTATGGAAGGTGCCGTCACCTCCATATGGGATACCAACGCGGATGTGAAATCCACCTTGGACTCTGCTGCCAAAACCATCAAGGAGCAGATCACCAGCGGCAAGAAGTAGGCTTGCACCGCATCGTGGAGTGCGGAATCATCCAACTCTGTGATTCCGCACCTCCTATCGAAAGGATGACTCGTTGTGCCGACCAAACATTCGCTGCGCGCTGCAGCCTTATCCGTTGTTTGTATGGGTTTGGGACAGTTTTATAACCGCCAGGTTGCTAAAGGACTCCTTTTTCTCCTGCTGGGCGTCAGCAGCATAGCGGCCTTCGCACTTTATTTGCTCCCGGGACTGCAGGGACTCATTACCCTGGGCACCACACCGCGCGGACTCATGATGGTAGATGGCATGTATCAGGCTGTGGACGGCGACCATTCCATCTATCTGTTGGTAGAAGGGCTGATCTGCCTTCTGGTGGCTGTTCTGCTGATTGCAGGATACGCCCTCAACATCCGGGATGCCCGGTTGAACGGGAAGCTGCGGGACCAAGGCAAAACCACCGAAACCTTCCGCTCTACCCTGTACCACCTGAATGAGCGGCATTTTCCATATCTGATTCTGTTTTTGCCGGGTGTGGCCATTCTGTTTTTAACCATTCTGCCCCTGTTGTTCAGCATTCTGGTAGCCTTCACCGATTTCGCCGCCCCCAATTTGCCTCCAGCTCATCTGATCAATTGGAACGGATTGCAAACCTTCGGTGATCTGCTGACACTGCGCACCTGGAGCCGCACCTTTTACGGCGTATTCATCTGGACCTGCGTATGGGCAATATTATCCACCGTGACAACCTACGCGGGAGGCATCTTCGTGGCGGTGCTGATTGAACAGAAGGGTGTGCGTTTCCGCAAATTCTGGCGCACTATCCTGGTCATCCCCTTTGCCATTCCCAATCTGGTGTCGCTTTTGGTCTTCCGGAATATGTTCAACGGCGAATTCGGTCCGATCAACCAGTTTCTTGGCTACCTGGGCATTGATAAGATCCCCTGGCTCACCGATCCCGTTTGGGCCAAAATCACCGTACTCCTGGTAAACGCCTGGCTGGGCATTCCGGTAATCATGATCCTGGTTTCCGGCATTCTCACCACCATTCCCCGGGATTTGTATGAATCGGCGGAAATAGACGGGGCTTCTCCCTTCAAAAGCTTCCGCATGATCACCCTGCCGCTTGTCTATTTCTCCACAGCCCCGGTGCTGATCATGCAGTTTGCCGCTAACCTGAATAATTTCAACGTCATCTATCTGCTTACGGACGGCAATCCGGTGAACCCCAAGTACCAATACGCGGGCTCCACCGACCTCCTGGTCACGTGGCTGTATAAGCTGACGCTGAACAACCAGCAGTACAATTTCTCTTCCGCCATCGGTATTATCATCTTCGTGATCGTTGCCGGCTTGTCCATCTTCAACTTCCGCCGCTCCAGGTCCTACAAAGAGGAGGATA
Source organism: Paenibacillus mesotrionivorans (assembly GCF_046098205.1). Taxonomy (NCBI): domain Bacteria; kingdom Bacillati; phylum Bacillota; class Bacilli; order Caryophanales; family Paenibacillaceae; genus Paenibacillus; species Paenibacillus mesotrionivorans. The sequence continues at coordinate 40,251 of NZ_JBJURJ010000016.1, read as the reverse complement.
TGGTGCAATGAAGCTGCGGCTGACCCTTACCTATCTGATTCTGATCCTGCTTGCCGTGTGCTCGGTCCTGCCGGCACTATGGATTGTTATGTCCTCCTTTAAGGAAGGCAACAGCTTGTACAGCGAAACCTTCCTGCCCCGGCAGTTTACCCTGGAGCATTACCGGTACATGCTGGCCGGTGATAAATATCCGTACGTCAGCTGGTTCGCAAATACCCTGAAGGTGGCTGTTTCCTCCACGGTGCTGGGCACCTTTCTGACGCTGCTGGGCTCTTACGCCATGTCCCGTTTCCAGTTTAAGGGACGTAAAACCGGGCTGACTCTGCTGCTGGTTGTCAATATGTTCCCGAGCTTCATGTCCATGGTGGCCATCTACATTCTGCTGGCGCAGCTCAACCTGATGAACAGCCACTGGGCGCTGGTGCTGGTGTACAGTTCCGGCTCCTTCGCAGGCAATGTATTTGTGGCCAAGGGCTTCTATGACACGATTCCGAAAAGTCTGGAGGAAGCCGCCCGCATCGACGGGGCATCCCACTGGACGGTATTCGGGCGGATCATGCTCCCCCTCCTGCGTCCTATGCTTACCTATGTAAGCCTAATGATTTTTACAGGAGCATGGATCGATTTTATCTTCGCCAAGCTGATTCTCCGATCGTCGGAGAAGTATACCCTCGCCGTAGGGCTGTATGACATGGTCAGCCGCCAGAACTCCACGGAATTCACCAGCTTCGCTGCCGGAGCCGTGATGGTGGCCGTACCGATTTTAATTTTATTCATTTGGCTGCAGCGTTTTTTGGTTGCTGGCCTTACACAAGGTGCCAATAAGGGGTGATCACAATGCGGCTGGACTCCATCTTTCATACGTGCGATGCACCCTTTGCATTTGCCGTCAGTCTGCATGAATGGAAAGTAAGAATACGCTGCGCCAAAGGAGATGCGCAACGGGTATCCGTAGTGCATGCGGACCGCTATGCCGATCCGGGACGGGAAACCCCCATCCGGCTGGAGCAGGTTTTGTCCACCGGTCTTCACGATTATTACGAAGGAATCATTCCAACGCCAACCCGCCGTATCCGATACAGCTTTCTGCTGGAGAACAGCCAGGGAGAACGGGTGTGGTACGGGGAAAACGGCGCATCCGTCGAGCGCAAACATACCAATGTTTTCCATTGTCCCATTATTACTCCCTCCCAGGTACATAATCTGCCGGAGTGGGCGGCATCGGCCGTGGTATACCAGATTTTCCCCGAGCGCTTCCATAATGGGGACCCCATGAATGATCCGGAAGAAGCCCTGAATTGGACAGACGAAAGCTGCCCGGCTTGGGATTCCTTCTGGGGCGGAGATTTGCAGGGTGTCCTCGAGAAGCTGCCTTATCTGCAGGATTTGGGGATTACCTGCGTCTACCTGACGCCTATATTCCTCTCCCCCACCAATCACAAATATGATACGGTGGATTATTACACCATTGATCCCCATTTCGGTGATGAGGCGTTATTCCGCCGGTTAGTCGAGGAAGCGCACCGTTTGGGTATACGAGTGATGCTGGATGCCGTCTTTAATCATTCCAGCGACCGTTTCTTCGCCTTTCAGGATGTGCTGAAGAACGGGGAGGCTTCCCCCTACAAGGACTGGTTCTATATCCACGAGTACCCTGTGGTTCAAGAGCCCGTCGCCTGCTATGAAACCTTCGCCAGCAACCTGCCCTTTATGCCCCGGCTGAACCTGGAGCATCCCGAGGTCCAGCAATATATGCTGCAGGTGACAGCATATTGGATGGACCAGGCCCAGATAGACGGCTGGCGGCTGGATGTGGCTAATGAGGTGCCGCCTTCCTTCTGGCGGATGTTCCGGCAGCTGGTCAAGTCCAAAAATCCGGAGGCGCTGATTATCGGCGAGGTCATGCACGACGCCCTGCCGTGGCTCCGCGGCGACCAGTTCGACGGGACGATGAACTATCCCCTGCGGGATGTGCTGCTGGAGTTTTTTGCCCGGCAAACCATTGGCGCAGCAGCTTTTGTGGAGCAGATTTCCAACCTGTATATCCGCGGCACCGACAGCTCCGCTCTGGCGATGCTGAATTTGCTGGACTCCCATGATACGGAGCGGTTCCTCACCTCCTGCCGCAAGGGCGGCTGGGGCTGGCAGCCGGGGGGTGAAGCAGAGAACAGGCTGAAGCTTGCTGTGCTGTTCCTCATGACCTATCCCGGCATTCCGATGATTTATTACGGCGCGGAAATCGGCATGGAGGGCGAAACCGATCCGGGCTGCCGCAAGCCTATGGTGTGGGAGACGGCCGGCCAGAACCTGCCGCTACGACAATATGTTCAGCAGCTGACGGGACTGCGCCGGGAACGGACCGAGCTGCAAGCCGGCTCCTTTACCGTGTGGGTGGCGGATGAGTCGCAAAATCAAGCCGGGTTTATCCGGCGGAGCGGCGACGGGGAAATAGCTGTTCTGCTGCATAACAATCCCTGCGAGGCGGAGCTCGAGCTTCAGCTCCCCCCCTCCTTCCAGGGGCGCCGTATCCGGGATCTGCTAACCGGACAAACCTGGGAGGCGGCGGCTTCCATCCAGCTGCAGCTGGCTCCGTACAGCGGCTATCTCTTTGTTGCGGAGACTCCGGCTGGCGTCTAACGGCGGCCAAAGACCTTATTTAGCTAAATTATAGCCTCTTCACATTCTAACGGCGGCAGGAGACCTTATTTGGCCAAAACCGGAGTTTGTTCCCTCCTTTTGCCCCCAATAGCGTCTCTCACCGCCGTTAGGCTGCGAAGCGGTAATCTAGCTCAATTTCCTTCCCCTTTGATGTACCCCTTACCTGCCACAATAACCATGATTTGCGGAATTCCTGCCTGGTGAATAGCCGATTACACCATTCGCTTCCAGGTGTATACATCCAACGTGCGCGTTTTTTTCTGTTTGAATTATGCGGGACATGACAAAGTCCGAATTGAATTTGGTAATTCTTTTGCCCGTCTCTTTATCGAATCGATAGAGTTCCATTGATTTCCTCACTGGGGTTGTCGGATGTAAACCCTATTTTCCATTAAAAATATCAAGTTTTCTACCAATCGCACAAGAATTTTTTAGAGAAATAGAATAAATATGGAGGAGAAATAATCTGCATAAAAAACGGGGTGAGTTCATCCATGGCCATTCAATTACAAAACAAACTGTTAAATTGGAGCTTCGAATCAGGGCTTTCCTCGTGGTTTGGTGTTAACACGGTTATAAGTGCAAGGTCCAAGGAAGGGTTCAGCAGCGTGGAAATGATAGGCGGACAGGCAGCGACCTCTTTGCAACAATTGATAACTGCCGCTCCAGGTGAAGGATTGTTTATATCGGCTTCACTAGCGCGAAATCAGGCCGGACAGAGTCCCTTGGTTGCGATCTCCATTAATTTTTTCAACAACTCCGTTCAGTATCTGGGTACTGGTTTAACATTGCTTGTACGACCTAACTTTTTCACAAGCTTAGAGTGGCATACTTTCGAGGGCGTGACAACCATTGCTCCCCCCACTACCGCTTATGCCCAGCTATCCTTTAGTCTGGTGCAGATGGTGCCAGCCTGTAACATTCTGGTGGATGAGGTCATTGTGATGCAGGCACAGGATTTGAATGGAGGCAGCGGAGCAACGGGACCCACTGGAGCAACCGGGGCTACAGGAATAACTGGCCTTCCGGGCGTTTCTGGCAGTACAGGTGTTACGGGTCCTACTGGAGCTCCAGGCTCAACTGGGGTTACTGGGGTTACTGGGGCTACTGGGGTTACAGGCTCCACCGGACAGACGGGGGCTACAGGCATTGTCGGCAATATTGGGCCAACTGGCGCTACAGGGCCTACAGGAGCACCTTTTACACCGAACAACCGTATTTATGTTGCCAATATGGACAGCGATAATGTGACGGTGATAAACGGTTTGACCAATGCTGTGATTACTACCATTGCTGTAGGTGTACGCCCTTTAGGCGTGGGAATAAATCATTTAACCAATCGGGTTTATGTGGCAAACTCCGGCTCAGATAATGTTTCGGTGATTGACGGCTACTCCAATTCAGTAGTTGCGACAATTCCCGTCGGAAGCCGGCCATATGAAGCAGAGGTTAATCCCTTCACCAACCGGATTTATGTATCGAATAACAACAACAATACCGTTTCCGTGATCGACGGCTCTAATAATACCGTAATTGCAACGCTTACTGGCTTTGAGGCGCCGTTTGCCGTTGGAGTGAACACATCGACGAACAGCATCTATGTGACAAACCATTTTTTAGAGGTTGTAAGTGTAATTGATGGCATTACCAATACGGTCATCGCAACTATTCCCGTTGGTGATAATCCGGTAGGTTTAGAAGTGAACTCGGCTTCCAATAAAGTTTATGTAGCAAATTCGATCAGCAGCAATGTATATATCATTAACAGTTTAACAAACACCGTTGATAATATAGTTCCCGTTAACGGTGTAATAAGCTTAGGCGTAAATCCCTTAACCAATCGGGTTTATGCAGCAGGCACCAACAATATCGCGGTAATTGACGGGGTAACCGACACAGTGCTGACAGTAATACCACTCACTCTTTTTTCACCAGGAAACGAAGGAGTCGGAGTTAATCCGTCTACAAATTCCATTTATGCGTCCAATCAATTTGCGGATGCCGTATTGATTTTCAGCGGGTCAACGAATACGCAAATTTCATCCATCATGGTTGGGGATTCCCCTCAAGGAATAGGGGTTCTGCCATGAGGACATAGAACAAACCGCCTTCTGGCTTCAGCCCGGAAAGCGGTTTTTCTTATTTCTTGGATCTGCCGGCAGATTCTTTTCTAAGCCCCTCCCCCTCAAGCCTGCCCCGCCACATGGGGATCATAGTCCGCCAGGATCAGCATGTCGATATGCCGGGCATGGCGCAGGAGATAATGGATGAAGGTTTCCTTGAACAGCGTCCGCCATAGGGGCTTCCGGGATTGCCCGATAATCAGCTGCGTGGCCCGCACCTCGTTCATCCGTGCCAGCAAATGCCGGTGAAGGAGCTTGCCGCTGCCCGCCTCTGCCGTTTCCATCGTCCCCCCCAGCCGTTCCGTCAGCTGGCGCAGTGTGTCCAGCTGCTTCCGCTGTTCCAGGGAGAGCTCCCCGGTGCAGTGGGCATAATGGACAAACCATTCTGCCTTTAACCGGTGGGCAATGCGGAAGCCGCGGCGGATGAGCCGTTCTGCCCGGGGCTCCAGGTCTACACAAACGAAGATAACCTCCTGCCTGCTCCATGGCCCCCGCAAAGCGGCATCCCGCTCCCAAGCCTCCAGCCGTTCGTCCACATCATCGGCAATTTCCCTTAGAGCCAGCTCCCGCAGGGCGATGAGGTTGCCAATTTTGAAGAAGGATTCCAGCGCCTGGCTGATTTTCTCCGCCGCATAAATTTTGCCCTCCTTCATCCGCTCCTGTAGCATCTGGGGCGTAATGTCGATGAGCTCCACCTCGTTGGCCATCTTCAGGATATAGTCCGGCACCGTCTCCCGGACCCGGACACCCGTCAATTGGGCCACCGCGTCGTTCAGGCTCTCCAGATGCTGCACATTCACCGTGGTAATCACTGAAATCCCGTTCTCCAGCAGCCGGATAATATCCTCGTACCGCTTCCGGGTGGCGACTCCCGGAATGTTGGTATGCGCCAGCTCATCCACCAGCACTAGCTCGGGGTGCCGTGCAAGGATGGCATCGGTATCCATCTCCTCCAGCTGGACTCCCTGGTAGCCTACCTTCGCCCGGGGGATAAGGGGCAGCACACCGATCTGCTCCAGAGTCTCCTTCCGTCCGTGGGTTTCCAGAAGCCCAATGACCACATCAATGCCCCGCCCCAAAAGCAGATTACCCTCCTGCAGCATTTTGTAGGTTTTCCCGACACCAGGCGCAGCCCCGATATATACCTTGAAGGTGCCGTGGCGGATCGAATCCACCCGGTTCTGGATTTCCTGGGTGGTCAGCCGGTGGAAGCCAGGGGGCTTCTTGGACGTTGCCGACTTCACGGGCAGGATCCGCTCCCCTTCCTCCCTCGCCCGGTCAGCCATCAGGAACACATCGATATTGCGGGTTTTCCGCAGCACCCGGTTGGCAATGGAGCCCTGCCACTTTTCCTGCCAGCGGCTTTTTTGGGAATGGCCCATAACAATCCGCGTCACATTGTTTTCAGTGGCATACCGGACTAGAGCAGAGGGCAGGGCGCGTACACCGGGTAGAGGTAATTCCTCGAACCGGGCATCCACCCGCTTCACCAGCTTGCTGATGGATTGCCGGAATGCCTGCTGCTCCTTGGACAGCTTCCTCCCATCCAACACAAAGCTGACTACCAGCAGATCGCCCCCCAGCCTTTTGGCGATTTGCTGCCCCCTGCGGATATGCAGGGAGCCGTTCCAATGATACTGTGCTGAAACCAGAATCCGTTCCGTTGCCCCGGACGGGCCGATAAGGCCCTGCTCCTCCCTGTGCTTTTCCAGCGAATCGTTGACACCCTCCGCCACCAGGCGCAGGGCCACCTCCCGCAGCACCCCCAGATTGCCTCTGCGGGATAAGGCCGGATGCGCCTTGTCCCCCAGAATGCCGTCCTCCATCCGCTTCAGAATGGTTTCCGGGGATACGTCGATCAGCCGGATCTCGTCGGCCAGCTCCAGGGTGTTCATGGGAACCGTTTCGTCGGCCTTGATTCCCGTCAGCCGGAAAATCTCCTCACCCACACCCGCCAATTCATATACGTTGATGGTGGTAATCACACTGATGCCTTTGTCCATCAGATAGCGGATATCCTCCAGCCGGGTGGGGAAAAACGCCCCTTCCCGGTTGCGGTGGGCCAGCCCATCCACCAGCAGCACCTCTGGGTTGCGCTCCACCAGGACATCCAGCGGAAGATCCTTCTGCTCCTGTCCATCCTTCCACCAGTGAATGCTGGGCACCCGATCCAGCGCCTCCAGCTGCTGAACCGTCTCCGCACGCTGCATGGTAGAGACGGCACTGTATACCACATCGATGCCTTGCTTTTGCAGCAGCCTGCCTTCCTGCAGCATGTGATAGGTTTTGCCGGAGCCGCTGACAGGTCCGATCAGGATTTTCAGCCTGCCCCGGTGCAGGCGGTAGATGGAATCGAGAATTTCCTCCGGGGTCTTCCGCTTGTAGGGCGCCATCGGCTTAGCCTCCCATCCGGCGTTCCTGCACCTCAGCCAGCGAATCCAGAAACTGCTCCAGAAGCCGGTTAAACAGCTCCGGCTGGCACAGATTCCCCGGGGGGAGCGAATCCGGAAGCAGCTCCAGCCGCGCATGGGACAGCATAGCAGCCAACTGCTTCATATACAGCATATTCGGGCCGGAGTCTGCTGAAGCCAGACAAAGGACAGGCTGGCCGATTTTCTTCAGCTCCTCCCCGTAATCCACACCGGTCATCGCCAGTCTCTGCATATACAGCTCACCCGGCCGTTTCTCAAGCAAGCTGCTGCGGATCACACGGTATGCCTGCTCCCAACGCCGGTAAGACAGCCGGACAGAGGGCATAATCCAATCGCTTGGCGCGTAATAGGTCAGACAGCTGCAATAAGCGGCTGCCGTTTGCAGGGACCGGACCACAGCCGACGGATCATCCCGGTAGAAGCTGTCCGCCACCACCAGCGCTTTCACCCGATTAGGGTACGAATAGGCAATATGCTGGGCCAGCAATCCGCCATAGGAAACTCCGACGAATACCACATCCCGCAGATGAAGCTGGTTCAAGAGCATGATCAAATCGGCGCATTGGGTCTCAATGATCTCCTGCCGCGGCTCTGTGAGCTTGCCGGATTTTCCGTTTCCCCGCAGATCACATGAGATGACCTTGTACCGTCCCTTAAAAAAATCTATCTGGGGCTTGAACATGGCATGAGTCATTCCATGGCTGTGAATAAACACAACAGGCATCCCTCTGCCCTCGATTTCATAATAAATGGATGTGCCGTTCACATTGGCGACAGGCAAGTTAACGACCTCCCAACTCCAGCAATTCCAAGTTCAGCTTCAATACATTGACGCGGGGCTCCCCGAACAGCCCCAAATCGCGGCTTTCCGTATGGGAGGTTACCAAATGATCCAACTGCTCTTGGGAAATACCGGTTAAGGCGCTGATTCTCGGAATTTGAACCCTGGCGGATGCCGGTGTAATATGCGGGTCCAGCCCGGAGCCCGAATTGGTCACCAGATCGATGGGCAGCGTGCTAACGGCAACGTCAGGGTTGGCTGTTTTCCATTGTTCGATGGAATCCCTTGTCCGCTGCAGCATATCCGGATTGGAGGGCCCGTAGTTGTTGGAGCCGGAGGCTTCAGCTTTATATTCAATGCTGGAGACACGGCTTTGGAACAAGGCCGGATTCTCAAATTGCTGGCCGATCAGCTCGGAGCCCACAACCTGGCCTGCGCTGTTGCTCACCAGGCTGCCGTTTGCCCGTCCAGGCATTAAGACCTGGGCAAGCCCTGTCGAGGCCAACGGATATATCAAACCGCACAGAATAATAAATACGGCGCTCAGTCTTACCACTATGAACAAAAATGCCGATTTGGATACCGGATTATGGCTGATAACATCCGCCTTTGCATTTCCCATTGTTGTCATCCTCTCCCCTAAACTCCTTATTCCTACATCCAGATGTTGACGAACAGATCAATAAGCTTAATCCCGATAAACGGAACCAGAATGCCGCCCAATCCATACACGAAAATGTTGCGGCGGAGCAGTTTCACAGAGCTCATCGGCTTATAGGACACTCCCCGCATGGCTAACGGGATCAGCAGCGGAATAATGATGGCATTAAACACCAGCGCCGACAAAATCGCCGAGCTCGGGGAACCCAAACCCATCACATTCAGAGCATTGATCTCCGGAATCGCCAGGGTGAACATTGCGGGGATGATGGCAAAATATTTGGCAATATCGTTCGCAATACTGAAGGTGGTCAGTGCGCCGCGGGTCATCAGCAGCTGCTTGCCGATAGCTACCACTTCAATGATTTTGGATGGATCGGAATCCAGATCCACCATATTAGCCGCTTCCTTGGCGGCGGTGGTGCCGCTGTTCATGGCCAAGCCCACATCCGCTTGCGCCAGTGCCGGGGCATCGTTGGTCCCGTCGCCGGTCATAGCCACCAGCTTGCCTTCTTTTTGCTCCCGGCGGATCACCTCAATCTTGTCCTCCGGCGTGCTTTCGGCAATAAATTCATCCACACCCGCCTCCGCGGCAATGGTGGCTGCCGTCAAAGGATTGTCGCCTGTACACATAATGGTCTTAATACCCATCCGGCGCAGCTCGTCAAACCGTTCCTTCATCCCCGGCTTTACCGTATCCTTCAGATAAATCAACCCGTATATGCGGTCATTCACCGCCACCGCAAGAGGGGTGCCGCCCTTGCCGGCGATGCCGTTGGACTTTGGGTCCAGATCGGCGGGGATAATGCCGCCCTGGGATAATACCCAACGCTTCACAGAGTCGACGGCGCCCTTGCGGACCATCCGCCCATCTGTCAAGTCCATGCCGCTCATGCGGGTTTCCGCACGGAATTCAATGAAATCTCCGCCTTCCGCCAAGGTGCTGTCATACGGGTGCCCCAACTTTTTCACCAGTTCAATGACCGATCGCCCTTCCGGTGTTTCATCCAGGCCGGAGCTGACGGCGGCCCATCTGGCCACATCGGCTTCCGTTTCCTTGCCTACAGGCACAAATTCGCTTGCCATCCGGTTGCCAAAGGTGATCGTACCTGTTTTGTCCAGGATCATCGTGTTGATATCCCCTGCCGCCTCCACCGCTTTGCCCGACATGGCCAGCACGTTGAACCGGGTAACCCGGTCCATACCCGCAATACCGATGGCGGAGAGCAGCCCTCCAATGGTGGTGGGTATCAGACATACCAGCAGTGCGATCAGCACGGGAATTTCCAGGTCCACTTGCAGATAAGCTGCTATGGGGCGCAAGGTGACCACCACAATGAGGAAGATGATGGTCAGGCTGATAAGCAGCGTGGACAAGGCGATTTCATTGGGTGTTTTTTGCCGTTTGGCCCCTTCCACCAGAGAGATCATCCGGTCCAGGAAGGATTCCCCGGGGTCACTGGTGATTCTGACCTTAATCTGGTCACTGACCACCCTTGTACCGCCGGTGACGGAGTTGAAATCCCCGCCCGCCTCCTTAATGACGGGAGCCGATTCTCCGGTGATGGCTGATTCGTCAACTGAAGCAAGGCCTTCTATCACCTCTCCGTCGCCGGGGATCATTTCCCCTTGGCGTACAATAACAATATCCCCTTTGCGGAGCTCGGCGGAGGCAACCGTCTTTATGGCATCCCCTACCAGCTTGTTGGCCGAGATGTCCTGCTTGGTCCGTTTCAGCGTATCCGCCTGGGCTTTTCCCCGACCCTCCGCCAGCGCTTCGGCAAAATTAGCAAACAACACCGTAAACAGCAGAATGATAAAAACCGCCACATTAAAGCCTCTGGAAGCCTCCGCCCCGAATAATCCCGGCGCCAGAACCATCAGCAGCACCATAAAGGTGCCGATTTCCACTACAAACATAACCGGGTTCTTCATTAAGGTCAGGGGATTCAGCTTCACAAAGCTATCCTTCACCGCACTGCGGATAATTGGTCCTGTCAACAGCTTTTTCCTCGGTACCGTACTCATGGATGTTCTCCCTCTCTCTTAGGCTTAGCCTAACGTCAGATATTCGGCAACCGGTCCCAGCACGATCACCGGCAGGAAGGTCAATGCCCCGATAATAAGCACCGTTCCGATCAGGATCCCGGTAAACAGCCCGTTGTCGGTACGGAAGGTACCGATGGTTTCCGGCACCGGCTGCTTGCGGAGCAGGGATCCGGCCACCGCCAGCATGGCGATGATGGAAACATAACGTCCCAGCAGCATTACAAGCCCCGTGGTGATGTTCCAGAAGGGGGTATTATCCGCCAGCCCCTCAAAGCCGGAGCCGTTGTTGGCTGCAGCGGAGGTGAATTCATACAGCACCTGGGACAGCCCGTGATAACCTGGATTGGTAATAGAGCCCTGACCCAGATCCGTCAGGAAGGACAATGCTGTAGGCGCCAGGATAATAAACGGATGGACCAGTATGGCGATGGCGATCAGCTTCATTTCCCGGGCTTCAATTTTGCGTCCCAGGAATTCCGGAGTCCTGCCCACCATCAGGCCGCAAAGGAAAACTGCCAGAATGGCGTACATCAGCATATTGATCAGCCCCACACCTTTGCCGCCGAACACATTATTCAGCATCATCAGCGCAAGGGGAGTAATGCTACCCAGAGGAGTTTGGGTATCATGCATATTGTTCACACTGCCTGTTGTGGCAGCCGTGGTGACGGTTGTGAACAGAGAGGACTGCGGAATGCCGAAGCGCACCTCCTTGCCCTCCATACTGCCCTGCGACGCGTCAATCCCCATGGCATTGATAGCCGGGTTACCCTGGCTTTCCGCATAGAAATTCAGCGACAGCAGCACAATGAACAGCGTCATCATCGCAGCGAAAATCCCCCAGCCCTGGCGTCTGTTATTGGCAAACCGCCCGTACATGTAGGGAAGCGCCGCCGGCAGCATCCACATGGACAAAATCTCGATTACATTGGTCAGAGGAGACGGATTCTCGAAGGGGTGAGCTGCATTGGCTCCAAAAAAACCACCACCGTTGGTTCCCAGATGTTTGATGGATTCCAAAGAGGCTACCGGGCCGATGGCAATCTGCTGGGTGGTTCCCTCGAGAGTGGTGACCTGTAGCGTCGGCTTCAGCGTTTGCGGCACTTGAAGTGCTACAAGGATAAGGGTTACAACCAGAGCCAGCGGGAGAAATACCCGGACATGGGCCTTCACGAAATCCTCGAAGAAGTTGCCCAAATTCGGTCTTCCGGTTATCCCTCTCACAAAAGCCACCGCCACCGAAAAACCGCTGGCTGCAGAGGTAAACATCATCATCGTGATCACAGCCATTTGGGATAAATAAGTAAGGCCTGATTCTCCGCTGTAATGCTGGAGATTCGTATTGGTGATGAAGCTGATGACCGTGTTGAAGCTCAGGGTTTCCTCCATACCCCCTGCTCCGTTGGGATTCACGGGAAGCGCCCCCTGCAGCCGCAGGATAAGATACCCGAAGGCGACCAGTACCAGATTGGTTGCCAGAAAGCTGACCGCATATTTCTTCCAGGACATCCCCTCGCGGCTGCGCAAACCAACCAGCCTGTAAATTCCCCGCTCAACCCCGCCGAAAATCCGGTCCGTACCGTTGGCTTCGTTCGAAAACACATGATATAAATAAGTCCCTACCGGCTTCACCAGAAGCACGAGAATGGCAATGACTGCAATGATTTGTACTACGCCCACAACAAGCCCTCCCACATATTTACTTTAGAATTTCTCCGGGTGAATCAATGCATAAACCAGATAAAGAAACAGAAAGAGTGTGGCAATCAGCACCAAGGTCATGGCTCTTCCCTCCCCTTACCGTCCACCAGCGCTTCACACCAGCTGGAGAAGGCGTAAAACAAGCCGAATACCGCAGCCAATACAGCCGCCATATATACATCCATCATAGGGTTTGCTCCTTTTGTTTGATCTTCAACAAGCGTACCATTTCTCTCATTAATGAAGGATTAGGATATGCCGACAAGAATTAAGATCGCATTAAGATTCCTCCCAGAATCCTCATTCCTCCCGGTTCCGCTGTTCGTAAAGCTCCTCTGCCGTCAACCTGGACAGCTTTTTCCTGTCCATATAAAGCAAGCAGGCTTTGGCCGTGTTCAGCACAATCAGCCCCACACCGATAAACCCCGATACCCGCAGCAGCACATTCATTTTGGAAGTCTCCTCTCTTCGGTTCACATTATCTTGCTGCTTGTAAATCAGCTTAGCACTGTGGCCATAAGCATGGGGTTAGGGTTTGGCGCGGGGAATAAAGATGGCCTTAAGAATCACGAAACGCAAAAAAACCGCCACTCACGTGACGGTTTTGTGTATGGACTATGTTAGAGACTCATACATCCTCACTGACCTGCAGCATCCGGTAGCCGATACCGATATGGGTCTGAATCAGCTTCTGGGACGAACCGCTTTCAATTTTCTTGCGGAGTGTCGCCATAAAAACCCGCAGGGCGGGCACATCATACGGGTGGCTCCCCCAAATCTCATGCAGGATATAGTTATGGGTCAGCACCTTCCCCACATTTTTGGCCAACAGGCATAGCAGCTTATATTCGCTGGGGGTCAGATGAATTTCCTCGCCGCCCAGGTACACCACTCCTGCCGCATAATCAATCCGCAGATTCCCGTTGTTGAAGCTGGAGGCATCCTTCTGCAGCTTATCCCGGTCAAACTGAATACGCCGCAGACTCACCCGCAGCCGGGCAAGCAGCTCCTCCACACTGAAGGGTTTGGTCAGATAGTCGTCCGCTCCGGCATCAAGGGCTTCAATCTTATCCCGGTCCTCACTGCGCGCACTCACGACAATAATGGGCAGATTGGACCAGCTCCGCACCTTCCGGATGATCTCCACCCCGTCCATATCCGGCAGACCCAGGTCGAGAATCATCAGATCCGGCTGCCGCGACACCGCCTCCATAATCGTCATTTCCCCCGTAGACGCCTCCAGGTACTTGTAGCCTTGGGTCTCCAGTGTGGTTGTGATCAGCTTGCTGATGGGTCTGTCATCCTCCACCACCAGAATAACAGGCTTATTCATAGACACTCACCTCCGCAGCCGGCAGGGTAAAATAAAATACGCTTCCCTTCGGCCAATTATCCTGAACGCCGATCATGCCGTCATGGGCATGAATAATGGATTTGCACAGGGATAAGCCCAGACCCAACCCCCTGCGGCTGTCCCCGCGTTTGATCTCCGCCGTATAGAACATATCGAATAAACGGGCTTTGGCCCCATCCGGAATACCCGGCCCGTCATCCGCTACCTGGAGCCGGATCATCTGCTCCTCCCGTTTGGCGGAAATCCGGATCAGGGAGCCGTCCTGAGTGTACTTTACCGCATTATCGATGAGATTGATCAGCACCTGCACAATCAGCCTGGAATCCATCCGGGCCATAAGCAGCTCATCCTCCAGATCAACCTGTATCCGGTGCTCCTCCTTTTTCTTGGACACATGCTGCAGAGCCTCCGCAATCACATCCTCAATCAGCTCGCCCTGAAAGTTCAAATTGAGGGTTCCGTTTTCAATCCGGGTTATGGACAGGAGGTTCTCCACCAGATGGATCAGCCAAATGGAGTCATCGTAAATATCGGTATACAGACTTCTTTTCTGCTCCTCGTTCAAAACCTGGGAATTGCCGATGAGAATGCCCGCATTGCCCGAAATACTGGTTAAGGGGGTCCGCAGGTCATGGGAAATGCCGCGCAATAAATTGGCCCGCAGCTGCTCCTGCTGAATCTGCAAGGAGATTTCCTGCTGCTGCTCATTCAGCCGTGTTTTCTCCAGCGCTAATCCGCATTCACCCAGCATGGCGATCATAAGGCTCTTTTCGAATACCTCAATAGGCTGCCCCTCATCCAGCACCACGGCCACCACCGCAAAAACCGTCTCCCCGCCGCGTACAGCCAGATACATGCAGCGGGCACCGGAGAAGGTATCCGTTGTTGCCCCTGCCCGTTTATTGTTTTTGTACACCCAGTCGGCTACAGCCCGTTCATTCTCGTCCGTGAACATAACCATGCTCTCCGGCGGCTCCTGGCCGGTAAACATCCTCGGCTGTGACAACCGCCCATCCTCCGCCGTATAAAAAATCACGGTCCGGTCCAGCAGCTTCACCAGCTGGCGGGCGGTCTCCTCGATAATGGCTGGAGCGTCCTGCGCCTGCTGCAGCTTGCGGCTGGTCTCCAGGAGCGCCTCCGTCCGGTATGCCTTCTGGGCGGCTTGCCTGGCCTGCTGCTTCACCCGCATAGTCAGGGTGCTGGTCAGGAAGGAGGCCCCCAGCATCAGGAAGAAGGTAACCAGATAGTTGGAGTCGTAAGCCCGGAAGGAATAACGGGGATCGGTGAAGAAAAAATCGAACACCAGCACACTCAGAACAGAGGCCGCGGCGCTGTAGATCCGCCCTTGCGTCATCGTCGCCAATAACAGAATGCCGACAATGTAGACGGTAATGATATTGGCTTCCCGGTAGCCCATCCGGTGAAACCAGAATCCGATCAGCGTGGATACGATTAAAACAGCAGCCGTTTTCCCTGCGTCAGCCAAGGACAGCCGGGGTGCCTTCAAATATAGAAATAACCTTTTGCGGACGGAAGCCTCCGGATAAGGAATAATATAGGTTTCCACATGAGGTGCAAGCGCAATAAGCTTATCCACCACGTTTCCTTTGGAAAAACCCCGTTTCTTGGCCGGTGATCGTCCCAGGACGATTTTGGATACGTGGCCGGTTCTGGCATACTCTGCTATTTGCGCAGGCACATCTTCCCCGTATACGGTTGCAATCTGCGCACCCAATTGCTCGGCGAGGCGCAGATTATCCCGAAGCTCCGTCTTATCCTTCCATGCCAGCTCGTTGGATTCCGAGGTCTCCACATACAACGCCGTGAACCGCGCATGGAACACCTCCGCCATCCTCGCCGCTGTCCGGATCACCTTCCTGTTGGAGGCTGCGGCGGACAAACAGACCAGAATATGGTCCTTAACCTCCGATTCCTCCCGGTTCCCCTGGATCCGAAGCCGTGCGGCGATCCGGCTTAATTGAGATGCCGTGATCCGAAGCGCAATTTCCCTAAGGTGGGTCAGAATTTTCTCGTCATATTCCCCATTTGGATACCGGGAAAGCAGTTCCTTCGGCTCAATGTCCACCAGCTCCACGAAATCCGCATTATCCAGCACATTGTCGGGAATCCTCCTGGTTTCCGGAAAACCGTCCGTGAATGGGACCATATCGGTCAAGCTTTCCAGCTGCTGCACATTCAAGGTGGTATACACATCCATGCCCGCCCGGAGCAGCTCCTCCACGTCCTGGTAGCGCTTCTTATGCCTGCATCCCGGAGGATTGACATAGGCCAGATCATCCAGCAGGATGATATCCGGTTTGATGGCAAGGGCCCGGTCCAGGTCGAAGATCTCTTGATTGTCTGCCCCTCTTGAAGAGGCTCCCGGCGGCAGAAACTCGATGTTTTCCAGAAGGGTTAGAATCTCCCTACTGTTTTGTTGCTGAACAGAGCCAACCAGCACCCTTTTTCCTGCTTTATGCTCCTGGTTGCCAGCTTTCACCATCGCCAATGTCTTGCCTGCGCCCGGAGAATAACTCAGGAAGACTTTTAACGATCCCCGCCGTTTGGGAGTGGGATTATGATTTCGCCCGTTCACGCCGACACCATCAACTTGTTTGGCAGCCATGTGGGTTTCCCTGCTTCCTTCGTGTCTCCCCCCCAACCCCGGTTACGTCGAAGGCTGGAGGTTTTTTGTAAGTATATCATGTACAAAATCAGCTTCGCATTACAACTTTTGCTCCAGTATTAAGATTGCATTAAGATGGCTCTGCATTTAACCTATTACCTTAACCGCTTCTCCGCTGCATACAGCTGCCCGCAGGCCGCATCAATGTCCGACCCGAATTGGGTCCGAACCGAAGCATGAATACCTTTGGATGTCAGCATGGTAAGAAACCTATTGACCCGATCCGCCTCCGCTTGCCGGTAGCTGCTTCCGATGGCCTCCGACCGGTTAAAGGGAATCAGAGTAACATGATAAAGCTGCCCCTTCTTTACCCTATCCCGGAGTAAATGAGCGAGAGCTTTGGCATGCTCCTTGGAATCATTAATGCCATGAAGAAGAATATAGGCAATATACACCTTTCTTCCCGTGAGCCTGATGTGGCGGTCGAGGGCATCCATAACCTCCTGCAGCGGATACCTTTCATTAATGGGCATCAAGCTGCTGCGTTCCTCGTCAAAAGGTGAATGAAGCGAAAAGGTCACATTAACCTGCGGGAATTCCTCTGTTAATCTGGCTATCCCCGGCAAAAGGCCAATGGTGGATACGGTCAGTCTTCTCAGCCCCAAAGCGAACAGCCGCGGATCAGTCAGCTGCTTCAACGCTTCGAACAGATTGGGATTGGCTAATGCTTCCCCCATACCCATAAAGGCGACACTGTCTAAGGAATGTCCCTCAAGATGAAAATACAGCAGCTGATCGGTTATTTCATCGGCGGTCAGGTTCCGTTTGAACCCGATGCTCCCGGTGGCGCAAAACCGGCACGCGAAGCCGCATCCGCACTGGGAGGAGATGCAGTATGAGTCCCAGCCCCGCTTGTAGCTGAGCCTTACTGCCTCAATATGTTCACCCCCAGGGAGAGCAAACAGCAGCTTGCTCACCTGCCGGGAGAGCTTTTCCTGGGCAGGCTTAATCCCGAGGATGGTTTCACCCAGCTCTTGGATCAAAACGGTCCTCAGGGATTGCGGCAGCATGGTCATCCGGTCGAAGTCCCCGATACGGTGCCGGAATACGGCATCCGTAATTTGCTTAAAGCGGTAAGCTGGCTCTTTCAAACCGGACAATATATGTTGGATGGCTTCATATTTGGATATAGGCTGCATTTGTTTTTCTCCTTATCCAGCCCCGGAGAAAAACCCAAGAGAACCGGCCAGAACCGGTTCTCTTGGCATTCGGCCTTTTCCTGCTATCCGCTAAGCGGCATAATGGTTTATCATTCGCTGCTCATTCAATCGCCGACAGTCAGGTGAGGCTCCGGCGGCTGTGTATTGTAAATCGTGAACCGTCAACAGCAGCGGTGTCGGACAGCTCACATGATCATCTACAGCAACGATCTTCTCCTTCATTTCATACATCCTCCTCTATTCAACCAAATTTGCTAAAGAGTTACCGTTTTGGTAGCAATATTCTCCACAAACTCACGGTCATGCTCCACGAACAAAATGGTGGGCTGATGCTCCAGCAGCAGCTCCTCGATCTGCATCCGGGAAACCACATCAATAAAATTCAACGGTTCATCCCAGATATGCAGATGGACCTGTTCACACAAGCTTTTGGCGATCAATACCTTCTTCTTTTGGCCACCGCTGAAGGCGGACATATCCTTTTCGAACTGGAGCCGCGAGAAGTCCAGCTTCCGCAAAATAGCCTTGAAGAGGCTTTCGTCAATGCCATGCTCCACCGCATAATCCGTTAGATTGCCCCGCAGATGGGAGGTATCCTGGGAAACATATGAGATTTTCAGTTGGCTGCCGATCCGGCAGGTGCCCGAGTAACGGATATCCGCTCCACAAATGAGCTTGATAATACTGGATTTTCCCGAGCCATTTTTACCCGTTAAGGAAATGCGGTCCCCCTGCTCAATCGTAAACCCGACACCCTCACATACTGTTTTGTCCCCATAATAAATTGACACATTCTCCAGCTCCACCAGTTGGTTCTTATGGTACGGCAGCTGTGCAATCTTCAGGCTTTCAGCGGATTCGATGTTCTTCAGCAGCTTGGATTTTTCGTCTATGGCGCTGTGCTGGCGCTGCTCCATGGATTTGGAGCGTTTCATCATCTTGGCCGCCTTGTGCCCCACATAACCCTTGTCGACCTTCGAGCCGGAATTACGTGTGCCGTTCTTCGTCTTCTCCACCTCATCTGACCAGTGACTGGTCCGTTTGGCGGCTTCCGACAGACGTTTGATGTCTTTTTTCAGCTTATCGTTTTCCGCCAGCTCGAAATTATCCTGCCGCTCCTTGTTTTCCCACCACTCCGAGAAATTTCCCTTCTGGATCTCAATATTGGTTTTGTTGATGGACAGGATGTGATCCACACAATTGTCCAAAAACGCCCGGTCATGGGAAACCAAGATAAAGCCGCTTTTGCCGCGGAGATAATCACTGACCAGCTTACGGCCCGCCATATCCAGATGGTTGGTGGGTTCATCAATCAGCAGGAAGCGGTTTTCCTTCAGGAATAAAGCCGCCAGCAGCACCTTGGTCTGTTCCCCGTTGGATAAGGAATCGAAGGGACGGTATAAGGTGTCCTCCCCGATCTTCAGGAGCGTCAGCTCCCGCATCAGCTCCCAATGGACATAATCCGGATAGATCGCTTCGATCACATCCAGCGTATTGTTCTCCGGGTGGGGAACCGGGAACGGGAAGTATTCGAAGCCCACATTGGCCGAAATATGGCCGCGGTATTCGTATTTGCCCAGCAGCAGGTTCAGGAAAGTGGTTTTTCCTCTGCCATTGCGGCCTGTAAAGCCCAGCTTCCAGTCCGTATCGATCTGAAAGCTCACATCCTCAAAAATATTGTCATAGCTGCCGTCATACCCAAAGGTCAGATCGGTCACCCGAATCATAGACATACGCATAACCTCCACAAAAAAAATATGAGCTGCAAGAAGAACTTCTTCTCACAGCTCATACCTATACGCCAAACCATACCCGCACCGCGGCATATGGAAGAGGTTATATGGTCGTGAGTGAAAAGAAGAAGAAGTAACCTTCTTGCAGAAAGAACGTACGCAATAAAACAAGCGGCAACATCCGCATGCTGTTTTAAAGGCATTCCATCTGAGCAAGAACATTACTTCCGCATCTTTTCACTTCCAATCGATTTGTTAGTTGTACTATACCATAGCCTTTGGGAAATCTCAATTGGCAGTCCGGAAGTAATAAATCAATGATCTTCACATAGTTTTTTATAGTAGAAAGGGTCAAAGGAGGCAAACCACGGACAATGCCCAATCTTGACGAATCAAACGAAGAACATTTTTACCATTTTGGGACCTCCACAGCGATAAATGAAGATGGGATTTGGGAGCACCCGGAGCAAATTTCCATCGGCAATTCCGTTTTTTTGGAACGCGGCTACCACATGAAGGTCCAAGAAATGGAGAATTGTACCTCCCCCAAAATTATCATTGGAGAAAACTGCTGGTGCAACCGGTATTTCCGGATAACCGCCGCCAATCGTGTGGAACTGAAAAAGAATGTTCTGATCGGACCCCATGTAACCTTGACGGACATCATGGATGACGGGGGGACTGGCCGGATTGAATTGGGGGAAAGCTGCTGGCTGGGAGCCAATGTTGTCGTTAAGGGAAATGTGCGGATCGGCAAAGGAAGCGTAGTTGGCGCCCACAGCGCGGTGCTCCAGGATATCCCCGATTATTGTGTCGCCACTGGCAATCCCGCGGTTATCTCGCGGATTTATGATACTGTAAGCGGAGAATGGGTGCGTGTGAAGGAGTTGGATAAACTGAATCAGGTGCTGGCCAATAGACGCAGGCAGCCGCTGCTGTCCATTTGCCTGTCACCCTTCCAACATCCCGCGGCTCTGGAGCAATGCCTAGAATCCATTTATGATCAAATAGACGCTTGTGAGCTGTTTGAGATCTGTGTAGCCGAAGGTGAGGCCAATCCGGAGAGCAGAGTTTTGCTTGATCGGTTTCAAAAGCAATATGCTAATTTGACGTGTATATCCATAACGAACTCACCGGCTCCCCCTATAGTTCACCTCATGAATCAGGCAAAAGGCGCTTTTATTATGCCTCTATTTCGGCCATGCCGATTCGAACCGGATAGACTCATTCCATTCTTGAATGTCATTCATCACCACCGAACATGCTCCTTCATTTGGATCAATGGAAATCCACAATCCCCTCTTACACCCGTTCCGGTGACCCAGCAAATGCAGGGGTTTGAAGCCTTTGCGGTAGCCCTCTCCCGGTTTGGTGCGAAGTCCGCTTCCCTTGTATTGGAACGGACCTCATGGCAGAGATTGCAACCGCTTGATCCTTCCCAGGAGCAGGATGTTTCTCTTATCCCTTGGGTCCGGATTCTGCTCAATCTGAACCACAACTTCTGTTTGTATGACGGCTCTGCGTCCACCGGGGCCATATAGTCCATTTAGTCCAAAATCGACAAAAAAACAGGCAAGGACGGGAAAGCGCGTCCTTGCCTTTTGGGTTTGATTATTGAAGACGGAGGATTTGGATGTTGTAGTTGCTGAAGTACAAGGATTCGGCGTCATCATTGTCAAACCCTAATGATATTGTAGTGCCGGCAGGAACATTCGCCAATATAGCTCCACCAGAGAACGAAACTAATGTATCGACTAGAGTTGTGACAGATTCACTGCCGGGAATAGGAACTGTAGGTGCTGAGTTGAAATATCTTAAACTTATTGTTGTTGTCCCGGATCCATTGGGTTGACCGTTGAGGAAATAAGTGACAAGATAAGTTCCCCCTGCTGGCAGGGTAAAAGTATTGTTTCCTGTTAGGGTTATTCCTCCGCTTTGTTGGCCCTGAGTAGCGAAGGGAAGATTGTTAATTTCAACTTGCTCACCGGGATTTCCTCCAATTGCTGAAATAAACTCAAGGGCAAAAGCAGTTCCTGTTATGCCTGTCACACCTGTTACACCCGTGACACCTGTTACCCCTGTTTCACCCGTAACACCCGTTAATCCAGTCAAACCGGTTACTCCAGTTACACCGGTTACACCGGTTACGCCGGTTTCTCCTGTGGCGCCAGTTACACCTGTTTCTCCGGTAGGCCCCGTTTCACCGATGTCGCCGGTAACCCCAGTGGGACCTGTTACACCCGTCACACCAGTTTCGCCAGTGGGACCCGTTTCACCCGTCACACCGGTTTCACCCGTCACACCGGTTTCACCAGTGACTCCTGTTACGCCTGTTTCCCCGGTCACACCGGTTTCACCAGTCACACCGGTTTCCCCGGTTACACCTGTTTCGCCAGTCGCACCGGTGTCACCTGTTTCTCCTGTCGGACCGGTCAATCCTGTAGGGCCCGTTATTCCAGGCGTGCCCGTTTCTCCGGTTGGCCCTTGAATTCCTTGTGCACCAATAGGGCCGGGAGGCCCCCCTGGAGGGCCAGTCTGACCAGTTGGACCTGTAGGACCGAGCAAAGCAGTGGCGTTAAGAACGGTTTCCAGCTTGTTCGTAAGAATCCATTCTTTCTTAACAATGTCCCGCAGTGTATTCCGGACACTTTCGTTCACAGCAAGAACGTCGCTAATGGTTGCATCAGGCGCATCCACACCGGGAAGAGTCCCGAGAATATATTGCAGCTTTTCCCCTTCTGCATTAATAATATGACTGAGGCCCAATTCCTCCATTGCAATAGAGGACAGCAGCAAATTTACCGCATCGTCACGTGTGACTGTGATGCTTGGTGTAATATTGGGCATATTCGCTTGCGACATTCTCTCATCTCCTGTCTGGTTTTTCGTTGGATTGTATCTTCTAATCCAGCCTTACAATAATAATTTTGGCATTTGCATCTGTAATTTCTGCTGAAGCATTCCGTAAAGCAAGTCGGTTTGGATCTGTATTTGTCAAACGGAATATACTTCCACCTTTAACCAAATTAATACCTGCTTCAAGTCCTCCAATAGCAATACCTGCTGGAAGAGTAGTAGTTGTGCCATTTAAAGCAAGAGCTACCTCTAAAGTATTGCCTGCTGTGGTGGTAGCTTCAACCCAATAAAGGACAAGATATGCAGAGCCTACTCCGGGAGCGGACTCCGTATACGCTAATTCAAAATCCAAATTTCCCGCGTTATATACAACTCCTCCAAACTCATAAACAACCGTTGTAAATGGGATATCATCCCCAGTCGCTAGTGTTACTGGTGCTGTTGCCGGCAAGTACCTATTCGCCACATCAGGCGGGGGGCTTCCTGTAATACCCGTAACTCCGGTTACTCCGGTTATTCCAGTTACTCCTGTTTCACCTGTAACGCCCGTCACACCAGTAACACCGGTTACTCCCGTTTCACCCGTAACACCTGTTTCCCCGGTTAAACCAGTGACTCCTGTCAGACCGGTCACGCCAGTTTCACCGGTAGCCCCGGCTGTTAATCCGGTTTGCCCTGTCGGGCCAGTTGATCCTGTAATACCAGTAGCACCCGTTGGACCGGTAACCTCACTTGTTGCACCCGTAACACCCGTAACCCCTGTTTCTCCTGTCGGTCCCGTAGGTCCCGTAGCGCCAGTTAATCCGGTAAGCCCGGTCACACCGGTTTCACCGGTTACTCCTGTTTCACCTGTTACTCCTGTTTCACCTGTTAATCCGAGAATTCCAGTAAAGCCTGTGGGACCCGTCGGACCGGTGTCGCCGGTATCGCCTTGTTCCCCAGCCTCCCCCATCTCACCTGTCAGCCCACGTGGTCCAATTAATGGCCCCGTCGGACCTGTCGGCCCCGTCGGACCATAATCCACCGGAGCTGCGAAGATACTTTCAAGCTGATTAATCATTATCCATTCACTCTTCGCACTTTCCCGCAGGACATCCCGTACGCTGTCGCCTACTTCGAAAATATTAGTAAGATTTACAACAGGTGCGTCTACGCCTGGCAAGGTGCCTAGCGCATACTGCATCTTTTCCCCTTCAGCATTAATAATATGACTAAGCCCCAATTCTTCCATGGCAATTGAAGCTAATAGCATGTTTACTGCTTCCGCTCGTGTTAAGGTAATGACGGGAGTAATATTAGGAATATTGGACTGAGACAAGCAGCCTCGCTCCTTTCTTAAATGGAATAACATATTATATGGCCCCCTTCTATTTCGGTTTGGGCTAATACCACGTTGTATTAGGGATTTTTCAAAATCTTTGAAAACAACAAAAAAAAGCTGCCGGATTCGGCAGCTCAAATTGATTTTGCTCTTTTTTTTGTTAATTTAATGAAATGAAGGTAATTCTAGCTGTTTTAACTCCATTCATGAGTCCTGGGAAGTCACTTGTGATTCGGGTCCCTTCATATAGTACGGCCAATTGGAAAGTAGTGTCATTATACGAAAAATGCATATCCATACCCTCTAAAACAATGGCGTCAAGCGAAGCAGCACCAGGTACCTGTGAAGAGTATCTGGGAGTTCCATTCTTAATTAATTCAATGACTGGTGCAAAATCTGGACCAGATTGAACACAAGCCTGGAACAGAATTAAATAGTGATGGCCCGCTTTCAACGTAAATGTAGTATTTCCGTCATATGTGATCTGATCACCAAAGCCATTAATTAATATAAAGTCTCCGATCGGGTAATCAGGATGAGTCGCCACTTCATCAACGATTTGGCTGCTGTATTGCGCAAAGCTGTAACTCATGCTGCCGGTTGCTCCAGTGGCTCCACTTGAGCCACTAGCCCCGGTTACTCCCGTTTCTCCAGTTGCTCCGGTTACTCCGGTTGCTCCCGTAGATCCAGTAACTCCCGTTGCTCCAGTAACTCCGGTTGTTCCAGTAACTCCGGTTGCTCCGGTTGTTCCAGTAACTCCGGTTGCTCCAGTAGTTCCAGTAGCTCCGGTTGCTCCACGAGGGCCAACGGATCCATTGTTTCCTTCGTTGCCCTGTGGTCCTTCTGGTCCCATTGGTCCTTCTGGTCCTGTGTCGCCTTTGTCTCCAGTAGTCCCAGTAGTCCCAGTAGCTCCGGTAGATCCGGTCGGACCTGTTGGTCCTGTGGCACCTGTAGAGCCAGTAGCAGCTGTTACACTGCCAGTATCTCCGGTTGGACCTTTGTTGCCAGTCTCACCTAGTGCTCCTGTAGCTCCGGTAATCCCAGTAGCACCTGTTTCACCTGTAACGCCCGCGACTCCAGTTTCACCCGTTACGCCGGTGACGCCTGTTTCACCCGTGATACCGGTGACACCTGTTTCGCCCGTTTCACCCGTTATACCGGTGACGCCAGTTTCACCCGTTACGCCAGTGACACCTGTTTCACCCGTTACGCCCGTGACCCCAGTTTCGCCCGTGATACCCGTGATGCCAGTTTCACCTGTAATACCCGTGACGCCTGTTTCACCTGTGACACCTGTTTCGCCCGTTACACCCGTGACTCCAGTTTCACCCGTTATACCAGTAACGCCAGTTTCACCTGTAATACCCGTGACGCCTGTTATACCCGTAACACCAGTTTCGCCCGTTACACCGGTGACGCCAGTTTCACCCGTTACACCCGTGATGCCAGTTTCACCCGTTATACCGGTGACGCCAGTTTGACCCGTTATACCGGTGACGCCCGTTTCACCTGTGATACCAGTGACGCCAGTGACGCCTGTTTCACCAGTTATGCCAGTGACCCCAGTTTCACCTGTGATACCCGTGATGCCAGTTTCGCCTGTGATACCCGTGACGCCAGTTTCACCTGTGATACCAGTGACGCCAGTTTCACCCGTTACACCAGTGACCCCAGTTTCACCCGTTACACCCGTGACGCCTGTTTCACCCGTTACGCCAGTGACCCCAGTTTCACCTGTGATACCGGTGACGCCAGTTTCACCCGTTATACCAGTGACGCCAGTTTCACCTGTAATACCCGTGACGCCTGTTTCGCCTGTTATACCCGTAACACCAGTTTCACCTGTTACACCAGTCTCACCCGTTATACCGGTGACGCCAGTTTCACCCGTGATACCTGTAACGCCCGTTTCACCCGTGACGCCAGTGACCCCAGTTTCGCCTGTTACGCCGGTGACCCCAGTTTCACCCGTTACACCCGTGACGCCCGTTTCACCCGTGATACCGGTGACCCCGGTTTCGCCTGTGATACCCGTAACACCAGTTTCACCCGTTATACCGGTGACGCCAGTTTCACCCGTGACGCCGGTGACCCCAGTTTCACCCGTTATACCGGTGACGCCAGTTTCACCTGTGATACCCGTGACGCCTGTTTCACCCGTTACTCCAGTGACACCTGTTTCGCCCGTTATACCAGTGACGCCTGTTTCACCTGTGATACCAGTGACGCCTGTTTCGCCTGTTACGCCGGTGACTCCAGTTTCACCCGTGACGCCGGTTACGCCTGTTTCACCTGTAATACCAGTGACCCCAGTTTCGCCCGTTACGCCGGTGACCCCAGTTTCACCCGTTACACCCGTGACACCTGTTTCGCCCGTTATACCAGTGACGCCTGTTTCACCTGTTATGCCAGTGACGCCAGTTTCACCCGTGATACCCGTAACACCAGTTTCGCCTGTGATACCTGTGACGCCCGTTTCACCTGTGATACCTGTGACACCTGTTTCACCTGTAATACCCGTAACACCAGTTTCACCCGTGATACCCGTAACACCAGTTTCACCTGTAATACCCGTGACGCCAGTTTCGCCTGTAATACCGGTGACGCCAGTTTCTCCTGTTATACCGGTGACGCCCGTTTCACCAGTTTCACCTGTTACGCCAGTGACCCCAGTTTCACCCGTTACACCCGTGACGCCCGTTTCACCCGTGATACCGGTGACCCCGGTTTCGCCTGTGATACCCGTAACACCAGTTTCACCCGTTACGCCGGTGATCCCAGTTTCACCTGTGATACCAGTGACCCCTGTTTCACCCGTTACACCAGTGACGCCTGTTTCACCCGTTACCCCAGTGGCGCCCGTTTCACCTGTAATACCCGTAACCCCAGTTTCACCCGTGATACCTGTAACGCCCGTTTCACCCGTGACGCCAGTGACCCCAGTTTCGCCTGTTACGCCGGTGACGCCAGTTTCACCCGTTATGCCAGTTTCACCTGTTACGCCGGTGACCCCAGTTTCACCCGTTACACCCGTGATACCTGTGACCCCGGTTTCGCCTGTGATACCCGTTTCACCTGTGATACCAGTGACCCCAGTTTCACCCGTTACGCCTGTTTCACCCGTGATACCTGTGACGCCTGTTTCACCCGTTATGCCGGTGACACCAGTTTCACCCGTTACACCCGTAACACCAGTTTCGCCCGTTACACCGGTGACACCAGTCTCACCCGTTATACCGGTGACGCCAGTTTCACCCGTTATACCGGTGACGCCAGTTTCACCCGTTATACCGGTGACCCCAGTTTCACCCGTTACACCCGTGACGCCTGTTTCGCCCGTTACGCCGGTGACTCCAGTTTCACCTGTTACGCCGGTGACTCCAGTTTCACCTGTTACGCCAGTTTCACCCGTGACGCCAGTGATCCCAGTTTCACCCGTTATACCGGTGACCCCAGTTTCACCCGTGACGCCGGTGACTCCAGTTTCACCTGTTACGCCAGTTTCACCCGTGACGCCAGTGACCCCAGTTTCACCCGTTATACCGGTGACCCCAGTTTCACCTGTTACGCCGGTGACCCCAGTTTCACCCGTTATACCGGTGACTCCAGTTTCGCCCGTTATACCGGTGACGCCTGTTTCACCCGTTATACCGGTGACGCCTGTTTCACCTGTGATACCCGTGACACCTGTTTCGCCCGTTATACCAGTGACGCCTGTTTCACCTGTGATACCAGTGACGCCTGTTTCACCTGTGATACCAGTGACGCCTGTTTCGCCTGTTACGCCGGTGACTCCAGTTTCACCTGTTACGCCGGTGACTCCAGTTTCACCCGTTATACCTGTGACGCCAGTTTCGCCCGTTATACCAGTGACGCCAGTTTCGCCCGTTATACCAGTGACGCCTGTTTCACCTGTGATACCAGTGACGCCTGTTTCGCCCGTTATACCAGTGACGCCTGTTTCTCCTGTAATACCCGTAACTCCAGTTACACCCGTGGCACCTGTTGCTCCTGTAGGGCCGGTTCTACCAGTAGGCCCTCTATCGCCTGGGTCGCCTTTGTCTCCTGACAGCCCCGTTGGTCCTGTTGGTCCTGTTGCTCCTGTTGGCCCTGTTGGCCCTGTGATCATGATCTCACCTCCGAATTTTTCATTATACCCATGTCACTATTTCTGTCTTTGTGGCATGTCATCAATGAGCCGCGGATCTTTTTAAACTTGTTTGCCTAGAATCTTTTTATATTTGCATGTCGTAGTCTCAAAGAAATTAAATTTTAGATAAAAGAGGGAAAGGGTAAGGCACGACCCTTCCCCTCCCTGGAATTCCTTCGTTTAATCCAACGCTATAATCGTAATAAATGCTTTCGAAGATGCTGTTCTTGCACCAAGAATATCTTGCGAGGTCTCCACTCCCGCTTGCGCCATTGCAAGCTGTATCGAATAGTTGCTTGCTGTAACGTACAAAATCGTAGAGTTTCGTACAGGTATAGTCGGCCCCAGAGGTGAACCATAATCAGCTGTGCCCCCTAATGCACCCGAAAAAGTTAATGTCCTGCTGATGGGAGCACCATTTCTGGTCAACACAAGGCCCGGCGCATTCGTATTTTCCGGAAACGTAATATTGGCTTGGAAATCCACGTAATAATGATGTCCTGGCGCCAAGTTAAATGTATTTCCACTGGACAGGGAAATTAAGTTGCCTACTGTTGTGACAGCCTCAACGAATCCTCCAATAGGGAAATTGTCTGAATCTGCGGCCGTGACAGCATTAGAATAATAAGAGCCAAAGCTTCGGGAAAATGTTCCCGTGGCTCCTGTTGCGCCGACACCAGTAATACCCGTGGCTCCTGTTACACCGATCCCAGTAACGCCCGTAGCTCCCGTTACGCCGACACCAGTAACACCCGTGGCTCCTGTTACGCCGACACCGGTAATACCCGTGGCTCCTGTTACGCCGACACCGGTAATACCCGTGGCTCCTGTTACGCCGACACCGGTAACACCCGTGGCTCCTGTTACGCCGACACCGGTAATACCCGTGGCTCCTGTTACGCCGACACCGGTAATACCCGTGGCTCCCGTTACCCCGATCCCGGTAACGCCCGTGGCTCCTGTTACGCCGACACCGGTAACGCCTGTTCCTCCTGTAACCCCTGTAACTCCCGTGTTTCCGGTTGCTCCTCTGCCTCCAACTGATCCGTTTACACCATCTGTTCCGTCTTGTCCGGTTGCTCCTGTAGGTCCTGTAGGTCCTGTTATCATATATTTATTCCCTCCCACTGATCATCGTTTTGCAACTTAACCTTCCAAAACAGTCGCTCTGAAGTTGTAATATCTCATTGTTCCTCCACCTGGACTAGAGTTGGTTATTACTTGGAGTTCATACACCCGGGTTGAATTTTCCCCAATTTCATCCACCCAATTAACCAATATAGTATTGTCTAGAACGGCACGTCCCCAGCCATAGCTTATCGTATCTGAATGAACCACTACATTATGATCCTTATCCACAATTTGATATCTAAAATCATAGTAGTCAGGTCCAGTAGTACTGCCTAAATCAGTATGAATACTGGCAAGAAACTCAAGAAAAACCTTTTGTCCTGCACGGACAGGGAGTCGCGGAAGCGTCTGTACCGGCCACCAAAAAAGCCTTATTGGCACAAAATTCGACGCTGAATTTAGGTTTCCTCCAAACCGCTGTGGGGAATAATTCGCTCCCTTTGGCCCCTTGCTACCGCTCCTAGGATTGGGTGCACCTGTGGGTCCTGTGACACCCTCGCCGCTTCCTGTTGGACCTGTTGGGCCCCTGAGACCGGTTTCCCCTGTTGCTCCAACGCTGCCAACTCCGGTTGGACCCGTGGCTCCTATCCCAGTAGCTCCGGTAGCTCCTGTCCATCCATGTCCGGTAGGACCTGTTGGACCTGTAGCTCCAGTTATAGCTATCCCGCTGCCGGTTAAACTGGTCGTACCGGTTGGACCTGTATCTCCAGTGGGACCTGTAGGACCCGTTGGGCCGGATACACCGGTACCCACTGTCCCATGATCGCCAGGGTCGCCCCCTTCACCTTTGGCGCCAGTGCCCCCAGTAGGGCCGGTTGGACCGGTTGGACCTGTAATACCATCACCGATTACCGAAGTTTCCGCCGGAAATCTTGCCCCAATTTGCGGTTTTCCCAGAAGAGCATTGTCCGTAATATTGTTGAAGGCTACCACTTGAGCCTTCAAATTGTAGACATGGGTGCCTGCTCCGATGCTGTCGACGACATCAATGACCTCGCTTAGTAATTGCTCTTCTCCGGCTGGCGCAATAAAGGTCATGGGGGACACCTGCTTCGCCACTAAAACATCACCACGCCAAAGCTCCCATTCGATATACAATGCTCCAGCTCCAGATGCCTGGGTGGACGCCTTCACGGGGACCCGGAAGCTGAGCAGTGCGCCGGGTTGATCATTATCCGTTACCAAGGTGACGGTCAGATGAACCTCTGGACCCGGTCTTCCCAGCACAAGAGGTGTAAACGACATAGCTCACCGCTCCTCCTACAAAATTCCTTATTCTCAGAGACTTTGAATATATTTAGCTATTATCAGTGTTCTAGATTGTATACAGTTAAACTAAATGCAGCTTGGGTAACAACAACATCAAAGCTAGTCACTGGGTTATTATTTTGTATTACATAATAGAAATTCAGATCAACACCATTATATTGATTGGTAATGTCCATACGAATAGGCAGCACAATTTCCAGCAAATCCTGCCCGACTAACCCGTAGAATACTTCGTTAATTTGCCTCTCACCAGCGAATACCTCATAACCCCCTCTAAACAGAGCAGGCCCGGTATAAGGTGAGTTTTGCGGTTTGATTTGTACTTGAATATAACCGTCCAGGGTCCCAGGAAACATCATAAAACGATAGGGGAAGGCGAATAAGTTGGTAACCCCCTCTTGTGCTGTCACTGGAGCCGGCAAAACTGAAGAATACACGACTTGTATCTGTGGAAGTGCCTCTCCGGCAAACCCTGTGGGGCCGGTGGCGCCGGTTGGCCCTGTTGGCCCAGTCGGCCCCGTTGCTGAGGTGGTTCCATATCCAATAGGACCCTGGAGTCCAGGAGCGCCAGTAGGGCCGGTGAGTCCATATCCTGTTGGACCCGTTGGACCTGGTATCCCAATACCTGTTGGACCCGTGTTTCCTGTTAATCCAATTCCACTAGCGCCTGTGGCACCTGTAGTGCCTGGCAGTCCATTTCCGTAACCGGTAGGGCCTATAGGACCCGTAAGACCTGTGAGACCGCCTGGACCTGTACCTCCCTTTCCACTACCACCCTGGCTGCCATCAGGACCTGTATCACCTGTAGGACCTGTAGGACCTGTAGGACCTGTGGGTCCTGTGGGCCCGATGGGGCCGGCAAGAACAATGGGGCCCGGGCCAGTCTGCAGTAGCGGGGTTCCTGCAAGTACCTCTGAAGCGAGATTCACCGTCTGTCGGATGGTAGCTTGAATCTGATAGGTATGAAGCCCTGCTTCAAGAGGGTGCACATATTTGACAATCGCGTCTGTCTGAACCTGCTCTCCGGCAACAGCCTGCCCCTCAAGAGCCACATTACGCAGCAGCAACGGAACTCCATTCCTGCTGATGACATATTCCATAAGCAGCCGGTATCTCCCCGAGGACTCGGTACGCAGCAGTAACGGGAGCACAAAGGTCACCTCTGCAAGAGGATATGTCACTTCCGCCAAGAGCGTAACTTCTTCCAGAACTGCGCTCGCGCCGCTGATGACGGGAAGGGATATATAGTTCGGCATCCTGCACAACTCCTTCGCATACAGCATTATCAAAACTCCAAGAATCTGTATTGTTAATTAATCTGCGCTGTAGATCACACTTGCAGTAAAGGACTGTTTCTGAGTATACACGCTGTGCGGAATCCCTGACGCCAGTCCAGACCTTGCCTGAATAATATATTCATGCGCGCCTTGAGCTGCTGCCAAATCTACATGATAAAGAGGTAACCAGAAGTTGATATCCATAGCGGAACTCGGATTAGACCGGACATCATGATAACGGAAGGATTGAATTTCTGATCCGTCACGCAGAATACGATAATCCACAGTAACATCCACAGGAACATTTTCACTAACTAAATAGAGGATTCCAAAACTGCCCTTCAGAATGACCGCAGGTTGAAGTGGTTGTTGCTCCGGAGGAGCAGGAACTACGATGTTGGAGATTCGCCCAATTTCTGTCCAATTCCCAGTAGATAGATCAAACTGAGTATAGCCTTGAACGTAGCCTCCGGGAAATCCCGGTCCTGGCCCGGTAAAGGCGGGTCCTGTCGGTCCTCTCCAGCCCCAATCCGTACCTGTTGGACCTGTAGGTCCTGTGATTCCGCCGGGTCCGGTATCACCCCTAGCTCCGGTTACCCCTGTGGCTCCTGTAGGACCTGGCAAACCAACACCGGTAGGACCTGTGATACCGTCACCGGTAGGACCTGTAGGACCGGTAGCCCCTTCGCCTGTTGGGCCTGTAGCACCTGTCGGACCTGGATCACCTCCGCTGAATACAAACGGTCCAGTAGGACCGGTAACGCCCTTGTTGCCTGTTGCTCCCGTTGCCCCAGTACCAACATCACCCCTTGGCCCCGTAGCCCCGGGAGGACCTTTAGGGCCATCATCCCCGTATGGCCCCGGAGGACCGGGAGGGCCTTCAGGCCCCACATCATCCGCTTCAGACGACAAGTGAAGTGATGTAGCCGGATATCCCGCCTCCGGATGCGACTGCACATTCTGATAAGCCAATACCCGTACCCGCAGCTCGTATTGATGTGTACCTACTGCTAATGCCTCCAGAACGTGGAAGTCAATCTCACCAGCGACCGTCTCGTTGGCGGCTCCGGTTCCGGTATAGGGGTCTGTAACAGTCTTTATTATCTGGCCGTTTTTCAATAGCTCAAGACCCAGCACAAGCAAGTAGCTGCCTGAATTCTGAAGTTTGAAGCGAATGGGAACGGTGAAATTAATTTGTGTGAGCGGCTGATTTTCCGCCTGCTCTACACTGGCACTAAAGCTGATTGCCGCCCCTGGGTTCCCCAATAGAATTGGAGTAAATAAAGGCATCCCACACAACTCCTCTTCCAAGTGAATTTCTAAGACAATTGCCCTCCGGCTTTGGCAATCTCCTACAATGATCAGACCGGCGCATCCCCCCTTTCGTTGGAAAATACTTAACTGCTTTCTGACAAAGTGTTTAGTTGTTTCCTCCCCAAGCCCCGGTCAAACTGCAACCGAATCCCGCTTTCCTGCACCAATGCTCCAGGCGGCAGGAGGAATTCCTCCAGTTGGGGATTCCAATCCGCAATCGCAGCTTTGCGCACCAGCCGGTTGCGTGTAACCGTCCAACCCGTTGAATCGTCAGTTTCCGGATTGGGCCAGCTTAACTGGAATGAAATTGCATCCATTTTCCTGCCGTCTTGTGCATCCAGCCATTGCCGCAACGCATCCAGCTCCTGCGAAGCCTCCGGGGTCAGACGATCCGCAGGATGAAGCCATAGAAAATATTCGCAGGATGCTGTTTCGCGGAGAACGATTCCCGGTTTAGCCCATTCGGAATTACTGTTGTTGTAAACAACAAGTTGATGAGCATACCGGCGGGCAACCGCTTTTTCCTCCCGCTGCAGACCGCAGTCCACAATCAACCATTCATCTGCATAAGCATCCCATTCTTTCAGCCATTGATCTAACCGGTCCGGCCCGTTTCCCCCTGGAATTAACATTGTCCCTATGGTCAACCGGGCGGCAATAACTACAGGATAGGGGTCGGCTATGGGTTGCATAGAATCTGGTAGAAAAGCGGACGAGCTGGAATCAACTAAACACGATATGCTATGTTCTGAAGCTCTTACCCGTTCCAACTCCTGCCTGGCTTCCGAAAAATGGGGAGATCGCTCTAGGGCTTTTACGTACATCTGGCTTGCTTTGTGCGGGGCTTTCAATTGGGCATAGCACAAACCAAGATAGTAGAAGGTGTAGAAGGAACCGGCGCCTTGCAGGGTCATATAATGGGGATGTACATCGCCCAACCGCAAACATTCCTCAAACGTAGGAAGTGCTAATTCTGCCTTACCCAACTGGAGCAAGATGCACCCTTTGTAAAAATGTAAGTCCACATAATCCGGATAAAGCAAAATCGCTTTATCAATGCCCGACCACGCGGCTTCAAATTGCTTTGCTTCAAGCAACGAGGCATATTTCAGCTTATAAAACAACGGTGGAGGTAGCATTCCCTGGGCAAGTGCCATGCGGATAGCCAAATTGAGCTGATCGATGGCAGTGTTGTAATCCTTCTTCCGGTAATACTCACTGGCCAAATGGTACATCAGCCAAGGATCGGGTTCGTGCATCTCGGCCAGCTTCTTTTGCAGGATGCTGAAATTTCGTGAGAATTTATGCTTTGTATCGGCAACTGCCTCCAAATAACCGTAATGAAGCACCGTAACAGGCAGAATCTCACACTGTTCCACCTCCTGTACCATATCCGTACGGGAATTGGATAATTGCTCATGAATGTCTCCTGTAAAGTAAAAACCCTTGCCATTTCGGAAGAGACGATGATGGACCATGCGGTATGCTTCGTCAGGGTGAGGATGTAAGGCCCCATTGAAATGGATCATTTCCACGGCCAGCAAATTACTCTTCTTATATTGGTGCAGCTCCAGCAAGTGACTTGCTTGTTGTACATCTACTTCTTCATCCGCATCCAACCACATGATCCATTCTCCAGTTGCATGCTCCAGACCGAAATTCCGGGCATCAGCGAAGCTTCCCGTCCACTCGAATGGCAGGATACGTCCCCCCAAGGACTGGACAATCCCTGCTGTTTGATCGTGGGAGCCCGTATCCACTACGATAATTTCTCCCGCATAAGGGCGGATGCTGGCAAGGCAGCGGCCAATCCATTGCTCCTCATCCTTTACAATCATACAGACGCTTAACTGGACCTTATTCAGAAGACGCTCCCTCCTCTCGTCCACGGCATCCATTTCATGTGGACTTGATGGACTTTGCAGACATAGCAGTCCGAGCCCATTTTTTGCACTATGAGCTATGTATATGCTTCCGCCCAGAAGTTAGAAACTTGTCATATAAAGAAGGACAGGAAAATATAACTCAGCCTGTCCCCTTATTTTCCAAGTCTGAATCCGGCACTTCTTCATACATACTATAAAAAGGCTTCCGAAGGAGGTAACCTATAGCATGTCTCCTATTGACATCTCATTAAGAAATCGGCTTTGTTATCTTGGAGTGAATGCCACAATATCCGATGACGGCTACTTCAATTATCCCGAAGAAGTTTGGATTGGTGATCACACCTCCATCGGAGATGGGTATTGGTTCAATGTGGCCACACCGGGGATAGGTCCCGTCCCCAAAATCTCCATTGGCGAAGGTACCCGATGCGACCGTGATGTATTAATGTCTGCCATCAACCGCATTGAAGTCGGTAAAAATGTGACAATAGGCCCGTATGTTTATATCTCCGATACGGATCACCAATTCCGGGAAATCGGCATTCCCATTGGGCTGCAAGGAACCACTACCCGGGACAATCAAGTGATAATTGGAGATAACACTACTATTGGCGCCCATGCAGTCATCGTTGGCAACGTGAATATAGGAAGAGATTGTATTGTGGCCCCTAATACAGTGGTGACCAAGGATATTCCTGATGGCTTCCGGGCAATGGGCGTTCCCTCCAGAGCTTCTCCCATCTGCTCATAATAAGGCGCCGCAAAGCTGTGTGTGATTAACAGCTTTGCGGCGCCTTTTATTCGACGGTTTTTTTTACAATTGGCTTCTGAAATAAGCGGTATCAGGTGACTTGATAGCGGTCTGCGGATCCACCTTATGCAAGCTTTTTGCGGTCAAATATCTGGCGCCATTCTCGAAGGAAACAGTAACGACGTCATATCCGGGATATAAGGATTTCTTCAACCCGGCCATTCTTCTTCGTGAGGAGGTGTCCAGAATATCTCCCGGCTCCAGCCATAACAGATAATCACCCGAGGCTAATTGATACATCATCTCAGGCTCCAACTGAGGTGAACCAGCACTTTTTAGAGCAACCACTTTATTTGCATATTTTCTGGCTATATCCACGGTTCCATCTGAGGAATTCATATCGACCACAATAATTTCCTCGACTGCTCCCTGGAATGAAGAAAGCGTGGCTTCCAATATCTCTTCACTGTTGGAAGTAATGAAACAAGCACTGATACGGACAGCGGGTGAATACAACAGTTCATGGACAGGAAGACCCCATTTTTGGAGAGACTTTTCGCGGTTAATCTGCAACAGGTTCCCTAAGCTTGCTGATTCTGACTGGCCCATGCTCGCATGGCCAATATGGTGGATAAATGATCCCCAAGCAATTAGCAGCTTGTAGCCGGCTCTCACTGCCCGCAGACACAAGTCGTCATCCTCATAATTCCCTAATCCATACCGTTCATCGAATACGCCAATGTCCTCAAGCAAGCTGCTCCTGGCCATCAGACAAAAACCGACAATTCTCCGTACCTCCTGCATATCTCCTTTATGCTTCTGCATGTGGGCCTTTGCGAAGGGCTCCATATCGCCAATATGCGTATAGGGTACGGGAATCTTCTGCTGGCCGCTAATGTAATTCGTAACAGGTCCCACAATTCCGACATCGTCATCACTGTATAAAGCCTCAACCATGGGTTCAAGCCAACCTGGGGGCAGAATGGTATCGTTATTCAGAAATAATATTTGATCCCCAGTAGCGACCTCCGTGCCTTGATTGCAGCCTTTGGCAAAACCTAGATTATACGGATTTTCAATGAGAATGATCCGGTCACCTAAATTTCTTAAATAATCAATTGTCCCGTCCTTTGATCCGTTATCCACCAGGATA
The DNA here is from genome assembly GCF_046098205.1 of Paenibacillus mesotrionivorans. Classification (NCBI taxonomy): domain Bacteria; kingdom Bacillati; phylum Bacillota; class Bacilli; order Caryophanales; family Paenibacillaceae; genus Paenibacillus; species Paenibacillus mesotrionivorans. The sequence goes on along the minus strand of NZ_JBJURJ010000016.1, from coordinate 3,806 downwards.
AGCTCATAAGGTGTGGACGTATTCTTCCAGATGCTCTCCAAACATTGGATGGTAAGAGGAAGCTGGTTAAGCGTTAATATCACGATACTGGTTTTCATACGCTTTTCCCCTCAGCCGCTTGCACCAGGTCTTCATTGAAAGACACGAAGGATTCTCCCAGCTTGCCTTTGTAATAAGTGCGGTTATACAGCATACTGGGATGCGTCGGATAATACATCAATGCCATTTCATTGTGATAATTCGCTTTGGTAAACAAACCCAGCTTGTCGTAGCACAGGCATAATTGCAAATGAGGCACCCAATTCGTCGAGGTCATATCCTGAAGCCCCATGGTTTCACGCTTCGGCAGCTCAATGGCAGTTTTGAACCAATAAATCGCTTGATTAATTTCATTGGTGCTCAGGAAATAATAGCCCATCTGGCAGCAAAATTCCGAGCGCGGCATGTCATAACGCAATGTCTCACACAGGGCTTGGATGCGCGCTTTTGTATTGCCCAGCTTTTCATAACAGGCAGCAAGCTTCAAGCATGCTTGAAAATTATCCTCTATCCAGCCCTGCTCTGTATCGAGAAAGCGTCTGTAATATTTCACCGATTCCTCATATCTTGCATGCTCTCTTAACTCATTGGCAAAATAATATAGGTCCCGCGGCGAAAAATCTTCCCCCTTCTTCTCCCGGTTCAGGTAAATCTGCAGGTTACGGTCTGTGTACTCCTTGTCTTTCTTATGGGTGATGCATACGTCACTTGCCAACGTATTGCCGCCTGCAGCCAGATACTCATGCACCGGACCAATCCATTGGAAGTTGCAATCCCTTCTTACCAAACGGTTGCGCCGCAAGCTGCTAATGACTTTTCCCTCGGAGTCAAAAGCCAGGTTGTACGCCATGCTGACTGACTGATAGTCCGGAGATAACGTGGCCTTAAGCTGTTTGAAGAGCTCTCTGTCCTTCTCTTCTATCGTATCATCGGCATCCAGCCACAGAATGTATTCGCTGGTTGCTTTGCTGAAGGAATAGTTCCGGGCAGCTCCAAAATCCTGGATCCATTCAAAATCGTAGATTTTTGCTCCATACGATTCTGCAACTTCTTTGGTGTTGTCTGTAGAACCCGTATCCACGATAATAATTTCATCAGCAATATCCTTCACTCCGTCCAAGCAACGGCCCAGACTTTTTTCTTCGTTGCGAACAATCATACAGAGACTTATTGTAATCATGTTTCTCCTCCCATTTTCAAACCAATTAAGAATTCATGGATTTTTAATCCCATAACACTGCCAGTATATGACTCTCCCCGTTTATAGAGACCCTGCGCAACTCATTCCATTCCAAATTCAGCTTAACCGCCAACAACGAAAAGCCGTTCTAGGCTCTGCTCTGGCAGGCACCAGCTAGTACAGGAACCTCTTAATCCATTCTGGAGTATATCCCTGTTGTATAGCGACTCATTAACCCTCCCTTCCAAAACGGACCGAGTGGATTTGATGGCCTAACCGGACGTTAATTTTACTGTATGCACACGCCTTTGGGTTTAGAAACGGAAATCTGCAGGATGACGAGTGAACTTAGTCGGGAGTGCTTAGTGAGGAGGGTGCTGTAAGTATGGGGGATAACGGGGGAATATAATGGTTAGTATTCATGTATATATTACAGATGCAATCCGCGGCCACTATCCAGCAGAACAGCTTGTCTGTCTTGGATTGTGTGGAACAGCTTTGGTCCGTAAGCGCCAATGAAAGGAGAAGTGTTTCATGTCTCTTCCGAACATACCGAACATAACACCCATCATAACATTGACACGACAAGAGTCGATTACATTGTTGTTATCATCCATTGCTCTTGAAGAAATCGCTCTTTCTCATATTTTGAATGCGGAAGGCGAAAAAATTCAGCGCCTACTTCAGAACGAGGCGGTCACTTTGGACGATATGCTTCATATTAACCGCAGTGTGGAACGAACACTTAGAAACATCATCAAAAACCAAATGCTTCTGCAGATGAAGCTTGAGGATGTTTTGGATCTGGAGCATAGGACATCCAGAGATGAAGATGAAGAAGAAGATGAAGACGACGATGATCCCAATTGTCATAAATCAGAAGAGCCGTATGACGAATAGCCACTTTCCTGATGCAATAGATTCCATGATCTTAATGGAGCAGGCATTTCCGCGTTTATGGGAAGGGTTGTATATCCTACTGCCGGATCCTCAAACGGCTTACTCCTACGCTGTTTATGATAATCCGGACAAATTAGCGGCTCTGCTCAATGAGTGGTGCCTTACATGCCATTCCTTATTTTATTTACGGGGAAGCCTGATCTTCAACCAATCGCGTCTAAATACAATTCAGCTTTTTTGCAGTCAATTCGAAGAAATAAATACGAAATTATCTGTTCTGCATGACATCATTAAACAAACGAACGCCTCAGGTATAGATCATATTGCCCGCACTCTCGCAAAACTAGCGGAACTCACCATTATTGTATACAGGGACGAAAATCAATGGCTGGGAGAGTATCTGCTGCCCGTTTTCAGTAATTTCATCAATTACAGTATTATAAAGCTTGAAGGTATTGCCCTCACTAAACTTTGGTGGTCAACACTTCTCCGTTTTGCTCCATATGAAAATTCAGTGCTTACCCAAGAAGTTATGCCAAAATCCGAACAATCCAAAAAGCTGCACAGCTATCTTTTTATGCTCATTATGGAAATCAGCAAGTGGGATCAATCCTCAAGCAGAGACTCCCAGATCATACAAGTTATTGAGGAATTTAATACCTTCCTTCATCGGTTTACCGGAGACATCCATAAAGAGCCGGTTATCATTCATTGGAAAAACCCAACACCCAGCCCGGGTAAACCCTGGATTAACGTTAAGAATAAGGTTAGTCCTCCAAAACATAATTGAGCGACCATGGTTACGCAGGCAAGTAATCTTATTGGTTTCCAACATTGCGCCTAAGGTTATCGCGAACACGCGGTGCCAATTGGCGTTTTTTTATTTTGTTTCATCATGCAATCATCTATCTCTTGCATAATACCTCCAACTTCTTAGAGATACTATGCATCTCCGCAGCGAGGGCATGCAGGGTCAAAAGAATCGCTTGGGAATCTACTTCCTTCTCCATTTTTGTTGATATGTCTTTCTCTTGTGTTATTTTTCCACCTGACCCATTTTCTTCTGATGCCTCTTTCTTTCTATTAAAGCCCTCCTGCTCCAACTGATGCCTGATGCTTTTTAACCGATATTTTTCGTTTCTCAATTCACTAATCCGTTTGAGGACTTCGACTGTCTCAAATTGATAATAATCTAAATCTCCCTTTCGGATAGAAGGAACACAATCTGAAAAATACTCCAGCCACCGCTTAACTGTTGTAGGCGGAAGCTTACTTAAAATAATAATTTCGATTTGACTGTATAATCGGTTACAGGTTGAATTCATATGTATATTGCCTCCAATGCTAGGCGTTTATTATAACGTATTCACCGAATACGGTTTAAATGAGTAAAATTACCCATCAAAATAATGGCAAACTTTTATCTCCCTCCTCTAACAGGAGAAGACCGCCGCGCACATGCTGAATGACAAAAAAGACTCCAGCATAAAAGCTGAAGTCTTTTTTGTCTAATGAGTAGTGCGGTCGAGAGGACTCGAACCTCCACGGAGTATTAGTCCACTGGAACCTGAATCCAGCGCGTCTGCCAATTCCGCCACGACCGCATATGTATGGTGGGCGCTGAGGGGATCGAACCCCCGACCCTCTGCTTGTAAGGCAGATGCTCTCCCGGCTGAGCTAAGCGCCC
>NZ_JBJURJ010000015.1:0-219411 GCF_046098205.1 Paenibacillus mesotrionivorans | reverse complement strand
TATTTGCTCCCGTGCCACGTGCTCCGACCCTGCAAAACCGGAGGGCTTGACAAAAACGTTCATAGCAACGAATCTGAGCAGCGCTATTTGACCGTTTATGGGGAAATAAAAAATCTAACGAATCCTAGGGCGTGTTTGCAAACTCTGAGGGGAGCAGCTAATACCCAAATTTTCGTTCCAGGCAAGGCACTTTCGTGAAGGCGTACCGGGGGTACGTCAAGCGGAAGTAACGATGCAAGGGACGAAAAGGCGGTGAAAGATGCCCTTAAGTGGGTTTGCAAACACGGCCTAGCCACGCTATTCGGGCGGAATTGGCGGCGAAATGCCTCCAACCCGGCGAATAGCGTGTACCAGATTCGTTAGATTTTTTTCGTGCCCCATTTTCGCGAAATAGCGTGTTAAAGATTCGTTAGCCGACGCCGCAACCCTCAAGCGGGGGTTTTCGAGATATGGGCAGGTATGTTTATCACTGCCCCCTGTGTGCAAACCGGAGGGTTTTGCGAAGAGAGTACCGCGCCTGCTTCCGGCCCCCGGGCTTCGTCGCGGCGATGAAGACACTGACCAGCACCAGCGCGGCGCCGATGTAACCTTGGACTGAAAGGACCTCCTGCAGGAAGATAAAGGCAAGCAGCGCGGAAAACACCGGCTCCAACGCAAACAACAGACCGGTCCGCTCCGGTGTGGTGTAGGTCTGGGCGATGGGCTGCATCACAAAGCCGAAGGCGCTGCACACCAGCGCCAGCCCAAGTACCGCGCCCCATTGCACCGTGCCGGCGGGCAAAGCGGGAGCTTCAAAGAGAAAGCTCGCCACCCATCCATAGAAGCCGGCAAAGCCAAGCTGCAGAATTCCCAGCAGCAGTCCCTCCGACTTTTGGGCAAAACGGTCTGTCAAAATAATATGGTACGCATATATCATGGCTCCCATCAGGCAAAATACCGCTCCCCGGTTCAAGGCGAGAGAATCTTGAATGGTCATCAGCCCAATCCCGATAACCGTCAGGATTACACCTGCAACGATCCTTCCCTGAGGCTTCTTCCGGGTGATGATCATTTGCAGAATGGGCACAAACACCACGGTGGTGCTGGTCAGAAAACCGGCGGTGGAGGCTGTGGTGGATTGCAAACCAACCATCAGGAAGCTGAACATTCCGAACAGGGTCAAGCCCAGAATCGCCCCTCTGCCGATAACGGGTAGAGTGGCTTTCCTGAGCCTTCTATTAAAAATCAGCGCCGTCACCAAAAAGGCGATGCCGAAGCGCAGTCCGATCAGATTAAAGGGACCCAGTCCGTCCAGACCGGCTTTCATCAAGAGATAAGAAGCCCCCCAAGCCATGGAAATCAAGGCGATGCAGCTATCTGCACGCTGTTGTGTCCAGCCTGTTTTTACTGTTGGTTGAAGCGTATTTTGGGCAATCATCATGTTCTCCCCCAGGGGCGCAAAGTCCGTTTGTTTTTATTTCCATTCCCTATTATAGTAAAGACCTATCATTTGGGAAGAGAATGTTATTCATCCCCACCATGAGAAACTGTAATGTCCCGAAGGCAGCATAAAACCTGTCATGGCTCCTTGCAGCGGAATTGAATATAATAGAGGTAATGCGGCAACGGCCGGGACGGCAGGAGGACGGACATGAATAAAGAGGATCAAGTGATCACGGGCTTCAGGGACGTGTTCAATAAGATGGTTTGGCTGAATAAGCTTAAGATGGAGGACTGCCTTAAGGGGTACAAACCTTCTGAGGTCCATTGCATCGAATACATTGGGAAGAATCCGGACTCCAACGTGACCAAGCTTGCGGAGACCTTTTATATGACGAGAAGCGCCATTAGTAAAATAACGAAGAAGCTCATGGAAAAGGGCTGTATCGAAAGCTATCAGAAGCCGGAGAACAAAAAGGAAATCTACTTCCGGCTGACGGAGAAAGGAATAGAGGTTTATAACATTCACGAGGAGCTGCATAAGGAGTTCCAAAAGCGGGATCAAGCCGTATTTGCGCAGGTCACTGAGACACAATTTGACGACATGCTTGGTTTTATGGAACGGTACAGCCGGCATTTGGACGGAGAAATCAAGAAGTTGGGCATCGATATGACTGCGGATCAATCTGAATAGAGCCATGGACCCAACAAGCAGCCCTCTCCAAGGAGAAGAGGCTGCTTTTTTATTCTCTTTATTTTTGTTGACGCGGAAACAAAACACTGATACTATTATTTTTGATTCCAAGGAAACAAAACAAAACCCATTGAAGGGAGAAACCATATGTTTCATAACCAATCTAAACACGCTTTCCTATTTGGCCTTATCTCCGTATTTCTATGCGGGATCGGCTTCAGTATTGTAGCCCCTGTTGTCCCCTTCTTAGTACAGCCATACATCAGCAATCCGGGAGATCAAGCTGTCGCTGTGACGCTCTTGACCTCCGCTTATGCAGCCTGCGTGTTTTTCGCGGCTCCTGCGCTTGGTGCGTTGAGCGACAGGTATGGGCGGCGGCCGCTGCTGCTGTTCTGCCTTTTGGGGTCCGCAGCCGGGTACACCGTTTTTGGTATAGGAGGCGCCTTATGGGTCCTTTTTGCAGGCCGTATTATAGAAGGGATTACCGGAGGGAGCATCAGCACGATCTTTGCTTATTTTGCAGACATTACTCCTCCCGAAGAGCGGACCCGAACCTTCGGATGGGTGAGTGCGGTTGCAGGAGCAGGGGCTGTTATCGGCCCCTCTCTGGGCGGATTGCTTGCCGGGGTTGGTTACGCTGTGCCCATGTATTTTGGAGCCGTCATCACCTTACTGAATGTTGTATACGGATTTTTGTATATGCCGGAGAGTCTGGAGAAGAATAGCAGACCGGACAGGATTTCCATTGCAAGATTGAATCCATTCTCGCAGCTGGCGGGCATCCTTTCCCTGAAACATGTTAAGAGGCTGTTTTTCTCCGCATTTTTGCTGTGGATACCCAACGGCTCTCTGCAGGCGGTGTTTTCGCAGTTTACCCTGGATGTCTTCAGTTGGGAGCCTGCACGAATCGGGCTGATGTTTTCCATTATGGGCATTCAGGACATCCTAGCCCAAGGCTTCATCATGCCGAGGCTTCTGAAAACGCGCAGCGACAGGCAGATTGCCATTGCCGGAATGGTGTCGGAGCTAGCAGGCTACAGCCTTATTGCTGCATCGGCATTGCTCTCATTTTATCCTCTTTTTATCGCGGGAATGTTTATCTTCGGCTTCGGTGATTCGATCTTCGGTCCTTCATTTAATGGAATGGTCTCCAAGTCGGCGGACGCCCATGAACAAGGAAGGCTTCAAGGAGGCAGCCAATCGATTCAGGCCTTGGCCAGAATCATCGGACCGGTTGCGGGAGGGCACCTCTATGTCTCACTCGGTCACTCCGCACCGGCTTTTATGGGGATTCTTCTCATTGCAGCGGCAATCTCTGTTTTGAAATAGCGGATGCCGATCTTGAATGCGGATAAATGCGGATGTTATCATAAAAGTCAGGAGGCGATGGAATTGGACGGTTTGTTAGTGGAGAATGAAATGTTGCTCTGGACGGGAACACCTCCCGGCTCGGAGCAGCTTGAATTGAAGCAGCAGGTTCTGGACAGAAGTACGGATTCAACCATTAAGAACAGAGCGGTTATGGGCGTGTCGGCACCAAGCATCACTCCTTTTTTTCCGGAGCAGGGCACAGGGAACGGAGCTGCCGTACTGATCGCGCCGGGAGGAGCCTACGAACGGCTTGCCTTCGATAAAGAAGGGATCGACATTGCCAGATGGTTTAATTCCATTGGAGTGGCGGCTTTTGTCTTGAAGTACAGGCTGCCGGCAGAGGGGCACCGAAATAGTCACTGCGTTCCCTTGCAGGATGCTCAACGGGCTCTGAGGCTCATCAGAAGCAATGCGGAGCGCTGGAGCCTTCATCCGGACAAAATCGGATGTATCGGTTTTTCTGCGGGAGGCCACCTGACCGCCACCCTGGGAACGCGTTATACGGAGCCAGTTTATGCTCCGATGGACGAAGTGGATCTAATCGATGCTCGGCCAAACTTTCTGATCCTCGGCTATCCGGCTATCGTACCCGGGAACACGGAGGCAAAGCCCAACTTTGCGCCGCTTCATAGGTATCCGGGTGATCAGCAGGTGGATGCGAATACACCCCCGGCATTTTTATTCCATGCACATGATGACTGGGTATCCTCGGAGCACAGCATCCGCTTTTACTCCGCCTTAAAACAAGCGGGTGTGGAGGCAGAGCTTCATATTTTCAGAGCGGGCGGGCATGGGTTTGGGATTCGCGGAGCGGAAGGAGCAGTTGCCATGTGGACAAATTTATGTGAGGAATGGCTGCAGGCCACCGGCATCACTCCCGGGAGGATGTCCTTAACACATGAACAGCAACCGTTATGAAATTTTCCTGAAGGTTGTGGAGCTGGGGAATATCACAAGGGCCGCGGAGGCGCTGAATTACACCCAATCTGGGGTCAGCCATGCCATCTCGGCTCTGGAGAAGGAAACCGGCTTCGCCCTATTTCGGCGGAGCAGCAACGGCGTCACCCTGACTGACAATGGCAAGCAGATCCTGGAGCGGGTGCAAGGTCTGGTAAACCAGCAGCGCAGCTTGGCCCAGACCATAGCCAATATCAATCATATTGTCGCCGGAACCATCCGGGTGGGGACCTTCACCAGCGTCTCCTCCCAATGGCTGCCCGGCATCATCCGCTCCTTTTCGGAGCGCTATCCGCTGGTGGACTTTGAATTGCTGGACGGCAACTACGATGACATCACCGAATGGATTACGCAGGGCAAAATTGATTGCGGCTTCCTTACCGCTCCGGTACCGGAAACCCTTTCCTTCCTCCCCCTTAAACAGGACCCGCTGCTGGTGCTGATGGAGCCGGGGCATCCCTTGACCGGACGGGAGGCCCTATCCCTGGAGGACATCATCAAAGAACCCTTCATTATGCCCATGAAGGGTTCGGATAATGATATACGGGCGGTGCTGAAGGATACGGGCTCCCCGCCTAAGATAAAGTATACGCTGAATGACGATATTTCGGTAATGGCCATGGTGGCCAATGGCTTCGGCATCAGCATCATGCCCGAGCTGATTATCCGCAATGTCACCTTCCCCATGGCTGCGAGGCCCTTGAACCCTCCCCAGTACCGTCACATCGGGATGGTATCCCTGCCTATAAGCGCGGTAAGCATTGTCGCACGGGCTTTTCTCCAGTTTCTGGGCGGGATGGATGTAATGCAGTTTGAATCCAAGCCGGTGTAGTGTTCGCTAGCTTCTATTTCCCAGAGGAATCCCCTCAAAGTTGGGATCGAAGAAATGCAATATCTGCGCGGGTGTCCAGCCGGATAAACAGGCCTCCTCCGCGATTGACGCACGCCCCGGCGACGGGGCCTCCATAAGCCTCCTGCACAGCGCCGCCATAAACCCATCCTCATTCAACGGAATCACCTGCTGGCCGATCCCGTTATATATGCCGACCCCGCCCAAAATGAAAATCATCCTACCTCACCAAAATCCCATAAATCGATTTTAAAACTGTCTATGGCCGAGATAATCCCTAGGGATTATGATAGGGGTTAATAGCCTATTAAACCCACTTTACGGCCTTTAAAATCGCTATTTATCTACAAGAAAAAATGATATATGATAAATAAAATATATTTGCATGCAGAGGAGTCCTAAAGTTGGAATTTATTTGGTATATGGTTCTGATTTTGATCTCAACCAAAGCAGCAGGCCATCTGTCCACCCTGCTTGGCCAGCCGTCGGTATTAGGCAAGCTGCTTGCAGGAATCGTTCTTGGCCCCGCCGTATTGGGATGGATTGAACAAGATCAATTCATTCATTACATGGCTGAAACCGGAGTGATTCTCCTGATGTTTATCGCGGGCTTGGAGACGGATTTACAAACACTGAAGGAAAATTGGAAGTCCGCTTTTTCGGTGGCTGTCGGCGGAATCGCGCTTCCCTTTTTGGGCGGGATCGGTGTTGGCGAAGCCTTTGGTCTTGGCTTTAACCAATCGCTTTTCCTCGGAGTGATCCTGAGTGCGACCTCCGTAAGCATCACCGTTCAGGTACTGAAGGACCTGAATCGGCTCCAGTCGCGAGAAGGCACCACAATATTAGGGGCGGCTGTTGTGGATGATGTTTTAGTTGTGATCCTGTTGGCTTTTATGATGAGCTTTCTCGGAGAGGGTGCTGAGCCTTCCTCCATCAGCTTGCTGATCGGCAAGAAGCTTATCTTCTTTATTGGAATTGTTGGAGCTGGCTGGTTTATTGTCCCGCGGTTTATGAAGTGGTTCTCCAAAATGAACGTAACTGAACCTGTCATGTCTATGGCACTGGCCGTATGCTTTGCGTTTGCGTACTTCGCCGACCAAATGGGGATGGCGGCCATTATCGGTTCATTTGCCGCCGGGCTTGCCATCTCGCAAACAGCCTTTAAGCATACCGTGGAAACCAAGGTCGAGCCCATTGCCTATGGCGTATTCGTTCCCGTATTCTTCGTGAGCATCGGACTGAACGTTTCCTTCGCAGGTGTGGCAGGGCAGCTGGGCTTTGTGGTGGTTCTGACCGTTATAGCCGGGCTGACGAAGCTCGTGGGAGGTGCGGTGGGCGCCCGTTTTACGGGGATGAGCTTGAACTCGTCCATTGCCGTTGGATCAGGAATGGTTTCACGGGGGGAGGTTGCTTTGATTATTGCGGCGGCAGGCTTGCAGGCAAACTTGTTGGAGAGCGGATATTTTACCCCGGTGGTCATTTCCATTATTTTGACCACACTGATTGCACCTCCTCTATTAAAAATCTGCTTCAAAAAAAGCACTCAGGAAAACGGTCACCGCCTCCGCAGTTGAAACCATCTGAGACAGGGATAATTCCTGAAACCAGTGGCATACTGATGTTGTTCCCTAAATATGGAAGCTTCATGGAGGTCAGATGGTATGGCTGGGTTTATTAATTGGACTGTGTTGGTGTTATCAATTGCGACCATGTTTTATGTATTTTCCAAACCTCCGGTCAAAGACTGGATTATTGTCTTTTTTCTCAAAGGCTTTTTATCCATCCTGTGCGACACCTATTTTGTTGCCAAGGGATGGTTAAGCTATCCGGACCGTTTATTGCCCAACATTTTCCAAACAACCATCGTATTTGCCGTATTTGCGTATCCCTTGCTTTGTGTCCTGTACAACCAAACCTCATATAAATCCCACTTAAGCGGAATTTTGCTTCAGGCTTTCCTTTACAGCATTCCGCCTACTCTCTTCGAATGGTGGGCCGCAGAAAATACCCAACTGGTGAAATTCCACAACTGGACCTGGTACTACTCGTTCCTTTTTTTCCTGGGCACCTTTCTGGCCGTCCGCGGCTCCATTGAGCTGATCCGGGCCTACTCTAACAAAAAAGGCTCCCCCTCCCCCGCTTGAGCCTTTTCCCCTATACTTGAATTCCATTCCCAAAATCCTGACGGATCGGATGATCCGTCGGGATTTTTACTGTTTTCAGCCGTTTTCACCGGCTTCGCAAGCCTTGCACTTTTTTGATTTTAGCCCAAAATGCGGGTTTTAGGCCCGAACAAGAATCTCCGATTGTTGTCAGACTGCGGGTTCGAACATAATCAAAGCATAACCGCTCTAGAGAAGCGAAAGACAACCCGGAGGTGATGGGGAGTGGGAGAAACAGCAGCAGAAGAGTTGACTGTTGTACCGAGTACCCGGAGAAGCAAATGGAATCTAATCAGTAAACGCTTAAAGCGGGACAAGTGGCTGTACCTGCTGATTACACCCGGATTGCTTTATTTCTTGGTATTCAAATACGCACCCATGTGGGGCATCCTGCTGGCCTTTAAGAATTACCAGCCGTTCCTGGGATTTATGAAAAGTGACTGGGTAGGCCTGGACCACTTCAACATGTTCTTCCAGAATATCGAGTTTGGTATGCTGCTGCGCAATACCCTGGTCTTATCCTTATATAGTCTGGTGTTTTCCTTTCCTGCTCCGATCCTGCTGGCGCTTCTCCTGAATGAAGTCAGGATCTCTTGGTACAAACGGTCTATTCAGACCCTGGTGTATGTGCCGCACTTTATCTCCATGGTTATCGTGGCGAGCTTAACGTACATCCTGTTGACCACGGAGGGTGGAACCATCAATGAATTTATCTATCAGTTAACGGGTGAAAAAATCTCTTTCCTCACTGACCCCGAATGGTTCAGACCGCTGATCATCATCCAGACCATCTGGAAGGAATGCGGCTGGGGAACAGTTATCTTCCTGGCGGCATTGGCCGGGGTGGATGTGGAGCAATATGAAGCGGCGATCATGGACGGTGCCAACCGGTGGAAACAAACCTGGCATATTACGCTTCCTTCTATCCGCAGCACCATCGTGATTCTGCTGATCCTCCGGATGGGGAACGTTCTCGATAACGGCTTTGAACAAATCTTTCTGATGATGAATGCGCTGAACCGCGAGGTCGCCGAGGTATTCGACACCTACGTGTATACCGTCGGTATCACTCAAGGCGCATTCAGCTACAGTACGGCAGTGGGCCTCTTCAAGGCCGTCATCGGCGTGACGCTGGTGCTGGGCAGCAACTGGCTGGCCAAAAAATTCGGGCAAGCCGGACTTTATTAGGGGGAGGGGTTACAGATGGCCAAGCAATACAAAACAGCCGGCGGCACCATTTTCGATATATCCAACTACCTCTTCCTGGGAGCAGCCGGAATCCTTGCTATTCTGCCGTTCCTGATTATTATCGCAGGCTCCTTCGCCTCTGACGCGGAGATTACTAAGCGTGCCGTGTTCCTGATTCCGGAAACCTTCACCCTGAATGCTTACCAGTTCATCTTTTCAACCGACTCCATCATGAGAAGCATTGGGGTTTCAATGTACATCACCGTAGTCGGCACCATCGTCAACCTGTTCTTCACCATCACTATGGCATATCCCCTTGCCCGGCGCAGCCTGATGGGACGCAATCTGTTCCTGAACATGGTGATCTTCACCATGCTGTTCGGAGGCGGGATGATCCCTACCTATCTGGTGATCCGCGAGCTGAATATGCTGGATTCCTTCAACGCCCTGATTTTCCCCGGCGCCATCAACGCCTTCAATTTGATTATCGTGAAGAACTTCTTTCAGGAGCTGCCTCCTGAAATCGAGGAAGCGGCCCGGATTGACGGCTGCCAGGAGCTTAGTCTTCTGTGGAGAATCGTGCTGCCCCTATCCATGCCGGTTATCGCCACCTTCACCCTGTTCTACGCGGTGGGACACTGGAACAACTTCTTCTCGGCGCTGTTGTATATCAATGACCCCAGCAAGTGGCCCCTGCAGGTGATGCTGCGCCAGATCGTTATGCTGTCCCAGGCAGCAGGTGACCTGAACTCCATGGACCCCAACTTCGTGAAGCCTCCGGAGCAGTCCATCAAGATGGCGGTCATCGTCGTTGGCACCATCCCGATCCTGTGTGTGTATCCGTTCCTGCAAAAGCATTTTGCCAAGGGTGTTATGATCGGCTCCGTGAAGGGTTGATGCCAACGTACCTCGTTTTATCCGGATTGCGAATCACTCCAAAGGGAGTTATTCCATACATGCAAATAAAACAACCCAAACAGGCTTGACCATTACAAGGAGGGTACAAAATGAAAAGAAAAGCAAGCAGCATGAAACGTTTTGTTGCAGTGGTTTCGGTTGGAACCATTGCCGCCGGCACACTTGCAGGCTGCGGTGGCGATAGCGGAAGCTCCGCTTCCCCTTCTGCCGGCGCGTCAACTGCCCCCTCGGCAGCGGCAAGCACGGCGCCCACCCAGCAGCCGCCCCTTGAGCTGACCATTATGCTTCCCATTTTCAAAACCAACTTCCCCAAGGATGACAGTCCTGTAGCGGCCGAGCTGGAGAAACGGACCAATACCAATATCCACTTCGAATGGGTGCCCAATGCTTCCTACAACGATAAATTCAACATCACGTTGGCATCCGGCAAACTGCCTACTTTGATTGCGGTGTTGGGCGACAAATCCTCCAGCTTCGTGAATGCCGTACGCTCCGGGGCGTTCTGGGAGCTGAGCCCTTACCTGAAGGATTTCAAGAATCTCTCCGGCGCCAATCCCACCGTATTGAACAACAGCTCCATCGACGGCAAAGTGTACGGCGTTTACCGCGGCCGCGACCTGGGCCGGAACGGCTACTACTACCGCAAGGATTGGCTGGATGCCGTCGGCTTGCAGGAGCCGAAAACCATCGACGATTTCTACAACATGTTGAAAGCGTTTAAAGAAAAGGACCCGGACAAAAACGGCAAGGCTGATACCTATGGCATGATCCTGGTCAAATGGACCGGCGGCTGGGCCAGCGGCTTCGATATCATCAAGCTGTGGTTCGGCGCTCCCAACAAATGGGGTGTGAAGGACGGCAAGCTGGTTCCCGAGCATCAATACGAGGAATACATCGAGGGCCTGAAGTTTATGAAGAAGCTGTATGACGAGAAGCTCATCAATACCGACTTCGCCGTCTTCGACAGCGCCAAGTGGACCGATCCTATGGTAAACAACCAAGCTGGTGTAATCGTCGACGTGATCGACGGCGGCGCGCGTGCCGACGACAAGATCCATGCCGCTTTGGTCAAGGAAGGCAAGGACAACCCGAATATTCATTATATCGATGTATCCAGCGGTGTTGTGGGCAAGGACGGCAAGCTTCGCACCCTGCCTACTGCAGGCTACTCCGGCATGGTGTCCATACCGAAGTCCACCGTCAAAACCGAAGCCGAGCTGAAGCGTGTGCTGGCCTTCCTGGATAAGATTAATGATTCCGAGAATCAGACGCTGTTGAGCTATGGTTTGGAAGGTAAACACTACACGCTGGACGCCGAAAAGAATGTGACCATCAGCAAGGATACCGTTCTTCTGGAATCTGAAGTGGAAGGCTTGAACCAAATGCTCTCCTTCCTGCCCTCCAGCAACGCTCTTACCGTGAAACAAACCGAGCTCCGGAAGAAGCAAACCGCTCTCATCAAGAAAAATGAGGAATTTGTGGTCGCCAATCCTGCAGCTCCTCTGATTTCCGACGTGTACAACCAAAAGGGACCCCAATTGGAAAACATCATCAACGATGCCCGTATCAAATTCATTGTCGGACAACTGGACGAAGCCGGTATGCGCGCCGCCTTCGAAACCTGGAAGAAATCCGGCGGTGACGAGCTGGTGAAGGAAATGAACGAGCTGTACACTGCAGCCCAAAAGAAATAATCCTTATGTAAGAGATAACCGCAGGAAAGGGGATGTGCGATCCGCACATCCCCTTCTGCTTTATCGGGCAGTCTATTCGTCCGCCTCCAAAGCCTTCCCGCGGCTGAATTCCTTGTACTGGGTGGGATTCATCCCCTCCATTTTCTTGAATATCCGGTGGAAGTTGCTGTGCTGGAAGCCCGATTGCTCCGCCACCTCGCTGATCAGAAGATCCGTATCCCGAAGCAGTTCCTTGGCCTTATTCATCCGGACCTCCATCAGATAATCCAAAAAATATTTGCCCGTTACCTGCTTGAAGGCTCTGCTCAGGAAGAAAAGCGTGGTGCCCGTGTGCTCTGCACAGCTTTCCGGTGAAATATCCTTCATGTAATACTGCCGGATATAGTCCACAGCTTGCTCTGCAGCCCGTTTGGTCTGGACATCCGTCCGCCGCACAATTTCTTGCAGATACGGCTTTACGATTTTCTCCCGGAACCATTCCAGCATAAGTCGGGGCTCACGGATTTGGGACAGGGATTCATATAGATTCACCCCTTTGAACAACCGGCTGGGTTGGATCCCTGATGCCATTACTGCATGCTGGATGCTTCCCAGCAGCTGCAGCATGCCTAGCTGTACCTCAATTTCCTTAGCCCCCTCCATCGTAAGCGCCGTCAAAAAGGATTCCAGAAGCTCACAGGTAAGCTCCTCCTGTCCGCTCTGCAGCGCCTGGATCAGCTCTTTCTCGAGGACCAGCGGGTATTGAACCTCGTCATCCGCCGGGGTACCCGTCCGGCCATCCATATAGATAACCTGGTTGCCGCTTAAGATATTGCGGAAGGCCGCCAACTGCCGGGCTCCCTCGAAGGCTGTTGGAATCTCCGTAATCCAGCTGACGGGCTGGCTTACTACCATAGTCACATGCATATTCAGAACCTGGTTGAATGTTTGGGTCAGCTCCTCCGAAAAAGCCTGGAGCTTGCCGGTCAATGGCTCATGATGGGGCGCCAATATAAGAAGCGCGGCTTTGAGATTATGGAAGTTAACGGCATTATGCTGTTCAAAATGCTTCCCCGCCAACTCACTGATGATGTTCACAGCAGCGAAGGTTGCCAGCCCTTCATCGCCAAACTTGAATTTGCCCTCACCGTTCGTATTTCCCGTCAGCTGCATATAGAACACAACAAATTGCCTGTCGCGGATTTCCCACTTGAAGCTCTCCATACGGCGCTTCAGGTCGTCCTCCGAATATGCATAATAATAGCCCTGAATCAGCTGGCGCAGGAAGCTCTCCCTGACATGAGGCAGCTGGCCGGATAACCGGCTGCGCATCTCGTCGCTTTGTTCATGGAGCAGACTCCACCTTTTTTCAATAACCGCGAATTCATCCTCCTTGTTATAGGACATATGCTGGTCTCCCGCCAGATGCCGGGCCAGACGTTTCACAGGAGAATAGATGCGGTGAGAGGCAAACCAGGAAAGCAGCCCTGCCAACACCAGAGCAATGATGCTGAGCAGGAAGATAAGCTTGGAGATAAACAGAACGGGCAAGGTAATGCTTGGGACAGGCGAGGCCGAAACATAGGTCCAGTTGGACGCGATTCTGCTGAAGGTCCCGTAGGACACCGTATAGGTGACACCCTGCCAATCGTAGAAAAAAGACCGTTTGGATGGCTCCTCCCCGATTTTCTCCCGCAGCGCCTTCACCAGTGGAGCCTCCGCACTCGCCCCGCTGGCCGAAAAATAAAGATCTCCCGAATCCTGGATCAGAAAGCTTTCCTCTTCGTTATAGGGCATCAGCGATTTCAGCGTGCTGGCGATTTTGTCCGAATCCAGCCGCAGCAATAAGGCGCCGAAGGGCTGGGAGCTTCCTCCGGGAATATGCTGCACAAGAGTAAGGTCCTTTTCTCCCGGATGATCGGGGTCGAACGCCCACTGGGTCCAGTAGGAAAGTTTGTCCGTCTTCAGCAGGTTTTCATAAACCCGCTTATACGTATCATCGCTAATGGGAGAATATTGGGGATCGAACAGAACAGCCGCCGGCTTAACCAAACTCAGCTCTACCCGTTTGGTCAAGGTATTGGACCCCTCCATCACCAGAAGGGTCTGGGTGATATCCCTCACCCGGTCATAATTTTTGTGGAAATCCACTTCCGCCAGGGTGTAATCGAACTGGTTGTCGGAAGCCCAGTGGGACAGCATCACCTCCAGATTGGTCAGCTGCTGGTCCATATTGCGGGCGCCCTGTTCAATCTGCAGCTGATGGAGATGAAGCAGCTCGCTTTCCAGACGGCTGCCTCCCATCCAATACACCAAGGCGGCAATAATAAAGCCGGGAATGCTGGAAATGGTGAGAATGATCGCCAGACTCTTCTTATAAGGATGCTTCAAGGATTTTCACCACTGGTTTTAAGTCGTCATCAAATGATTATTATTCAATTGTATACGCTTCCATTACATCATACAATGTAATAATATTCAATCTTATATAAAAATATTAAAATACCTGAATGCTCCCTAGCATTATTAACTGGAATTGACGATAAAAAAAGGAAATTGTCGAAGAACAGAGAATATTAAATTTTGGCAGGGCTAAAAAAATGTAGAATCTGATATGTTGGCACATGCAGGAGGGAAATCGTCGATGCGTTACACGAAGAAGCTTATGCAAGTTTTGCTTTGTCTTTTGGTGGTACTACCTTGTTTCATGATCGCTCAGCCAAAAGCCGAGGCGGCATCCTACTCTTCCTACTGGTATCCCAAAGGGAAAGTTGGTTTAAAAAAACCAACCATCGTTTTTGAGTTTATGTCCAGCGATATCACGCCGGATATTAAAAGCTTTACCATGAAAATCGACAAGGTCAAGGTGGATGCCCAATGGAGCTTGGGCAGAATGGTGCTGTCCTATACGCCCACAGAGGATCTGCAGCCGGGAGAGCATACCGTAGATATTGTGTTGGAGCTGAAGGATACCGATTACCTTCCGCTTGAGAAAAGCTGGACCTTCCGGGTTGACGAAAAAGCTGTTTCTGACCCGCCTTCAACACCTACAACCGAACAAGCCGAAGGCATCAAGGCCATTAATGATTACCGGGCGGTCCACGGACTAAAGCCTCTTGCCTTCAATAAGAATCTGACCTACGCGGCCAAGCTCCACGCCCAATATCTGAATACGAACAAGGTCGCCCAGACTGAAGCCTCCATGCACGAAGAAGATAGCAAGCTACCCGGTTATATCGGCAGCAAGCTGTATGAGCGCGGTATGTATGCCGGGTATGCCGGGAACTTCTCGGAGGATGTGTCTTACAACGGAAGCCCGCAAGCAAACATTACCCATGCTATCGACAGCCTCTTTGATGCCCCTTACCACCGGATGCCGTTCTTAACCCTTGATGCCGTTGAGATTGGTCTGGACAAACAAGGCGGCTATACGGTAATTGAGTTTGGCTTAACGAATGAATGGGACTCGCAGCTCGTTGTCTCTCCGGCCCCAGGTGACCCTTATGTTCCCGTTGATTTTGACGGCCATGAGATCCCCGATCCGATCCGGAAGCATACCGGCGCCAAATATCCGGTCGGCTACCCGATTATGGCCCAACTATCAGGAAGGTTCGTAAGAGACGTGAAATTAGTAGAATCCAAGCTAACAGACAGCACCGGCAAACAACTGGACCTGTTATTGAATACACCGGCAGACGATGACCATATGCAGAATGAGGTTATGCTTATCCCGGCCAAACCTCTCGCCCCGGATACGATCTACACCGCCTATGTGAAATTATCCGTCATTGAAGACAATCAACCCAAAATCTATGAAAAAAAGTGGAATTTTCGTACGGAGCCCGTGGATTATCTGGGCAAGACGAAGCTCCATAAGGATTCCGCCGCGTATGTGAGGAAAATGAATCCTACCGGCGAGTTGAAGCATATGGTGTCCTTCGGTCTGACTGACGATGGCTTTATCTTGGATGATATCCGGGTGCCGATGAAGCAAAAGCCCATTATTAAGGACGGAAGCTCTTATCTTTGGATACGGGATTTAGCCAAGGCACTCGGGGCATCCGTAACATGGGATGATGAACAGAAGGCAGCGGTTTACACCAAACAAGACCGGGTTGTCACCCTCTATACCACCAAACATGCTTATGCGCTGAATGGCGTGGAGGTGGAGACGGATTCTCCAGCGATTCTGGATAATGATTCCACCATTATTCCCGTGAGGCTCCTCTCCGAAGTGCTTGGCGCAAAGGTGGATTATGTGGACATTGCGCAGATGGTTATCATTAGCTACTGACCGCAAAATTGCCGTACAAAAAAACAGCTCCTGCTGGGGATTCTTCTCCCGCAAGAGCTGTTTTTCTATTGATTAATTTACGGTCACGTAGGTGGTAGCCCGTTCGCCGTTAAACAGGATGGCATTCAGCTCAAAGGAGGTAACAGTCCCGGTCAAGGTGACGGTTCCGTCCTGGCTGACAGTAACACTGCCGCCGCCTTCAACAGCAGTCACGGTAAACATGGTTCCAAGGACAAAGTTATATTTCTTAATTTCGCCCTTCTCGTATTTTGTGCCGTAGTTGTCCGTAACGGTCAACCCCATGGCTTCAAAGGCATCGAAGTAAGTGGAACCCGAAAGTGTGTGCTTGTAAGTAGAATCTTCGGCTTTTACGGTTGCCGCAGCTACACGGTCACCCTTCACGGTTACGGTAGTTTGAATTACCTTAGTGTCTCCGTTTGCCGCTTGGAAGGTAAGGGTCAGGGTTGCGGTTCCGGTTTTCAGGCCAAGCGCGTATCCGCGGTGATCGGCGGACACTCCAGTTTTGACAATGCTGGCATCGGAGGAAACCACGCTTTGGATAATTCCGGGGGTGGCAACCTCATCTCCACCGGAGGTCAGCTTAATCTTGATTTCCTTGGCCAGCTTGCTGACTGTGGGATCCTCTGCGTTCGCCCGTGTCTCCAGCCCATTGGCGCCGGTGGCAGCTTCAGTTACACCGCTGTCTACCACATTCGCCAGTTCGTATGCTTGCGGAATGCTGTACGTCAGGTTCCCAATGGTAACCGAACCGAAGGATACGGACGGCTGGATGGTAAACGCTGCCGTCGCCTTCTTGATTTGCGAAGCCTCGAGCCCACCCAAGGTAACGGTGTAATCACCGGCCGTCAGAGCGGAGCCTGCTGTCAGGGTAGCAGTTTTCTTGTCGGCTGACCATTGGGTCTCAACAGAAACCGCCGCGGTGCCTTTATTCAGCGAAAGTGTAGCCTTGGCTGTATCCACAGCCGCATCGAAGGTCACCTGTACCTTCAGGTTATCGCTTGCCGGCTGAGCCGAAACCACAGACACAGGAGCTGCCACGGGAGGAGTTACCGGCTTGTCCACCAGCTGCTTCACGGTGTAGGAGCTGGTAACCAGATCAGCGCGATTAGCCGCAGCATCGCCAGCCTTGCCCGCCGGATGGAAGCCCAACTCACCGGCTTGCTTCACCGCATCGGCATACCATACGGCTCCTGTGGTATTCACGGATTTGCCAAGCCCTCTCAGCAGAATAGTATCCAATTGGCCTGCCGTTACCTGTTCACCGGGAGCGAAGGTCGTATCCGTTACACCGTCAATCAATCCTGCCTTACGGGCTGCTTCAACATAAGGGATGGCCCAGCCGTTGGCGGGATCCTCCGCACGGACATCGGAGAAGCCCGAAGCAGTTACGGATGTATCCAAAGGTAGCTTATACAGAAGTACTGCTACCTTGGCAAATTGAGCCCGGGTCATATTCTGATCAATGCCGAAGGTATCGCTGGACACACCCTCAAAAATATTGGCAGCCAACATAGCATCTACCTTGGCCTTCAAAGCAGGATCAACATTCTGCAGATCTTTAAAGCTCTCAGCTGTAAGTGTTGCCGCGAAGGATGTTCCAACAGGCTGTGTAAGCGCAGCGCCTGTGTAGAAAGAAACTGCCATCGTACCGGTTGCAAGCAAAGCTACTATTTTTTTCATGATACCTCCATAAAAAGAAAATAGAATAGGATGATTCTAACTATACATTGCTATAGACGGACTGTCATTGTCAAATTGTTGCATAGCGGAAGCAAAAAGGTTTTCCCATTCAAGATAATCCCTTCCAAAGCAGTTTGCAATAGAAGAAATGCTTTTAATCAAAAATTCGTGTTTGGCGGACACCGGGCGGTTGTTTTGTGGTCATTTCCTGGGAAATTAGCGCAGGAAGTCGGATTTTCCCGCATAGGCTTATCCCAAGTTGAAGTTTCTGTTCGTTGTCCTCTTTTTAGCTGGCGCTCTGGATATTTAGAATCTCCAGTTTATTGGTTAACAGGAATTGGATATGGTAGACTTTCAACCATAAGGACTTCAAGATACAGGGAATTGCACACATCAGGAGGGAGGAAGCATGATGATTTCCGGAACAATGATGATGGTGAACCTTTTGGAAAATTGGAGGCCTGTGGGCTGGTTCAACTTGGATCTGGCGCTTTATATCATCTACGCCGTCATTCTTGCCAGCCTGCTTCTCATTTTGCGCCTTCAGATAAGGCGGAAGCGGAGAAACATTCCGCTGCACGGGAAAAGCCTGGCCGCCACAATCGGAGTCGTACTGCTAATTGAGTTCTTGGCAGGCAGCTTTTTTCTAGTGGTCTTTAATGCCGCGGGCAGATCGGTAAGCCTCGAGTTGGACTCTCCCGCTCTGATAGCAGGAGAGGCGGAGCATCCGCTATTCATCAGCAAAATGCGCATGAGGATCCCCAACGGCCACTCCAACGGGATTTCCACAAGCATCTCACACTTCGAGCTGATAGCGGTGGATGTCAACACGGGGCAAACCGCCTGGCAACGGAAATCCTATTGGCAGGAGTATGTAATTGGCCATACAAGCCAAGGTATTCTTACCGTAAACCCCAAGAAGAAGAAAGTGCAATTCATTGATCCGCTAACAGGTAAAACCGCATTGTCGGAAAAGGAGCTGGTTGCAGAATTTCCCGATCTGGCGGATAATCTGAGCTACTCCTTCACGGATTACCATGCGGCCTCGCCAGACGAATTGTACCTGTATGCACTGGATGGCAGCTATTACAAGGTGGATTTTGCCGGAAGGAAGGCGACGGCATCGCCGGAATATAAAGAATTCCTCAAACCATTCTCTGCCAATAAAATAGCCATAGGGATATCCGCCGAAGAGGTCCAGGCCGTCGGTGACCAATTAAAGAAGCTGTACCCCGATCTTCTGGAAACGGTTCTGCTGCATGCCGACTCAGGCGGCACGACCGCACTTGTCGGCTACCATGAGAAGCGGAATGAAAAAACATGGACCATTTCCCTCGTCTCCCTGAAGGAGCATAATCTGTTGTGGAAATCCAAGGTAGATGATTCGGCGAACGGCACACCGGGAGTCACTCTTGCTGCTATCAAAATCGGCAATGCGGCACTCATTCTCTCTAATGGCAAACATTACAAGCTGGATTGGGAAACAGGTAAAATCGTGTACGAATATTTATACCGTTGGAACAAAACGGTCAAACGAAACGGGTGAACAAGACATAGAAAAGAGCTCACGCCAACTTAATACAGCGGCAGTCCTGGGTGGTCCATAACCCTGGCTGCCGCTGCTTTTTTGCCTTCCGGACAAACCTTAGCCTCCGTTGTGAGCACGTCAAATAGAAGTATTCAAATAAACAGCATACACTGCACTTTGGGTAATGTTGGGATTGGAGAAAAGAGAAACGGCATTATCACGGACAACAGGATTCCCAGGAACAGTGCTGGTCCATGAAATAGTGGCCGGAGCCAAAGTATACGGACCATTGTTGGAAACCAGCACATTGTTTGTAGGCACTCCTTCCCCATCAGAGGGTCTGCTTGAGAATGCAATAGTCCCCGTAATAATAGCAGTAGTAACTATTGTAATGGTGGAGATAACGTCTCCCGCAGGCGGTGAGACCAGATTATTATCCACGTTTCTGCAGATTTGATATAAATAGGTCCCAGCAGGCAGATTATTAATATTTATGGAACCGGACAACCCTACCACGGAGCCGGTTGTTCCAGCCACAACATAGGGAATCACATTGGAGACTGCTCCCGGGGAACCGGCAATCCGCTGGAATCCCGCATTGGTACCGCCAAACAATATAACCTTGGTAGATGTAGTCGGTGTCACCCCGGTTGGACCTGTGGGCCCGGTGGCACCCAGTGCGCCTGCCAGCCCCGTTGCTCCCGTCGCCCCGGTGGCACCCAGTGCGCCTGCCAGCCCCGTTGCTCCCGTTGCCCCGGTGGCACCCAGTGCGCCTGCCAGCCCCGTTGCTCCTGTCGGCCCGGTGGCGCCCAGCGCACCTGCATCTCCCGTTGCTCCTGTCGCCCCGGTGGCACCCAATGCACCTGCGTCTCCCGTTGCTCCCGTCGCCCCGGTGGCACCCAGTGCTCCTGCCAGCCCCGTTGCTCCTGTCGGCCCAGTGGCGCCCAGCGCACCTGCATCTCCCGTTGCTCCCGTCGCCCCGGTGGCACCCAGCGCACCCGCCAGCCCCGTTGCTCCTGTCGGCCCGGTGGCACCCAGCGCACCCGCCAGCCCTGTTGCTCCTGAAGGCCCGGTGGCGCCCAATGCACCTGCCGGCCCCGCCGCTCCTGTCGCTCCCGTTGCTCCAGTGCTGCCAGTTGGGCCAACAGGACCTCCTGAAGGCCCTGTTGGCCCAAGCGCTCCCGTTGCACCGGTTGCGCCTGTAGCCCCTCCAGGCCCTGCCGGTCCTATTGCGCCCGGATCGCCTTGAATCCCTTGTTCCCCTTGAATCCCTTGGAAGCCTTGAAATCCCTGGGGCCCACGCGGCCCGGCAGGCCCCACGGAACCCGTTGCCCCCGTCGGACCTGCCGGTCCCATAGGAGCCATCACATTTATTTCCGGGGGAGGACAAGTGACATGAACGGTCTTTTTCACTAGTTTGTACAATTTCCGTTTTCTTTTTTTATGGCAGTGTTCATGATGCTTTCTTTTACAACGGCATTTTTTGGAATATAATGAATCCAAATGAAAAAACACCTCCTCTTAGCTCCCTTTATAGTACGAATGCCGTTATGGAGTGTGTTGGGTCACAGCCCACGAATTAAAAAAAGGTGCATACTTAACTTTAAGAAGATAAACTACTATAATAAATTTAGGAGGGAAGAACATGACACATTTATTGAGCACTTACAGCTTGAAAAGCCTCGAGTTAAAAAACCGGATCGTAATGCCTCCCATGTGTCAATTTTCTGCAGCGGGCAAGGATGGAGCGGCAACGGACTGGCATTTTGTGCACTATGTGAGCAGAGCTATCGGCGGAGCGGGTCTGATCATCATCGAAATGACCAATGTGGAACCGGATGGACGGATCACGGATTATGATCTCGGGTTATGGTCGGATGAGCAAATTCCTGCCCTGAAGCGGATTGTAGATGCCTGCCATACCTACGGCGCGAAGGTCGCCATCCAGATCGCCCATGCGGGACGGAAGGCTGTAGACGCTACTGTACCCGTAGCTCCTTCTGAAATCCCTTATGACGAAAAATCCAAAACACCCCGGGCCTTGTCCACGGCTGAGGTTCAAGAGATGGTGGAAAAGTTCCGGCAGGCGGTACAGCGCGCTGTGAAAGCCGGATTCGATGCCATCGAGCTTCATGGCGCCCACGGATATTTGATCCACCAGTTTCTATCCCCCATCACCAATAAAAGAGAAGATGAGTACGGCCAGGACCGCACCCTGTTCGGCCGGGAGATTATAGAAGCAGCCAAAGCGGAAATGCCTAACGACATGCCTTTAATCATGCGGATTTCTGCCCGGGAATATATGGAGGGCGGATACGGGCTACAGGAAAGCATTGTTTTCTCTAAGGCATTCAAAGAAGCAGGTGTGGACATCCTTCACATCTCCACAGGCGGGGAAGGCCCACTTGGTGTGTTTGAAAAGCCGGGCTCCCACGCGGCATACCAGGTTTCTTTTGCCAGAGAAATCAAAAAAGCAGTGGAGGTTCCGGTAATCGCGGTTGGAAGGCTGGATGACCCTATTCTGGCAAATGCCGTCATCGGCAATGAGGAGGCAGATCTGGTGGCTGTAGGCCGGGGTATGCTGAGAAATCCCCACTGGGCGCTGGAAGCGGCAGCTGTGCTGAAGCAGCCGGTCAATCCTCCACGACAATACACCTCGGGATTCTAAAATAGCAAAAAAGCGGCAGCTCCGGACGGATAATCCCGGGCTGCCGCTTTCATTAGCATCCATCGGCGAGGCCGCAAATAAGAGGCCCCAACTGGTTCCGCCAGATCGACTCCGGACTGTAGCGCTGGCGCACCAGAGTTTTTGCATGCAGCACCGGGTTCTGCTTCATTCGTTCCACAATATGCCCGGCATGCTCCTTCAGATAGTCCGTTTCGGACGGATAATAGCTCTCCCTCGTATCATACCCCATATTACGGGCATTCCAGCGCATAAAATAAGCCCCAAGCCGATTGCCAAGCTCCTCCAAGGCGGGAACCGCCTGATTCAGAACGAGAAAATTCCCGCCGCTGGCTGCCTCCAGCACAATTAAGCCGAAGGATTCCGAAAAGGATGAGCAAATAAACAGATTGCTGAGCCGGAATAACTCCACCACTCCCCTATGGGGAAAGCCGTCGCTCCACCCCAAGTCGGAGGTAAATAGGATGTCCCCTTCAGGCAAACCCTGCTCCCGCCCCTTCTCCCGGATGATGGCTTTGTACCGGTCGGAGTTTGTATCCAACGCCGGGAAGTCACAGCAGATCAAGCGGACAGACCAGCCGGATACCGTGTGGACGGCGCCTGCAAGAGCCGCCGCTTTCTCGAATTGCTTACCTGACGAGAGACGTCCGGGATAAATGATCAGAATATCCGGCGAAAGCAGATCTATTATCCCCGCCAGTAATTTTACGTCCCCGCTTGCTTCCGCCAACAGATCGAAGCTGTTGCTGATATGCCGGCAGTTTTCGGTCCCGGTATTGTATTGGAGGGACAGTGCCTCCAGACCGGCCTCCGTTGGATAGATGAATGTAGTATTTGGCATAGGGGTGAATCTGGCGGAAAAGGGCCAATGTGTTTCCAGCGGCCGGTTCACCGGCAGGGAATGGGTGAAGGCCAGGAATTTCACATGCGGCAAATAAGGCTGGGCTTTCCGGATGGCCACATTGTGCACCAGGTGCCAGCCTTGGTATAGAATATCATGCAGGATGCAAACATCCACATCCTCTAAATGACGGATGTAGTCCCCGGCAACGGTATCCGCCTCAGCAAAAAAAGTGTCATGCACAGCTCCTGCGGCAATGGAATAATCCCGCCAATGGATTTGCTCTCCTTCAAACCGGTTGACCACTTTCACCCATTGAATGCGCTCATCCCGATAAATCCCGTAACGGTCCTCCTGCGGACAATCCTGGCTGACCAGGAGCTTCACTTCCATCCCGGCCCGAAGCAGCATGCCCACCTGTTCCTCCACAACATTCACCAATGAATAAGTCTTGGATAAACCATTGAACATGGTTAAAAGGGCTACTTTCACAGGCTCCCCATCCTTACGTGTAATCTCATACAGAGGCTTTATTTTATATGCGGGGCCGAGCCTTGAAATACATATTTTCTCATGTGACCCTATATGATGTAGCATTGATCTTCGAATGATTGGGAGGATGCCGAATGGCGTGTGGAAATTTGGGCATTGCAAATGATTTTAATTTATTTATTTTTAATGATCATACGCAATCATCCGTGGACTCGGAGGGTCGCGTAGCAGTAGGCGGAACAGCAACCTATGCGAACTATGGGGTGGGTGATACCCTGCCTGTATCCACAACCAGACCGGATCTGATTATCCAGGGTAACGTAAATATAATCGGAGGCACAAACTTCGCCGGGAATACGGTGATTTACCCGGACAGTACGATCATCGCTTACACCATGACCAACAATAACCGTGTTCCGGACCAGCCGCTCCGTGGAACACCCATCGATTTTGAAGCAGCTGAGCGCAGTTTGACCGAAACAGCCATCAACTTGGCCGCAATAAGCCCCAACGGGACAGTAGCAAACAATTTCGGGCAAATTGTTTTGACGGGTGTTGCGCCGGATCTGAATGTGTTCACCATTAACGGGAACAATGTGGACGGCGAAGGTTTGACTCTGGACAATGCCAACGGCATTAACATTGTTGCACCTGCAGGGTCCACGATCCTCATTAATGTGGGCGGCAACAATATCGGCTTTGGAAGCTACGCCATTTTCCGCAACGGCATCACCGCCACCAGAGCGGATGCTACCCTCATACTCTGGAACTTCTTCCAGGCCTCCAGGGCCTTTAATCAAAATATAAATATTTCAGGCTCGGTTCTCGCGCCGAATGCAGATTGGTCGGCCATCGGGTTCGGGAATATCGACGGCACCTTGGTCGCCAATTCCCTTACCAATGTTACTGGATCACTGGAGGCCCATAATGTTCCATTCACCGGATGTTTGCCTGAATTCGCTGCGGATGTGACTACAACCACTACTACAAGCACAACGACTACGACTACGACTACGACGACTACCACTCCTGTTCCGGAAACCACTACAACTACCACCAGCACTACAACCCCGGTACCCACTACCACCACGACTACTGAGGTACCCACTACAACTACTACCACTACCAGTACAACTACTACTCCCGTTCCTCCCACCACAACCACTACCGCAGTTCCTACGACCACAACCACCAGCACAACAACACCTGTGCCGGCAACAACTACAAGCACCACAACTACCGTTTCCCCCGCACTTCAGGGAGCTCAAATTACAGCCACCAAAACGGCCAATCTCACCCAGGCCAACTTGGGGGATGTCATTACTTTTACCATTACCATCACCAATACAGGCAACGCACCTGCAGATATTGTGCTCAGCGAGCGGCTGCCCCGGGGTGTCATCTATTTGCCCAACACGTTAAGAGTAGATGGCGGCCCCTACGAGGGCATTGATCTGGGGGAAGACGTGCTGCTGGGAATTATTAACCCGGGCCAAACCATCATCGCCCAGTTTGACGTAATTGTGATCTCCCTGCCTCCCGGAGGACAGATCGTCAATCAGGGTAATATCATTACCGTCAGTCCGGGGAGCTTGCCCAGAACCTGCAATTTGGGTGAACGGGTTGTATTCGCCAATGATACCGCTTTGCCCAATTTCGGCCAAGGAGTACCCGTGCTGCTTGTGTTTAAGCCCGGCATAACCCCCCTTGCTACCTCCGCCTCTCAAGGACCGATGGTACTGAACAATGGAAGAACCGTGCTGAACCGCCAGATCCCGATACCCGGGGTTACGCTCCCGCCGCTTCTTGGGTTAACCATTCCGCTTATTCCAGGCGTTCCTTCACCCATCGTATCGCCGGCCAATGTGCGGATTCCGGTCCCCAACCCCCAGCCCCAACCGAATTTAGTCGTGGTCCAGCGTATTTTTCGAAGACAGGTGTTCCTTGGACAACGGCTCACCTACAGTGTATATATCATTAACAACGGCAATGCGCCTTCTGTGGAGACTGTCTTAACGAATATGGCCACGGAGGGTGTCTCCTTCATTCCCGGCACCGTGAGAGTAAACCGCAGGCTTCTGCTGGATGCCGTTCCCGCAGCAGGCATCCCCTTGGGACCGATCCCTGTGTTCGAAGGTGTGCTGGTCCGCTTTGATGTGATCATCACCGGCGGAGACATCTTAACCAATATCAGCACCATCACAGCGAACTTCCGTCTGGCGGATCAATCCCTGCAGCGCAGAGAATTCCGGACTCAGCCCCTTACGGTTTCCGTTTTTCCGACAGGTACGGAGCAGCTGGTCAGTATCGAGAAAATTCCCAGTACCTCGGTCACTGCTACCGGCTCCACCTATTCCTACACTATTACACTACGGAATATTTCCCGGTCAGTCCGGCTGGAGAACGTTATTCTATATGATAGGCTGGATGATGCCCTTCAATTTGTGTCTGGCAGCTTGCGGGTTAACGGCACTCCCCAAATGGACCCCAGAGTCGGTGTGTTTCTTGGGGATTTACTGCCCGGAGACGTTAGGAATATTACTTTCTCCGTCCGGGTCCAATTCCACCCCACCAACGATGTTATTCTCAACCGGGCGGCGGCCTTCTTCGAGTTCGCGGCCCAGGGGAGATGCTTCCGCGGAGCAATCATTTCCAGGGTGACAACAGTCCGGGTCCCCGCGGAGGAGGGGGAGGAGTAAGCAAGAAGGGAATAAAAAAAAGCCGCTGTATGCGGCTCTATCAAAATTTGATGTTCATCTTGGCCTTGCTGAAAGAAATAGACCGCCCTCGCCAAAGGTAGCGGTCTATTCTTAAGACAGTTCACCCGAAGCCGACCGCCTTTCAAGCGGTTGCTGCACACTGAGGAGCTGCTCCAACAGCTCCTCTTTATCATTCTACCCACAGTATAGCATAAACAGTATTCTTAACTTATCCACGGCATCTTTGATTCCTTAATTCCCCACTGCTCATCCTTGAAGTGTACAATGCTCTTCACGCCGATGGCACCAAGCCCCGATTTATATTTGGACCCCTCAAATAATACTTCTTTGGAGGAAACGAAATCCGCTTCTTCTATCCGAAGCAGTATGCCGGCCAAACTCAGGGTGTCTTGGTTATTTCATGGTTCAGGGCTTCATCCAGCTTTACCATAGAATCCAACGCGGCGATGTATATTTCAGCTAGATGCTCCTGTGGATCTACGCCTTTACTACAGGCAGGAGCAATGACATAAACAGAAGAAGGAATGTGGTTTAAGAGGAACGTTTCTTGTACGATTCGTTAATCTCATTGGAGATTTTTACGAAATCGGCATCGGTCTTCAGCTTGTTGACATAATCATCCCAGGCGGTAATCGGCTCCTTGCCCATGATCACCTTTGTTTTCATATCCTGGGTTTTCTTATTCAGCTCAGGCCCAACCTTCAACGAGGTCTCCGAAAAAAGCCCGATGGCATAATCCGGCACACTTACCTTTTCACGCTCATCGATAATCTTCTTGTTGCGCTCCCATACATCCTTCGGAATTCCGGACCGGTAAGCCCTGAAGTATTTATCGTACTTGGCAAAAAGCTGGCCATATGCGGCGATGGACTCCTTGGCTTGCTGCTCCGTGGTTTTGTACACCCCATCCTCCAAGGTAAAATAGGTGCCTTTAATCCCATAATTGCCTAGCTCATGGCCTTCATCGGAGGAACCGAAGTCCAGAAACTCCAGGATCTTCTTCATTTTGGCTTCCGGGACAGACTTCGGAATCATATACATCCCGAAGGAGCCCATTTCCCGGGCGGTATACCCGTTCAGGGAGGGAAGCGGAAGGTAATCCGCGCCGGGGATGGTTTTACGCAGCGCAGCTGTCGGCTCCCATGCCGCTTCTACCGTATCGGCGAAGGCGCCGGCCTTCCCGGAAATAACCAGATCCTTCGCTTGGGTATGCTTCATCACGGAGAAATCCTCGGGAATCAGCTTCTCCTTGTACGCCTTATTCAGCCACAGCAGGGCTTCCCTGGTTTCGGGGGTAAAGTCCACACTGGATAATTTCCCATTCTCCAGCTTCCAGCCGCCGGTGGTCTTGTTGAACACCGCCTGCACCCATCCCAAATAACCCATGTTGTCAATATTCACATAACCGGATAAGCCCATGGTGTCTGCCTTGCCATTGCCGTCCGGGTCTTTTTCTGTAAAGGCTTTCATGACCGTGTACAACTCATCCATATTCGTCGGAGCCTTTAAACCAAGCTTATCCAGCCAATCCTTGCGGAGATAAGGAAAGAGTCCTCCCTCCACCGGACGGACCCGGGGAACACCGTAATTTTTCCCGTCCGCCTGTCTCAGATTGTTCCAGGTATCCTTCGGATATTTGGCCAAATTGGGATAGTCCTTATAGATAGCGGTGAAATCCCAGAAGGCGCCTTGGGCCGTCATGGTCCGGACCTGCGGATGGAAGGTATCCAGAATGAGCATCATGTCGGGAATATCTCCGGAGGCCAAGGTAACGTTGGCTTTATCGTTATAGTTATTCGGAGAAACCCAGGTGATCTTCAGCTTGGTATTCGTCCGCTTCTCGATTTCCTTCAGCACTGCGTTGTCATCCCCAGGAGGCTCCGGCGTGTAATAGGTGGTCATAATACTGATTTCCGTCGGCTTCCCGGGTGCCTTACTGGCTTGCTCGGTTTGTTGTACTGACGTGCCGGATGCAGCTGGATTTTGCGATCCGCTGTCACTGCCGCAGGCTGAAAGCACAGCTCCCAGCGCCAAGGCTCCTGTCAGCATAACAGACAGCTTCCTTTGAACGTTCATTCTTTCGTCCTCCCCCATAAGTCCGGTAATGGTTTGTGGCTGCTTCCGCCACGTCCACAATGTAAGCCTGCCGGTTATTTCCGGCAATCATAACCTTTTGCACCGGTCCGACCATGCGCATACGGCTCTTTACAATAAAATTATTATGGGTGGAAATTAACGCTTAGGTGTGCAGCTCCCTGTACTGGCCGGGCGTCAATCCCGTGCTTTTCTTAAACTGGCGAATCAAATATGAGGGCTGATACCCTACCCGGTCCGCAATCTCATGAATGCGGAGATCCGACTCCAGAAGCAGCTTCTTGGCCTGCTCCAGCTTTAAGTCCGTCACATAATCGATAAAGTTGGAGCCGATGACCTGCTTGAAAGCACGGCTCAGGGTATACGGTGTTGTCCCCGCTTTCTCCGCGCACAGCTCCAGGGAAACATCCTTGGAGGAGCCGGCATTCAAAAACGAGATTACGCCGTCCACCAGCTGCTTCAAATGGATATCCCGGTCCTTCATCATCCGTTCGCAGTGGGGGCGGATGATATGTTCCTTTAAGAGGAGGGGGAATTTTACCGTATCCTTGGTATTGAACAGCAGCCCGAAGGCGCTTGTGCCGTTCTCCAAGGTTCTGGGGTTATATCCGGATTCCAAGATGGTATGGTGGATGCTCCCCAAAAACTGCTGCATGCCGTCCCGCACACCCTGTTCATTATCGGAGCACCGGAGCAATTCCTTGTAGAACCGGTCCGTCAGCTCCATGGCTTCCTGAAGCATTCCCATCCGTATGGCTTGAAGGGCCTCTTTTTCCACATCAAAGGGATACTTGAACTCCGCTTCCTTACGCGGCAGAAGCTCCTCCATGTCGAGGATCTGATTGGGCTTATGGAGATCGCGGTACTGCAGCGATTGTTTGGCGGACTGGTAGGCTTGATGCAATGCCTTCACGGACTGGGTCCGTTTGCCGACCGTAGCGGTAACATGCAGCTTCAACAGCGCTCCCAGCCCATTGACACACTCATTGATAACAGACAGAAACTCACTTTTCATTTTTTCCGGAGGGATGGATAAGCGGTAAGCAAACAATATTCCCACCGTCATATCGTGGAAATTCACCACCCCGATACGCCCCTGGCACCGGGCCGTCATCTCTTCCACAATATTCAGGGCGGCAAAAGCGGCAAGAGGTTCGTCCCCTTCTGTAAAACTGCTGATATTCTGGCTGAATCCCCGGATCTGGATCACCGCCAGCAAAAATTGGGACTCCGCACAATCCCAATCGAAATGCTCCATCCTTCTAAGAATATCCTCTTCCGTAAAGTGAACTAAATGGCCCTGCAGCAGCTGCAGCAGGAACGCTTCCTTCAATGCAGGGAGATTCCGTTCCAATTTCTCCTGCAGCACCTGGCTTTCCCGGCTCAAATACCGCCAATGATGTTCAATAGCACCAATCTCATCACGTGCTTCATCAGCCCCCGCAGTCATATCCTTCATGGAGATTAACCGGAGCAGCCGGCGGATGGGCAGGTACAGCCGGTACGAGGCCAGCCACGAAAGAAGCGCAGCCATAAGCAATCCGGAGGCGCTGATGCCAAGAATCAGACGGGACATGATGTCGATGGGCTTGGTAAGCTTCTCCATGGAGGTAGCCGTTACATAATTCCAATACAGATTCGTCCGCACAAAGGTGCGTATCGAAACCGAATAGGTTTGTCCCGCATCCTTCATTTGAAGCGCTTCCAAACCTCGGTTGTTTTTTATACGCTCAGCCAATGACTTCTCTGTCACCGTCTTCATTCCGGAGATGCCGGTTGTCACAATGGTGCCGTCCCGGCGCATAATAAAGGAGGCTCCACTGTCCCCGTCCGCATTCATATCATCCACCATCTTCTTGAAGGACCGCGAATTGATATGCACAATTAAAGCTCCATAGGTATTCCCGTAGGTACCGGGCAGATCATGGAAAAGGGCAATCGTATTGTCTTTTTTGTCCGGTTGGCCGGAATAATCATCCACCCAAAACAGGGAGCCGTTCCCCTCCATCAGAGACTTCAGATACTGGTTCTGTCTTTCATCCAAATAAACAATGCCTGCCGAATCATTGATGGTAGCCGAACGTTCGGCCATGTAGATCTCGATTTTTTCGATTAATGGATTGGTATTCCGCATGACCATCAGAGACTGGTATAGACCGTTGATCTCCGTATAATCCCTTTTCAGGTTCAGATTCAGCATCCGGGCAGATTCGAATAGAGGGTCCATTGTCCATTGGGTGGCGGTAAGCTCAATCCGGGCCAGCTGTTCCTCGATTCTAGCCGCGGATTTCTCCAGTAGAATGGTGTGTGTACATTTAACCTCCGCTTCGATCTGGCTCCTCCCGATGGAATAAGTGGCCGAGCCCACCAATGCCGTAGGAATGCTGGTTATAAGCAGCACAATAATCAGGCTTTTGCGGAAAACCTTTTGTCGGATCAACCATAAACCCCTCCCCGTCGGATAGCAGGTTCTCATCCCCTTATTCTTTGACAGAGCCCACCATAACTCCTTTGGCAAAATGCTTCTGCAGGAACGGATACACCAACACAATGGGAGTCGTGGCAATGACCACGGCGGCCATTTTCAGCGTCTCCGGAGGAATTCTCTGCTCAGACATCATCTCTTGGGCAGCTGAACCGCCCGCCGCTGTAGAAGCGTCGATGAGCATATTCTGCAGGAGGACCTGAAGGGGCTGCTTCTCAAACTGATTGATATACAGCAAGGCCGTAAAAAACGTATTCCAATAGGCAACGGCGTAAAATAATCCGAAGGCCGCCAAGGATGGAAGGGACAGAGGCAGGATGATTCTTACCCAAACGGACAGATCATTGCAGCCGTCAATCCGTGCCGACTCCTCCAGGCTGGCAGGAATATTATCGAAGAAACCCTTCATCAGAATGACATACCATCCGCTGGACAACACAGGCAGTATCAATGACCAGGTGCTGTTAATCAGATGCAAATCACGGACAAGCAGATAAGGCGGAATCAAGCCAGGATTGAACAGGGTGGTTAACAGAATCGCCAGCATCATGATCCTTCTGCCCTGAAGTCTTCTTCTGGAGACCGCATAGGACAATCCGGAGGTTACCAGCAGGCTAAGCGCGGTTCCTACAATCGCCAGGAAAGCGCTGTTGCCTGTAGCCCGGATGAAAGAATCCGTGGAGAGAAGATATTGATAAGAGGCCAGAGTCCACTTTTCGGGAAACAGCACCAGCCCCTTAGTGGTATACTCCATGGGATCCGTAAACGAGACAACAAACACATAGTACAACGGGAAAAAGGTGACCATTCCGACAATTCCCAACAGCAGCGAATTCACACTGGCAAACAGTCTGTCATTTTTGGATAGCCGCATGTCCCGTTCCCCCTTAATAAACTCCGTCTTCCCCGAATTTTTTGGCCAATTGATTGGCACCGATCACAAGCAAAAGGCCAATCACCGATTTGAACAGCCCCACCGCCGTACTGAAGCTGAATTGCCCCTGCTTCACACCCAGCCGGTACACATAGGTATCGAACACATCGGCCACTTCGGATACCGCCCCGTTCATCATCAGGAACACCTGCTCGAAACCAACATCCATCATATGGCCGATCCGGAGAATCAACAAAACAACTACGACGGAACGGATGCCCGGGAGCGTAATATGCCACATCTGGCGCAGCTTGCCCGCACCATCCATGGTGGAGGCTTCATACAGCTGGGGATCAATCCCTGCAATGGCGGCCAGGAAAATCACCGTTCCCCAGCCTGCCTCCTTCCATATGGACTGAATCGTTAGGATCGCCCAGAAATAGTTTTTGTTGGTCAGGAAATCGATTTTGCCAAAGCCCAATTCCACCAGGATTTTATTCAGAATCCCTTCCCCTTGGGAGAGGAACAGGAAGGAGATGCCGACGATAATCACCCACGACAGAAAATGGGGAAGATACACCACGGATTGGAGCAGCTTTTTGTACGCGGCGGACCGTACCTCATTAAGCATCAAAGAGAGGACAATCGGCAAAGGAAAGAAAAAAATCAGATTCAACAGATTAATCGCCATGGTATTGCGGAACAGCTGGAGAAAATCCGGGTTGGCAAAAAACCGTTGAAAATGCTCCAGCCCCACCCACTTGCTCGCTATCAGACCCTGGTAAGGGGAATAATCCTGAAAGGAAATCAGAATTCCCCACATGGGCACATATTTGAAGAGCACAAAATACATGATCCCCGGAAGCGCAAGGAGATACAAGAATTTGTCTCTTTTGATACCGGCCCATACTCTGTTCTTCCTTGAATATGTGACAGCGGATATTGATGCGGCAGCTTTAACCGGCATGGATGGTTCCTCCGTTCATGTTTGTTGTAGCTCTTACTTTAGGAGGGCCGTTCATTTCCGGCAATAATAAGTTCTTGCAGGACGGGAAATCCCCGTTATCTCACGAAAAAAAAAGAAGCAGCTGATCTGCTTCTTTGTCTGCTTTTTATGTTTGACCTATTTTACTTATGCAAAATTGGCTTTAAGCAAAACAATGCTTGAATGAAACCAACATTTTCTACGCAATGTAGTTTATTTTACATTGACCGCAACCACTTCGAGCAGGTGTTTCATTTTCAGTTTCTAAGTTTTCTTTCAAAAATATTTTGGGTTCAGAATAATTTGATACCACCGGTAAGTTTACACTATCTAAATAGCCCCATTGGTATAGATTGTAAACAAAATCAACTGTATCCCTTTTTATTATTTCTTCATCTACATCGGAATATTTTTCTATTGCTTTTTTACAAACTTCGTTTACCTTTTTCACACCATCAAGATGCTCCAATATCCAAATTCCGGTATCATTTAGATTCTTGTCTCCTAGAGTTTTTTTGTTTTGTTTAAATTCTAAACTTTCCTTTAACACAGGAGCACTGTTCATAATTAATTCATCAATTTGGTTCAACTTCATTCTTTTCACCCTTTCAATTTAGTTAATTGTAATAAACCCTTTACTTTTCAAGTGAGATATTAAAGTGAGAGTGCTGTGTAAGATGTTGTAACGTGAATGCCTCTCATTCTTGTGCATTATGCACTCAATAATATCTCCTACAGAATTTTTTCCATTCATTAGGGGAAGCAAACTTAATGAATAATCAGATAGTTGTTCTGTAAGACCATTGTCATCTAACGACAAAGTTTCATTTATTCGAGGAATGTTATTAAATTGAGAACTTAACCAATTATCGAATTTTGGTTTTACTGTTGTACATTCTTCCGGTTCTATATTTTCATAAGTTATGGGACAAGGTTCGCAAATGTCTCCATAATAACACTCAGCACATCCAGGCAATCGTTTTTGTAATACAATGGATGAAGTTAACTCACTCCATTTTCTAAAGAATGAACTTTGGATCGATTCTGAAAATGAACTCTCCGTTACATTAGGGGGATTAAAGTTATTTAAAAACTGTTTGTTGAAATTAAGGGAAACATTACTATCAAGTGGAGCACAAGGAAATAACTTTCCATCAGCCCTAAGCATAAAATGGCTCTTGCTTCCTTTACATTGAGTTCCTTTATTTGTGATTAAAAAATTACTACCATATTTTAAATTTAAGTAATCTAAAACTAAAGGCCTCGCATCTATTTGTACTTTAAAATTTTTGTATTGAGTTGAATAAAATGCAACCTCTTCAAGAAGAAATAAAGCATCATTAAACTCATAATCCAAAGTTTCTCCGTTCTTTTGGGCAGCACCACACTCAAACAATAAATTAACGAGTAAAGCATCTACTTTCAATTTTTCACATAAATCGAACATCATTTTAACTATCTGTGTATTTTGGAATGAAAGTTTTGTAATGGTCCATGAGATGGCAATTTTAGGATATCCGTTAACTCGAAGATTTGAAAGTAATTGTATTGATTCCGTGCATTTATTAAAAACATTTTTCCCTCGTATTAAATCATTAACAAACTCATTTGGCCCATCTAAACTAAAAACTAATTGATCAACTCCACTTTTCAATATTTGATTCGATACAAAATCATTTATTAAGGTCCCATTCGTATTAATGCTAATTAAAATATCCTTTTCCTTAGCATGCGTAATTATTTCAAAAAGGTCCTTACGACAAAATGGTTCGCCCCCAAGAAAATGAATTTGTGTTATTCCAGCCTCCTTAAGACCGTTTATCATATCTTTAATTTCTTGAAGTGACATCTCTTTGATGTGTACTGCATGATTGTATTTATCAGCGTTATAACAATGCAAGCACTCCAAATTGCACTTTGTAGTGACATCCCACAATAATACCTTTGGCATTTTAAAATTGGGTTTTTCCCAATTAGCCTTCATTTTGAGGTTTGACATTCTGGTTACCTCCAATCAAAAATAAACTCCATATGTAAAAGTTTCCCATTTTTATTTTTTTTATTCACAAATAAAACAACACTTATTCTTGAGTCATAAATAAATGCACAATGCTTTCGATCTGAGAGAGGCCCCATCTACGTCCATTATAAGGAAGGGAGTACTCACATCTCACATTGAAGCAGGATTATAATAAATGAAAAAAAGATCCCCTTCTTAAAAAGAAAGTCGGGATCTTTAACTTCAATATCAAATTGCGCTCCGCTACAGCCTCTTAATATCCCCAATCAGCCTATCCACATTTTCCTTTTTGGTGGCCCAGCTTGTACAGAATCTGACGACACTATGAGTGTCATCGTACTTCTCCCAGAAGGAATACGAGTAGGTTTTGCCCAGTTTAGCCAATACGGCGTCCGGCAGGATGGGAAACTGCTGATTGGTTGTGGAATCATAGCGCAGGGAGTACCCTTTTGCCGTAAAGGCCGCCCGGATTTCCATGGCCAGCTCCACTGCATATGCGGAGATTTCCTCGTACAAACCGTCCTCAAACAAGGTTTCGAACTGGATGCCCAGCAGTCGCCCCTTCGCCAGCATTCCGCCCCTTTGTTTGATGAAATACCGGAAGTCCTTCTTCAGAGCATCATTGACAATGACTACAGCCTCGCCAAACAACGCACCTACCTTGGTTCCGCCGATATAGAACACATCACAAAGCCGGGCGATATCTGCTAAGGACAAATCACTGCCCTGCGAGGCCAGCCCATATCCCAATCTGGCGCCGTCCATAAACAGGGGCAAGCCGCACTCCCGGCAAACTAGGCTTAATGCCTCCAATTCGGCTTTGCTGTAGGTTGTCCCGTTCTCCGTAGGATGGGAAATGTACACCAAACCCGGCTGTACCGTATGCTCATGTGCGGCATCGCTCCAGTGAGCTTCAACCAATGCTTTTACCTGCTCCGCTTGAATTTTGCCATCCTCACTGGGCAAGGTCAGCACCTTGTGTCCGATGGCCTCGATGGCTCCTGTCTCGTGCACGGCAATATGGCCGGTTGTTGCCGATAAGGCCCCTTGATGCGGGCGCAGGATGGAAGCAATAATCGTTGTATTGGTTTGGGTGCCTCCTACTAAAAAATGGACATCGGCATCCGCGGCATCACAGGCTTTCCGGATATATGTCCGGGCCTTCTCACAGTGCTTATCCGTCCCGTAGCCCGGAGTTTGCTCCTCATTAGTTTCCAGCAGACGTTCCAGAATCCGCCTATGGGCGCCTTCTGCGTAATCATTTTCGAAACGGATCATGTTTGTTGCCCCTCCATATAATCGCTTTTAATAATCCCATAATAAATTTTGTCATCGTACTCATTTACATCCGGATAATAATATGATTTTCTTAGTGTCCCTTCATAAAGCATCCTTGATTTCTCCAACACTTTGCCTGAGGACATATTTTTGCCTCGATGAAAGGCTTGTAATCTATGTAATCCGGTATGTTCAAAAGTAAACGTGATAACCGCATTCAAAGCTTCTGTTGCATAACCTTTCCCTTGATATTGTTTGCTGATGCAATACTCAATGTCAGCATGGTGATGCTTCAAATCCATGCTGCAAAACGCGATTTGTCCAATGTTAGTCTGGTTTTCCTTCAGAATAATGGCCCACCTGTAAAAATCATTGCGTGAATAGGAGGAAATCCACCGGTTCAAAACCCCTTTTACGGCCTCTACCGTCTCATAAACAGGCTCCCCATAATTAGATTGGATTTCCTTGTCATTGATCCAGTGGATGAACATGTCCTCCGCATCCTCCGGAACAAATCTCCTTAAATATAATCTTTCGGCTTCTATGGTTTGGGTTCCGGTGTGAATGTAATTCATTTTTTCCCCCATTGAAAAACAAATTGTTATTCTTCTTTATGCATTTTATTACAAAACAGAAGCCGGAACCAGCAGTTCGTATAGAACAAGGTTCATCCGTCAAACCTATTAATGATTAGGATATTCCAAGAGGTGGTCTTGAATGGACAACTTTACGAATGACAATTCAGCCAGAAGATACCGTGCTCATGTGAGCATCCTGGGAACCACCCAGATCCATCTCCGGAATCCGTACATCATTGCTTGGTGGAGTGCGGCTTTCCCTGGCTTTGGGCATCTTCTGCTATCCAAATACTTGCGGGGTCTGGTTTTATTTATGTGGGAGGTTATCGTTAATCTGGAGTCACATGTCAATTACGCGATGATCTATTCCTTCCAAGGTGAAATTGAGAAAGCAAAAGAGGTTTTGGATACACGCTGGTTATTAATTTATATACCGGTTTATATCTTCGGTATTTGGGACAGCTACCGCACCACGGTAGATTTGAACAAAATCTATATCATGGCCGACCGGGAGGAGCGCCGTTTCAACTCGTTCAGCATCGGGGCAATGGAAATCAATTACTTGGATAAACGGAGTCCCGCCATGGCTATATTATGGTCATTCATGGTGCCGGGATTAGGGCAGCTTTATATCCACCGGATTGTAACAGCTTTTTTCGTCATTGTCTGGACAGTTATTTTTTGCTATTATTCCCATGCCCTTGAAGCGGTTTCACTTCTGTTTTTGGGAAAAATAAAGGAGGCTACCTCCGTTGTCCAACCCGAGTGGCTTTTATTTTTTCCTTCTATATATGGTTTTTCCTCCTTTGATTCCTATATCAACACCGTGGAAAACAATAAATTATATGATAAGGAGCAGCGCGCCTTCTTCCGTATGAATTATCAATCCTCGTCCTTCAAAATTCTGAAGGGCCGAAAGGTGAACTGATCCATGCAGCTGTTTTCCACATTCGAGCATAGCTCATTTATTGAATTGGCTATTGCCACTCTGGAAAAAAAGGGGATACCTCAAGGGAGCATCTTTATCGTTCCGCTGGATAACCGACTGGAGGAGCGTAAAGTATTCGATACCCTTCACCGCTCGGACGGGACCTCCCTGATCGATATCGGGGCTGCACTGGCTACAGCGTTCTCAGTCATTGGAGCCAGCATTGGATTTCGGCTGGCTTGGGGCCCCATCTATTGGGGGCTGATTGGGGCAGCCGGCGGGTTTATCCTTGGGCTGGCCATCCGTCTGTTCACAGAAACTGTTCTGAAGAAAAAGAAACGGCTGCTGAAGGGACTGCATTCCGAGATTATTGTCATTGTGGATTGTGAGGAGGCCCAGGGAGAAATGGTGGAGAATATTTTGTTCCAGCACTTCGCGTTGGGGGTGGCTAAGATAAAATAAACAAAAAGCCCGATTCGCCGGTGGGCAAATCGGGTTCGTTCCGTTACTCTTCCTTCAAATGCAGCAGCCAATCGGTAAAGTCGGTATCCTTGGGAGGCGGCACAAATTCCACTGCTTCAGATGAATTTACTTGGCCCAGGTAGCTCCTGCTGCCGTTTACCGGGTCGATCCAATATGCCTGATACATCCTGTTCCCGGCATCCGGTATCCGGATCGTAAACGGACGTCCACTATAGGTATAACATACGATATTGCGGCTGTTTCCGAATACAAGGACTTTATTCTCCTTTTCCCCGCCTGATTCCTTGGTATGCAGAATCTCCTGCATCCCATCCCCATGCACAAAATCAATTTCCAGCATCAGAGATTTAAGAATCTGCATCTGACTGCCCCCGCTGGCATGAAGCGCCTCTTCCCAGGTAACATTGGATCCGAATTCAGGCTGATATCCGTCTTTGTTAAATTGAAAAATGGCATTATGCCCATACGTATGGCCCATAGAACCGGATAAGACGGACCAGTAGGCATACCGCCTCACATGATGAGCCTGCCAATAAGGCTCGGACGGGTTATGAAGCCCTTGGGGAATTTGTTCATAGGAGGGTTCGCCATCCACAACCGGCTTCCGCGGTGTCTTCATTCGATCCTGCACTACATAGCGCCAGTTGTCCTCCCCAAACCAAGGCTCCTGGGCAGTGGCGTCATCCCAAGACTTCAGCCAATTCTGGTCATATCTGCGGTGCCCGGATTGGAACATATGAAAGTCGAGCCAATCACAGTCCGAAAACCAATACGACGAAGAGGTTCTGCCGAAGGGATGGTATCCAACCAGGGTATCCGGCATGGCCGATTTCAGAGCCGTGCCCAGCCTATTCCATAAACCTCCATGCAGATCACCACGGATATCCCCGCCCAAGAGCCAGATAATATTCT
Organism: Paenibacillus mesotrionivorans; assembly: GCF_046098205.1. Taxonomy (NCBI): domain Bacteria; kingdom Bacillati; phylum Bacillota; class Bacilli; order Caryophanales; family Paenibacillaceae; genus Paenibacillus; species Paenibacillus mesotrionivorans. The sequence goes on along the minus strand of NZ_JBJURJ010000015.1, from coordinate 181,280 downwards.
TCTTTCCTCCAAATACCCGGGTTAGATAATCCGCATAGGGCGCCACATTATCCGTATTCAAATAACCTTCTTTCACCACTCTGCCCCAAACAGGCAGCAGCGCGAAATAGATGCCCATCTCCGCCGCCATATCCACGATCGTCTCCACATGATCCCAGTACGGCTTATTCTCCGCCCAGATCACCTGCAAAACATCCTCATTCTCCACATGCTGAAGGCTTCTTTTGTTCCCCTCATAGGCATAATTAATCAAGACAGCCTGAATAACATTGAAGCCCTTTTCCTTCCTGTTCCTCAAATAAACGTAGGCTTCGTTCAGATCCAAACGCTGAAATAAATTCCACGCTGTATCGCCTAACCAGAAAAAAGGAGCCTCTCCATTCACCAGATTTTTCTGATTAGGGCTTACCTGTAAACGCCCATGGTCCCAAGGCTTTAACATCTTTGTTTTCCTCCCTGTCTATTCTTATAAAAGCACACAGAGAAGCACCCATGGGTGCCTCTCCAGCCGTAACGGTAGTTCATTTTTTTTTATTGGAAGCCTTATAGGAAGCATTATACTCCTCGATAATGCTGCTTCCACCCTGATCCTTCCACTTCTTCACCGCATCCTGGAATCCCTTTTCATCAATGTCTCCCATCATAAATTTGTAGGTGGCATCCTTGATGATATCCTGGAGACGGGCTCCCTTCTCGGTGTAGGCAGCGGAATCCAAAGCTGCAGTAGGATCACTGATGGAGAATTTAACGGCCTCATTGATCAACTGCTCCGCTTTTTCTGCAACAGGACGGCTGTACACCTTAGGTTTAATATTGGTAATCCGGGACAAACCAATACCATTATAACCGGATACTTCCTTCTCCAGCAGCTTGGCGTCCGATACCGGAAGCACCTTGCCGTCCTTCAGGGTGTAGTGTGTACCTTCAACGCCGTGCACCAGCAGATTGGCAATCTCCGGATCGAAGAGCTTATCGCAGAAGGCAAGCAGCTTCTTCAGCTCCGCTTCGTTCTTAACGGCGGACTTGGGGAAGAGCATCGCATTGGCGTAACCGTGAACCGCCCAAACACCAAGTTTGCCGTTTGTTCCGACGATCCGGTTTTCCACGTCAAATTGAGCTTCCTTGAAATTGGCGCCGGTTTTGTCAGCCATGGTGTTCACATCGGATATGGAGCCGATATACATGCCGGCTTTACCGGAATACATCAGGTTCTGCTGATCTGTTTTGCTGGTGACGGGGAAGTCCTTATTGATCAAACCCTCATCCCGGAGCTTTTTGATAAATTTCATGGTCTCCATATAGCCTTGGGTGGTGAAATCCGGGACTAAGCTGCCGTCCACCATCCCCCAACTGTTGGGTGTGCCGAAGTAGGAGCTGAGTGTTTTGAAGGCCCCATAAAGAAAATCGTTGCGGTCTGCCAGAGGAATGGCCGCCAAGCCGGATTCCTTAAACTTTTTGAGCATGTTGTAAATATCGTCGATGGATTGGGGAGCGGCTAAACCAAGCTTATCCGCCCAGTCCTTCCGGTAAATAATACCTGACCGGGCTCTTTGCACCTCCTGATACAAGGCGTAGATTTTCCCGTCCACCTTCATATTATTGAGGATTTCCGGATCCAGCTTGCTTAAGTTCGGATAATCCTTAAGGTACGGTCCAATTTCCCAGAATTGATTGTTCTTAATCGCATTGCGGGTATTGATGAATGCGGCTTGGTTTCCCACATAGGTGATGGGAGCGAGGGTTTCTGTTGCTAAGCCAGCCTGGAATTTTTCATCATAGGAGCCACCGGGTGAGAAATTAATGGTCAGTTGGGTGTTGGTTTTCTCCTCCAGCAGCTTCTTAAGGGTATCCGACGGAACCTCTGGTGTCTGGAGGCTGGTCATAATCGTAATTTTAGTAGGACCCGTATCCTCTTTTGCGCCTGCTCCATCTGCAGCCGGTGTTTCTTTGCTGCTGCAGCCGGCGGCTACCATACATACCGCCAACACAGCCAATCCGCTTTTTTTACCCGTTGTCCATGTACCCATTTTTTCATGACCCCTTTACCTGTTTTATCTGCGCTTCTCTCCACTTTTTTATCTAAAGCGCTTACTTGCTCAGCCTGGTATACTCCTGGTTGTACTCATCCACAATCTTTTGGCCGCCGTCCTTCAGCCATTTATCTGTTGCTGCTTTAAAACCGTTTTCATCTATCTTGCCCAAAATGAACTGATAGGTGGCATCCTTGATCAAATCCTGAAGTCTCGCACCCAACTCGGCATATGTCGGGGAATCCAAGGAAGCCGTGGGATCGGTAATCATGAACTTTGCAGCCTCATTGGACAGCCGGTTGGCTTTATCCTGAACCTCCGACGGAAATTTCTGCGGCGTAACATTAGTGGTTTCCGCTAACGCAATGCTGAGGTAAGGGCGGACATCCTTATCGATCAGCTTGGTGTCGGTGCCGGGGACAATTTTGTTGTCCGCATTGACGGTGTGGTGATTCTGGTCCTTCAAGCCGTATTTCAAGGTATCTGCCAATTCCTTGTCATAGAACTTGTCGAATACTCCAAGAATGGCCTTCAGCTCCGCTTCCGACTTTACAGCGGATTTGGGGAACAACAGAATGGTACCGTAACCGCTGGAGCCCCAGGCTACAGGCTTGCCGTCCGGTCCCTTCAGATCGTTGGCCACATCGTATACCGCTTCGGGAAAGTTGGTAACCGTCTTATCCTGCAGCGTTTTGGTTCCGCTCATCGTTCCCACCAGCAGGCCGGAACGGCCGGTGAACAGCAGATTCTCCTGATCAGTTTTGCTGGTGACGGGGAAGTCCTTATTAATCAGGCCCTCCTCATGCAGCTTCTTGTAGAACTTCATGGTATCCATATAGCCCTTGGTCATAAAATCCGGTGTCAGCTTTCCGTTGACCAGTCCCCAGTTATTGGGGGTGCCGAACATGGTGGCGATGGTTTTGAAGGAGCCGTACACCAGATCATTGCGGTCCGTCAGCGGAATGGTCCGGCCCCCGCCGGCCAGGTCGGCTTCCTTGAATTTCTTCAGCATCTGGTAGATTTCGTCCGTGGTTGTGGGAACCTTCATCCCCACCTTGTCCAGCCAGTCCTTCCGGTAGACCAGACCGGCGCGGGCCGGCTGCCTTTCCTGATAGAGGGAATAAATCTTACCGTTCACCTTCGTATTCTCCAGAACCTTCGGATCCAATTTGCTCAGGTTCGGATAATCCTTCAGGTAAGGCCCGATCTCCCAGAACTGCCCGTTCTTAATGGCCGACCTCATCAGGACAAAAGAAGCGGCGTTCTTGATAAAAGCGGCTTGGGGCAGGGTTCCGGTAGAGAAGGCCGCCTGGAATTTCTCGTCATACGAACCATCCGGCACCCATTGGATCTCGATTTGGGAGTTGGTTTTTTCCTCGATAAACTTCTCCAGCTTGTCGGAGGGAACCTCCGTGGTCTGAAGATTGGCCATGATGGTGAACTTCACAGGTGCTGCAGGTGCAGCCGGTCCGGCTGAGGACGACGGTTCCTTGACAGCGCCTTCATTCTCCTCATTGCCACAGCCTGCCAGCACGCTCCCCGCCAGAACCACTGTAAGGGGAGCTGCCCAAACCCAATTTTTCTTCATCTGTTATGCCTCCTTTACTCCATAAAGCACACAGGCTACTGCATGCTTCCAACCGTCAATAAAGCGCTTGCGTGAGACTTCTCCCATCTTCGGCTCATACCGGATGCCCGCTGCTGCCGCCGTACCGGGCAGCTCCTCCGGCGAAGACCATAATCCGGTTCCCAGCCCTCCCATAAAGGCAGAGCCCATGGCGGACAATTCCGCAACTCCGGACTTCACCACACACCGGTCCAGCAAGCCGGCCTGGAGCTCCATAAGCCTCCGGTTATCCGACGCGCCGCCATCCGTACGCAGCTCCTTCAGCCGGACGCCGGATTCGGATTGCATCAGCTCAACGGCTTCATACACCTGATACGCGATGCTCTCCAAGGCCGCCCGGATAATGTGGGCCTTGGTGGTTCCGCGGTTCATCCCCACAATGGCCGCCCTGGCATCTGCCGACCAATAGGGGGCGCCCAGCCCGACGAAGGCCGGAACCAGATAAACCCCTTCGTTATCGGACACCTGGTTGAGCAGCTCCTCCATTTCCTCGAAGCTGCGGAATAATCCCAGGCTGTCCCGTACCCACTTGATGCAGTCACCCGAGGTGCGGATCACCGCCTCCAGAGCGTAGGTGACCTTCCCTCCTTTTCCCCATGCCACCGCCGTTACCAGTCCGTTCCCGGCCTCTTGCAGCTTATCCCCGGTATTCATCAGGACAGAGGTGCCGGTTCCGTAGGTAGCCTTGGCCATGCCGGGCTGGAAGCAGCCGTTGCCGAACAAGGCAGCCTGGGAGTCCCCGATGATGCCGGAGATCGGCACCTCCACTTCTTCCCCGAACAAATCCGGGTCCGCCGTTACGCCGAATATCTCATCGGAGCAGCGGACGGCCGGCAGCAGGTCAGCCGGCACTCCGAACATGGCGCACAGCTCCTCATCCCATTGTAGGGTGTGGATATTGAACAGGGAGGTCCGGCTGGCATTGGTGTAATCGGTGGCATGAACCTTACCGCCTGTCAGCTTCCACAGGAGCCAGCTATCCATGGTCCCCGCCAGAAGGTCGCCGTTGTGGAGTTTTTCCTGAATCCCCTCCACATGCTCCAGCATCCAGCTCCACTTGGTTGCCGTAAAATAGGGATCCAGGACGAGCCCGGTTTTGGCCCGGACAGCCTTCTCATGGTTGGCCTTCTTCAAGGTTTGACAGGCTTCGGCCGTTCGTTGGCATTGCCAGACGATAGCCGGATACACGGGCAGGCCTGTATGCCGGTCCCACATCACGGCGGTTTCCCGCTGGTTGGTTACGGTCAGGGCCGCCAGACGCCCTGGCCCGATCCCAGCCTTGCGGAGCACATCCCGGAGGGTGCTTTTGACCTGACTGTAAATTTCCAGAGGGTCATGCTCCACCCACCCCGGTTTGGGGTAAAACTGGGTATGCTCCGCCGTGCTGCGGGCGATAACACAGCCATTGCGGTCCACCACCAGCGCTTTGGTGCCGGAGGTGCTTTGATCGATTACGGCAATCATGTCCTTGGTTATGCTCATTTGGATCCGGCCTTGCCTTTCAGCAGCTCCAGCGCAACCTGCTGCAGATGCTCCGCATGAATGCCGTAATGCTTGAAGACCTCGGCGGTTTTGCCGGCAATGGCCGGTTCGTCGGGAATCCCGATAATCCGCATGGGCACAGGCTGATGCTGTACCACAACCTCCGATACGGCCGCTCCCAAGCCTCCGTGGATGCTATGCTCCTCCACCGTGAGAATACATCCGGTCTCCCGGGCTGCCCGGATAATGGCTTCCTCATCCAAGGGTTTGATGGTATGCATGTTCAGCACCCGGCAGGAGATGCCGGAGCCCTTCAGCAGCTCAGCCGTATCCAGGGCAACCTTGACGGTTTCCCCTGCGGCGATGATGGTGATATCCCCACCCTCCTTCATGGTGACGGCCTTGCCCAGCACAAACGGACAGCTTTCCGCCGACGGGTATACGTCCTCCACAGGATTGCGTCCGATGCGGATGTAGACGCCGCCTTTATGCTCCACCAAGGCTTCCACCATCCGCTTGGTTTCGTGCCGGTCTGCCGGAAGCACCACGGCAAGCCCGGGAATGGCCCTGGCCACCGCAATATCCTGCAGGGAATGATGGGACATTCCCAAGGCGCCGTAGCTGACGCCGCCGCTGATGCCCACCAGCTTAACGTTGGTGGCGGAATACGCCACATCCACCTTGATCTGCTCAATGCTCCTCATGCTCAGGAAACATGCGGGGGAGGTGACAAAGGGTTTCTTGCCGCTGTGGGCCAAACCTGCCGCAATCCCCACAATATTCTGCTCCGCGATGCCCACTTCCACGAACTGGTCCGCATACTGCTTGGCGAACGGTCCCATGGAGGCGGAGCCTCTGGAATCGCTGGCCAGGACCATGATGTCCTTATCCTCCCGGGCCAGCTCCATCAGGGTTTCGCAGATGACCTGCCGGTTAGCAATGGTATTCATGTTGTTTATCGCACCTGCCCTTCCTGCTTCAGACCTTCCAACGTTGCCGCCAGCTCGGATAAGGCCAGCTCCAGCTCCGCTTCATTCGGTACATGATGATGCCAATGGGGGACATTCTCGGCGAAGGAAACACCCTTGCCCTTCACCGTGTTCGCCATAAGAAGCGTAGGTTTGCCCGGCACCGACGGCACCGCCTCCAGCGCCTCCACCAAAGCCTCCATATCGTTTCCGTCGATGGAAACCACGTTCCAGCCGAAGGCGGCCCACTTGTCCTCCAACGGCTCAAGGCCCATCACCTCTTCCGTGGTGCCGCTGATCTGCAGCCGGTTCCGGTCAATGATGCCCACCAGATTATCCAGCTTGTAATGGGCTCCGGCCATAGCCGCCTCCCAGTTGGAGCCCTCCGCCTGCTCCCCGTCACCCATGAGACAGAAAACCCGGTAGCTCTTCTGGTCCCGCTTGGCCGCCAGCGCCATACCCACCGCTATCGGCAGGCCATGGCCCAAGGCGCCTGTATTCATCTCGATTCCCGGCACCTTGTTATTGGGATGCCCGATGAGCCGGGTGCCGAATTGGCTGTAAGTGAGCAGCTCCTCCTTGGGGAAAAACCCCAGATCGGCGAGAATGCTCCACAAGGACTCTACGGAATGGCCCTTGCTGGCGATAAACCGGTCCCGCTCCTCCCACTTGGGATTGGCGGGGTCAAGCTTCATCACCCGGTAATACAGCGCCGTGAGAATATCCGTATTGCTTAAGGAGCCGCCTGTATGGCCGGTTTTCGCTGTATGGATCATGTTCAAAAGGTCCATCCGGATCTGGGCAGCCTTGGCTTTTAGTTCCGTCATATTCATACGAATCGCCTCCTTCTACAGCTTGGAACCGCGCAGCCAGGCTTGAATCTCCTGCTCCGTGGGATCAACCGGGTCCGCCTTCAGGCCGGGAATGTATTGGCAGGCCTCATACAGCGACGGAATCACATTGGCATGGATGCCGACAGCGTGATGGACATAGGGTCCCTTCACCAGCTTTTCCTCCCACAGCGGCCAGTCGTTGACTTCCACCCATACCCACGAGCCCCGGGTGTACGGGCCTTCGATACCCTTAGCCTTACCAAGGAACATCTGGTATTCCCCATGATCCCCGTCAAACCGGGCCAGCGTCATGTTCCCGCCCCTAATCTGGCTCTCATGGGTGCCGGGTGCATGGGAGTCGAACAGGAAATGCTTTTTCAGCTTCGGCTTATCCTCGACGGACAGGGAAACCGGGAAGTTTCCGCAGTGGAAAAGCAGCTCTCCGTTGGGATTCTCAGGATGGCGGATGGTCAGATCGGCGAAGAAGGTCGGCACCTGATTGAGAGCCGCAGCCTGGACCATCACAGAGGTAATGGCGCCGTGAATATCCGTTTCGCAGGTTACCGGAATCTGCTCATCGGTCAGGATGGCATTGGCCAGACAAGGCATAATGCCCATGGCATCCTGCAGGGAGGACCAGCATTGAATGGCAATGGCCGTGCAGCCAGTGGAAACGGCGTATTGCTTCATAGCCACCTTCAGCGCGGCGATCCGGCGGATGTCCTCCTCCGTTACCTCGGAGTAATCCAAATGAGCTTTGATGTAATCGATAGCCGCCGCCAGCTCGGAGCTGTTCCCCTTCTCGATCTTTTTGGTGGCCAGTTGAATATCCACCAGGGTGATGGGATGGATCTCAATGCCGAACCGTTCCAGAAGCTCGCCTTCATTGCAGATCATCGTCCAGAAGGAGGCAGGCCGCGGGCCGATTTGCAGAATGCGCAGCTTGTTAAACTGCCGAACCACATTGGCAGCGGAGATAAAATTGGTGAAGCCCCGCTCGAATACCGGATCATTCACCCGGCTGTTGGTAATATACGTGAAAGGGACATTAAAGCGGCGCAGCACCTTCCCGGTGGCGAATAACCCGCATTGGGTATCCCTGAGCCGCATGCCGTCCTCCAAAGGAGCCTCGTCCCGGGGCCCCCACAGCAGCACCGGCTTGCCCAGCGCTTTGCCTACTCTGGCTACCGTATCCTCCGTCCCGAAGTTGCAGTGCGGGAAAAATACCGCATCCACATTTTCCCGTTTGAAGCGTTCGGCAATCTGGTCGGCCTGAATATGATCGTCATACAGCAGGCCTTCCTCATTCATTCCCTCCAGGTCCACAATGTCCATGTCCAAACCGAAGCTCTCCATTTTATTGCGGATCAGAACCTTATACTTGTAAGCGTCTTCCGCACTGAACGTAAAACGCCGTGTTGGTGCATAACCAAGCTTAAACTTTTTCATAAACACTACTCCTTGTTTAGTAAACAATTATGTGCAGGATTTCGAATGAAAGCTCTTTATACACCCATATTACATGTGGAAACCGCGATAGTCAACTTAAATTAGTGAACTTACTGATAAAATTACGTCGTAATTACTAAACTATTAACTTAACTAATATTTTTATGACTGCCGCCATTGTTCCCATACCAAATATCCCGGGGATCAGGTTCATCCTCCGGGCTGTGGTTTAAGAGCGGTGTCTGGGAAAGGCGGGCGTGTTGGAAAGGAACGGTGTCTGGGAAGAGCGGACAAAGTTACGTTGTATGCAAAAGGGAACATGGTTTGAGAGCAGTACATAGTCTGGTCCCAGAACGGCGTGGAGTAAGATCCGGCGGCTGGGTGCGGTACGGTGGCTGGATACGGTACGTTGGCTGGATACGGTACGTTGACTGCGAACGGTATAATGGCTGGGTATACGATAAGCTGTCTGCGAACGGTATAATGGCTGGGTATACGGTAAGCTGTCTGCGAACGGTACAATGGCTGGGTATACGGTAAGCTGTCTGCGAACGGTACAATGGCTGGGTATACGGTAAGCTGTCTGCGAACGGTACGGTGGCTGGGTATACGGTAAGCTGTCTGCGAACGGTACAATGGCTGGGTATACGGTAAGCTGTCTGCGAACGGTACAATGGCTGGGTATACGGTAAGCTGTCTGCGAACGGTACGGTGGCTGGGGCAGGCTGCAATAACTGTAACGGAACTCAGCGACCGTTAGACGTGGAAAAGACGGTGTTTGCGGTTGTAACGGAACTTAGCGACTCTTAGCAGGTGTTATGGAGTATAATTCCGCCGGATTTCCAGTTTAAGAGCTTCTGAGTTCCGTTACAATTTCAAACAGCCGGTTTTGGGCTTCTAAGAGCGTCTGAGTTCCGTTACATTTCCAAACCGCCGGGTTTGGGCTTCTAAAGTGCTTCTGAGTTCCGTTAGAATCCGCGGCCGACGCAACCCTCTGGCACCCCATCATCCCATCGCCTCATCGCTTCATTTCCCAATCCCCCCATCATTCGATCATTCGATCATTCGATCATTCGATCATTCGATCATTCCATCAGTCCATCGTTCCTCTCTCCATCGCCCCAGCACTCATCGCCCTATCATTCCCATTCCTCTCCCTCACCCCATCGCATCTCAACTCCACAACCTACGCCCACACCCCCACGACAGCGCACCCGTGCACCAAAAAAAAGCAGCATCGCTACCCCACCCGACTATTCCTCCACATTCACAATAACCCGCTTGTACCGGGTCAGCGGCGGCGCTCCGTGGTCGGTTACAGCGAGAATGATATGCATAGTCCCGTTACGGAACACACGCTCCGTCGGAACCGTAAACCACGCCTTCTCCTGATCCGCGCCATGAATCACCACCGGGTCCCCGGTGCGCGCCGTTGAAACACTGAAGCTGCCCGGCTCCCCGTAATAAAACCAATGATACGTAAGCTCATCCCCATCGGGATCAAAGGACCCCTCCGCGCTCAAATGCACCTCTTCACCGGGTTTGGCAGTCAAATACTCCGCATGGCCCAGCTTGGGAACCGGCGGATGGTTAGCCTCCGCATACGGCTTGACCGTCCAGTCCATCCGAGCGGCAAAATCAAGCTGGAAGGCCTCCCGCCACCGCCAAATGGTCGCTTTATTGCTGGTGTGCCAGAAGCCGTCCACCCCCAGCACCTCATCCTCGGCGTCGTTCCAGAACGGGCGGGTCTCCGGCTCCTGGAAGTGCTTGCGGGTGCGGGGAGTGTAATATTCATAACGTCCGCCCCAGCTTCCCCAATCCGGGTGCTCCGGGTTGCCCAAGCCGTTATTGATCAGATACAAAAAGGTCGGAGTATCCCCCTCCATCAGGAAGGTAGCCTGGGGATACTGCGCGCCCAACATTCCCTTGCTCCGGATATGCTCATCCAGCCACGGATTATCCACGATGCTGTGGTCCGCTCCCGTGAAGCGGCCATGGAAATGATCCCCGCTGATCCCGCTCCACGCGGCAAAATGATACGCGCCGCCGCTGTGGAAGCCGGGGCTTGCGATATAAAACAGCTGCGGAAAGGTCTTCCGCATCCAAGGACCGGAATCATCCTGGTCCGAGATGGCATAGACACGGAGCCGGGCTACAAAGGTCTCAAGCTCCTCAGCAGTCCGGGTGTTCTGCACCTTCCACAGAGCTTGGGCCAGCACATTAGGGCCGCCCCAAACCAGAACCCATAACGGGCGGGGATCATCCTTGTCCACGGCCCGGATCAGGAGCTCGGAGCCGGAGGAATCCTTGTCAGGGCCCACAGCCTCCATCCCGTACAGGGGCAGCCCTTCTTCTATCAGCGAAAGCAGCTCCTCCCCCTTAGGGAAACCCGGCTCATGCAGCTCCAGGTTATCCCGGACTTGGCCATAAGCCTCCACAATGTCGCGGATGCGCCAGGCCGCCGTCTTATTCTTCAGATGAATGGAGGTTGTGGCTACAAAACCCTCCACCTGCCAATGGTTGGCATAAGTCAGGAAACGCACCAGCGACATGGCATCATCGGGCTCATTCTCGATGTCCGTCAGCACCAGCACCCGCGGCTTCAATTCCGGTTCATGAAGATTCATTATAACGTCCTCCGAATGATGAGTTTATTTATAGCTTCGAAACAAAGGTGTAGTGGCCGGACTTCACCTGATAAACCGCCTGTCCCCCGCCGAATACCACCGGCTTCAATCCCTCCTCCGAGTGAAGCTCAGACTCGGAGCGTGCCGGCATATACAGCGTGGCACTGGTATTAGCCGGAACGGAAATCCTGCAGGTAAAGCTGTTTTCTTCAAGCTCCCATCCGCACAAAATGGATCCGTAGAGAGATTCATAGGAGCCTTTTACATATGTTATGCGCCTCTCCGGATCAGGCACAGGCTTGAAGAGGATGTGCTTAAACCCGGGATTGGTTGGGTCAGGGGAAATCCCGGCCATATATTTGTACATCCACTCGGCAACCGCCCCGTACGCATAATGGTTGAAGGAATTCATCCCCACATTCCCAAAGCCCTGCTCCGCGGAATACGAGTTCCAGCGCTCCCATATGGTGGTCGCCCCATTCTTGACCGAATACAGCCAGGACGGCATCTGATCCTGCAGCAGCAGAGAATAGGCAAGCTCGGCCAGCCCCATATCCGTCAAAACAGGGGCAATGATATTAACGCCGAGGAAACCGATGGACAGGGTGTTTTCGGGATAATGGACCCGGGTGCTGTCCGGATGGGCGGCTTTGAATTCCGGCGTATTGCGGATATTGTCCTCCAGAAGCCGGATCAGCTGCTGCTTCTGATCGTCGCCGGCATAAAGTCCAAGCTTGAGGCACCACAGCAGGGCTGTCTGAGTGTCGTCCTCCTTCACAGACCTGTAGACGGCAATACCATCCTCAAACTCATCATCCGGATCCTCAATAATGGAGGATTTCACCGTCACCCGGCCATTCTCATCGCAGGACATATACCGCTTCAGGAAAGCTTCCTTAATGTTCAAGTACAGCGCTTCAAATTTGGCGGCGTCTTCATTTTTGTGAAGCACCTTGGCCATTTCGCCCATCAGAATGGCGTCATAGGCATAATACACATCACTCATCAATTGATTGCCCGTTCCTTGGAACCCAAGCCAGTCACCGATGCTGCCCGGCCCTTTGTACTGCTCACCGGTTTGGGCATACATCCAGTCCATGTACGCGGTCATGGAAGCATAATGCTCTTCCATCATGGTGGTATCCCCGGTCATTTGCCATACTGTCCAAGGGAGGATAATCCCCACATCGGCCCAGCCGGACTGGCCCACCGGCCCTTTTCCCGTCCGGAAACGGCTGTAGAAATTGGACAGCTTAAATCCGGGAGCCGTTGAGGTGAAGGATGCATGGTCAGGGCCGTAAGTACGCCGGGAATCTACCAGAATATCCATATAGTTTTCCAGGAACAGCTGGCAGTCCCCATTATACAAAGCCGTATTGGCGAATAATTGGGTATCTCCCGTCCAGCCCAGGCGTTCATCCCGCTGCGGACAGTCTGTGGGAATCCACAAATAATTGCCCCGGTGCCCCCAAATCACGTTGTTGAACAGCTTGTTAATGTCCGCGTCGGAGGTTTCAATATGGCCTGTCTGGTTCATAAAGCTGGAGGCTACCTTTCCCGTCAATTCCACGATCTCCAGGCCGGAATCTCCGCCAACCACCGTAATCTCCACGTACCGGAAGCCAAAAAACGTCATAGCAGGCCGATAGGTTTCCCTGTCCGGTTCCCCCTTCAGCGTATAAAAGGCCGTTTGTTTCGCTTTCCGCAGGTTGGCATAATACACGGAGCCCTTGGGACCGTCCGCTCCTTCGCTGTCGTCATTGAGTATTTCCCCGAAACGGATACTAAGCCTCGTCCCGGCTCTCCCCTTCATTGTGATTTCAGGGACTCCCACCATATTCTGTCCCAAATCAAAAATGACGTGTTCCTCCGGGCGGAGGGTCACCGGAAGCAGATCTGCACGCGGCAGGCGCCGCTGCTCCACAAGCCCGATTTCCCCTCGGCCATTCCTGCCGCTCCCTTCATGAAGAGTGCCCTTGTACACTGTCACCGTTTGCGGATGCTGGTCCAGGGCGTCCAGAATTCTGGCCGGATCCCCTTTGTACGAAACCACCTTTGCCTGGGGAAAATTCCTGGCGAACCCATGCTCCTTCACCTTTGACCAATGGGAATCATTGAATTGGGTCTGATCCCATCCATTCATTTCCAGAGTGGCGTCGTAAATTTCTCCGTCGTAGATATCCGTTTCCCGGTAAGGTCCGGCGTCTGTCGCTTTCCAGCCCGGGCCGGTGTCCGTTACGATGACCTGGGTGGTACCATCCTCCAGGGTAATCAGCAGCTTCGCCAATAAAGCAAGCCCATTCCCCTTTTCGTCGTAATATCTGCTTCCTTTGGAGATCCTGCTGTTATACCAGCCGTTGCCCAGAACGGCTCCTAACACGGCATACTCCTGGTCCACCAGGTAATTCGTCACGTCATACGTCATGTAGTGGACCGTTGTGTCGTAGTTGCTCCATCCGGGGGGCAGCAGCTCATAAACGGTATTGCCGTGTTCGTCCGCAGCGCCCAACACCCTTCCGTTGATATGCACCTTATAGGTACCGAGTGCGGAAATATACAGCCGCGCGGAGGCTACGTTCCCGTTCAGCCGGACGGACTTCCGGAGCATGGGAGCGCCGGGACTGTTCGGAGCTTTGCCCTCCATGGCAATCCACCGTGCCCCCTCCCACCCGGTAATTCCATCTATGCTTCTGAGACCGGTTTCAAAATAGCTCCCTTCACCGGAATGAACGGGTATATTGTGCTTATCCCACACAATCACCTTCCAATAATAGCGGGTACTGGCCAAAAGAGCCGGACCGGCATAAATAACGGCTGCCGATTGGCCGGAATCCACACGTCCGCTATTCCAGATATCTGCCGCTCCAGCCGTTAAACATACGGGATCACTGGCGACCAGCAGCTGATACGCCGTCTGGTATTGCTCCGCTTCACCGGAGTTCATCCTCCAGCTAAACCGCGGCTTATCCCTGTCGATCCCCAGAGGATTCACTTTGTATTCGACCTTTAGCTGAACCAATTGAGTAATCGTTGACAAGGACAATACAGCTCCCTCCTATTCATCCAACTAAACAAGAATAGTTTACTACACACTTAACAAATACACAATATGTACTTTTTTAACTAAACTAAACTGAATTATAAAATAAGAGCCGCTCTGCTGGATCAGCAAAACGGCTCTGTTCATCATAGTGATCAATCAAGTCGGTGCCCTACTCGGACGCCGCTCCGATTAAATCGCATTCCATTTCTTCGTTGAAATAAATACCCGGCATTACAATTTGAATCATCATCGTATCGGCTTCAAAATGGCAAATCAGCATGACCATCTGGACGGTGTCCAATAGATGCATATGAATAATGCAGGTTTGTCCGTCTACCCAGGTGGCTGCGCTGCAGCAGGACTCCGTGCCGCTGAACACCCGGTCCGTTCCGGTCACCCAGTGGTGGATGCCGAAACCCAGAATCACCTCTTCGGCGCCCGGGGCACGGGTAAAGCTCAGGGTGGAGGCCTGTCCCGCGAAATCGAATGTGCAGGCGGTGAACCCGTAACGGTTGTCGTGCAGCCGGTAGGTACGGCGGTTCACTTGAGCTGCAGGCTCGGAATGGGCTTGTCCCGGCGGCAATGAAAGCTGCAGCGATGCCAGCCGCTTGGCCAATTCTCCGTCCGCGGCAGAGCCAGATGCTCCCGCCAAGCTTACTCCGTTAGCCGAACCGGCACCGTCAGACGCCATCTCCTTCATTGCCGGATATAGAGCCTCCCAGAGACAATCCAGAATCTGCTGTTGGCCGTCCCGGACAAATTGGGTATTGGCTGTGGAGACAAAAACCGCATCACAGTCTGGCATCACCACCACAAATTGCCCGCCCAACCCAAAGGCGCAATACGCATTGTTGCGCAAACGCCAGAATTGGTAGCCGTAACCGGGCTTGCCGTCCAGCATGGTTTTGGCTCCGGAATTATCCACCTGGCGGGCTGTACTCCGGTCCACCCATCCCTCCGGAAGCACCCGTTTGCCGTCCCATATGCCGCCCTGCAGATAAAGCTGGCCTAAGCGGGCCAACCCATCGGTGGTGCAGCGGATGCCGCTTCCTCCATTGTTGATGTTTCCGGCACAGGATTTCCACTCGAGGGGACCCATGCCAATGGCGTCGAACAACCGGGGCTGGAGGTATTCATGTACGGTTTGGCCGGTTGTCTCCTGCACGATGGCACACAGCATATTGGTTCCCGCCGTATCGTACGCGAAGGAGAAGCCCGGCGGATGCTGTGGAGGGGAGGTCAGATAAAGGTTGATCCAGCCCTCTGCCTCAGAATATGGAGCCCTTCTGTAGACCGTCGCCATCTTCAGCAGATGCTCCACTGTCATTTGCGCCGTATACGGGTGGACTTCTCCGGTGACATGCCTACGGAGCAGATCCGCTGCTTTATCCTGAAGCCCGAATCTTCCTTCACCGATGGCGATGCCCACAGCAGCGGAGGTGACACTTTTGCTAATAGAAAAAATGTGATGGAGCTCTCCTCTGCGGAACGGCGCATAATAGGCCTCCGCCGCCACCTTGCCGTGCCGCAGGAGCATAAAGCTGTGCAGCGCGATTTGTCTTTCATATACCAGTTCCATAAATCTTTCAATGCCCTTGGGGTTTATACCAACCGCCTCAGGCAGCGCACGTTTAAGCTCAGGTGCTGCAATCATGCTGCCCTCTCCTTCCTATGCATCAGCGTCACGCTCCTGCCGCTTCCACCAGAGCCATCGCTATTAGGAAGGCGCCGATGCCCTTCAGATCATCCTCGCCCACCTTCTCATGAACATAATAATCGTAAGAGCCGGAACGGTATGGATTGCCGCCAAGTCCAGCCACCAGACAGACTGATGTCAAATGATGCTTCCCCTGTCCATCCTTGCGGAGCATCCGGTTGGCCAAGCCGTGGTAGCCCCGGCGAGCTGCCTCCAGATAGTGGGGAGTCAGGTTCCCCGCCTTCACTCCCTTCGCCAAGGCATACACCAGCATGGACGAGCCGGAGGATTCCAAATAATTGTCCTCACGGCCCGCCTGATCCGTTACCTGGTACCACAGTCCGGACTCCTGGTCCTGCACCTTCACCACTGCTTCAGCCAAGCGGTTCAGAACAGCGGCAACAGGGGCGTAGCCCGGATGCTGGCGGGGCAGGTGCTCCAGTGTATCCACAATCGCCATGGCATACCAGCCGATGGCCCTGGTCCAGAAGTGGGGCGAGCAGCCTGTCTCCTTGTCCGCCCACTCTTGGCTGCGGCTTTCATCCCAGCCGTGGTAGTACAAGCCCGTATGCGGGTCGCGGTTATGCCGGTCGATCAGCAGAAGCTGCTGTGGCGCTTCATCCAGCAGCTCCGGCCTGTCGAAGATGCGGGCATATTCCGTCAGGAAAGGCATGGCCATGTATAAGCCGTCCAGCCACATCTGATGGGGATAGATTTTCTTATGCCAGAAGCCGCCCTCTGCGGTCCGGGGATGGCTCTCCAATTGTTTGACCAGCACATCCGCTGCCTGCTTGTAGCGGTTTTCCCCGGTTTTTTTCCACAAATACAGCAGCAGCTTCCCCTGATTAATCTGATCCAGATTATAGTCCTCCAATTTGTAGGTACGAATGAAGCCTTCATCTCCCACAAACTGGTTCATATTGTGTAGCACATAACGGAAATAACGGTCCTGTCCGGTGAGGCCTTCCAGCACAGAAACAGCCTTAAGGAACAGTCCGATTTCGTAATTCCATTTGTTGCTGGTGCGGGGATGCTCTCCGATGGAGTCCCAATCCTTGATCCATTGATCGGCCATCCGCGCGGACAGCTTGGGCTGGTCCTGCCCCGCAGTCAACGGATTCCAGCCGTCCGCCCCCTGGAGGATGGTGGGAATATCATAACCGGCGGCATCCTCCGGGCTGAGAGTCTTGGCCCAATCCACACGATCGGCCAGAAGCGCACCGGGGCCGCGGGTGCCGGCCTCTCTGTAGCGGGTGGTCTGCTCCCGGTTGGGAAGGCTCCAATTATGCCAGCCTGCCGGAGCAATAGAAGCGTCCATCCAGGTGCGGATAAAGGCAACAGCCGCATAGTCCCGCCAGGGCCTGCCCAGATAGACATTCTCGGCTGCGGGAGAGGAGGTCACGGTACAATCCAGAAACACATAACCGTAAGCCGCATCCTGGGGAGTGGAGGCGGCGGTCAAATAACCGCCATCCCGTTTGCAATGGATCCGGCAGCGTTCGAATACTGCTGTGGCAGGACCGAAAATAAAGTCCACATCCCCCTCCAGATAACAGTCCGCATAATAGTGGCGTCCCGGGCCGGTATATAGCGTATCCTGGTCCCCCAAAAACCGCACATGGCGGAAAACGGCACGGTCACCGTTAATAAAAGCGGCAACAGCCTGGCCGGTGCCCGGTCCAGAGGAGTTGCGGATGGTCAGATTTTCGGCGGTGAAATCATCTGCCGATACGATCACACTGCCGCTCCGGAAGGTACCCATGGGTTTGCCTTCCCCGTCCGGGGTATAAGCATTGTCCGAAAAGGTGAGAATCGTTTCATAGGCATCCTCACCCAAAAAGCGGATATTGGTCTTTTCCTTGGGCACCGCCAGCTTCTCCTCGTACACACCTTTACGGATGAATATGGTAACCGGCTCTGCGGAATAGTCGGGAACTGCCAGCACCGCTTCTTGAACGGTGGCGTAATCCCCGCGACCCCGGGCGTCCACATTGATTTGCATCGTCATTGCCATGAATGCTCCTTTCTTTTCTTTACCGCACAAGAATTTCATCCAATCTGCTTATATGAATCATTATAGAGCAAATATGCGCAAGATTTTGGATGTTTACTTGTCTATTTTTTATAAACTTAATTATATTTGTTTATTTGGTAAAACATGATTTTCGCCCTTCACCGGCTGCTGCAGCACCCACATAAAATAGAGGGCCTTGGCGGCCTTCTCCCGGGTAACAAGCTGCAAGGGCTCCAGCTCCAGACCGTTCGCCAGTTTACCCCTGGCAATCCCTTTTTCCGAACGGAACAACCCCAGCTCATAAGCATCTTTGATTTTGGCGGCGTACTCCGGACTGAGCAGATGGGTGTCCAGCAGGTTTTCATACGGAACCAGCGGATAATAGGTCAACCCCTGCACCCCGGTGTCCAAATTGGGATCATAGCCCGGATCTCCGGGCAGCAGCGTCTTGCCGTTATAGTCGGTCATGAATTTCGGGGCTTCTTTGAATTTTGCATGATAAGCATCATCCAGCAGCACCCCCATGACCTCTCTTGTCAGAAGGACCTCCGGGTATGCGGGAAGCAGCTGCGGACTCAGATCAAGGGCTTTTGCCAGAGCTTCGGAAAAGGCGGAAACCGTAATAGGCGCCTCCGGATGGAAGCAGCCGTTGCTGTCCTTGTCCAGTATGCCAAGCTGGAGCAGCTTTTCGATTTGGTTGCGGTAATATGCGCCTCTGCCGGTTGTGGTGTCCACGGCCATTTCCGGGAATATGTTGGACCAGTCCTCTGAGGTGACCGCGCTTAGGACCTCTTCTGTCAGCCAGGCTGCGGGTTCACCGATGCGGGTATCGCCGGACGCTGCACCCTTATACAGCTCGGTCACCACCAGGCGGGCAAACTGCTTGGACAGCGCCTCCTTATAGTGGGTGCCGTCCACCTTGTTGGCAGGATGTCCGTTGGCATAGGTGCCGTCATTGGTTTTACCGGGAGTTTCGCCTGCTTCAATGGACATGACAATAGCGGTAACCGCCTCCACGCCAATCTGATTATAATAGCGGATGCTGGCTTCGTTCAGATCCAGGACCGGCACATTCAGCTCCTTGCCCATACGACGTATAATATCAGGAAATTTGCGGTTGACGAAGGAGCAGGTATATACATGCCCTTCCGCTGCATCGCCCGGTGCTCTGGACATAGCCGTCACAAAGACCGGATGTATGCCTCTCGCTCTGATGGCAGGCAGATATATTTCTCTGATATACCGCTCATACGATTCCTCTGTGGAGCCCCTTCCGAAACGGCGGTACTCATCCAGGCTTTCGTCATTGTGGCCGAACTGGATGAAGAGATAGTCCCCCGCGCAGCCGGTCATCAGAATATCATTGAAGCGCCCTTCCCAATAGGAATTCTTGAAGGAACGGCCGCCCATGGAATAGTTGATGACCTTCACCTTATCCGGGTCGAACATACGGTGCACAACCTGCCCCCAGCCGCTCATTGGAGCTTCATCGAAGGTATAAGTCTTCACCGTGGAGTCTCCCAGCAAATATATCACCGGCAATTCTCCTATGGGTCTCCGGTTTATCAGCAGCGGAATAAGTTCAATGGATTCCAGGCCAACGGGAACTTTCAAATGTTTGGGCTCCAGTTCGATGTCAATGAACTCCCGTCCGTTCACATAGCTGAATATCCATTCCCTCTTATGAACAACGGGGACCATACCGACCTTGACCAGCTGGGCCGCATCCCATGCCGCACCCCGTAAGGTCAGCAGCCGTTCGGTATTCATGGCGGACACAGCAATAGTAACCTCTTCCGCAGGGCAGGTTGTCCGGACACGGATCCCATAAGCCCCAGGCTCAGCGGCAATCCGGAAAGCGAAGCCGTACCTGTTATAATGGTCCGCTTCAAAACCTGTCTCCACCATAAACTCCGCTTCACGGACCGTTACACCTGTACCGTCCGCAGCAATTTGCGGAAGGTGGACCTCTCTGGGAGGCATGGAGCTGGTTTCGGTAATAAAGCCATATCCGGCCGTAGAATCATATAACGGAAGACTCCTGCCATCTTCGCCGGTCACCTGGACAAACCCCTGTTTGGGCACAGCGGAAAAATTGAATTTCTTAGCGGTCATACATTGATTCTCCTTTAAAAGTCTGCCATGCCGTCTTGGAGAAGATACCGCCTTTAAATCATAAAATCAACCCTGAGAGCCGCTTTTTGGGGTGTCATTGGGCAAGAAAGAGGATCTAGAGGCATGATTATAACGGGCTTAATCCCTTGTTTGGCGCGGGTTTGCCCACACTCCGCGCCTACAAAGCAGAAGTTGTCAAAGTGATTGTAGATTTTCGACAGTAAGCGCGATATCGTAGATCATGCAAGGGGGATGCGCATCCTGCAGCAATGAAGGCAATAGGAGAGGAGGGACTGGCTTGTCGGTAGGCAAAGTCACCATACCAACCGGAAGTGGCGTCTCTATAAAGAAAAAAACCTTACCCAGATGGCTAAAAAACGCCATCCGCAACCGGTATCTGTACCTGCTAATTTCACCAGGGCTGATTTACTTTTTTCTGTTTAAGTATGTCCCGATTTGGGGCTTGATCATCTCATTCCAGGATTATTTGCCCTTCTTGGGCATATCGGGCAGTGAATGGGTGGGATTCAAGCATTTTGAGCGTTTTTTTACAGAACCGACCTTCTGGATGCTGTTTAAAAACACCTTGATTCTGTTTGGGCTCAATTTGGTTTTTGTATTTCCTGTCCCCATCATTCTGGCTTTAATGCTTAATGAAGTCCGCCAGCCCTTTTTTAAGCGGACGGTGCAAACGATGGTATACGTGCCCTATTTTTTGTCCTGGGTGATTGTGGTATCATTGACCTTTATTCTGTTAACCCCTGAAGGCGGTATGATCAATAAATTGATCGAAGCGTTAGGCGGACAATCGACCAACTTCCTCGCTAGTGAATCTTGGTTCAGGCCTATCTATATTATCCAGATTATATGGAAAGAGGCAGGCTGGGGAACCATTCTGTACCTGGCCGCAATGGCAGGCATTGATACACAATTGTACGAAGCGGCAAGAATGGATGGAGCAGGGCGCCTCCGCCAGCTGTGGCATATCACGCTTCCTGGAATTCGCGGTGTAATCGTTATGCTGCTGATCCTTAAGGTAGGCTCTGTATTGGAGTTGGGCTTCGACCATATCTTCCTCATGCTGAATTCTATGAACCGGGAAGTTGCCGAGATCTTCGATACATATGTGTACACCACAGGCATCAAGCAGGGGCAGTTCAGTTACAGTACAGCCATCGGGATGTTCAAATCCGTTGTCGGTTTGATTATGGTGCTGATTGCCAACCGCATCGCCAAGCTGTTCGGCGAAGAAGGAATTTACTGATGAGAGGAGGAAGTGAAGTTGGAGCACCGCAGCTTATCCGGACGGCTGTTTGAGGCTGTCAATCTGTTTTTGCTGGGATTAATAGCACTGATAACCATCCTGCCCTTTGTTAACGTCGTTGCCGTATCCTTTGCCACGCCCGAGGAATATCTGAAGAGTACCTTTATGCTGTTCCCAACCAAGTTTAGCCTTGAGGCGTATAAATTCATTTTTAGCACCAGTACCGTATCCCGCAGCCTGATCGTCACAGTAGGGATTACATTGGTAGGAACAATGGTGAGCATGGTTTTCACCTCATGCATGGCTTATGGTCTGGCCCGCAGGGATTTGGGCGGCCGCAGAGTATTAATGTTCCTGGTGGTATTCACCATCCTGTTCAACGGGGGTATGATCCCCTCCTTCATGATTGTC
This sequence comes from Paenibacillus mesotrionivorans, assembly GCF_046098205.1. Classification (NCBI taxonomy): domain Bacteria; kingdom Bacillati; phylum Bacillota; class Bacilli; order Caryophanales; family Paenibacillaceae; genus Paenibacillus; species Paenibacillus mesotrionivorans. Next base: position 159,721 of record NZ_JBJURJ010000015.1, on the reverse strand, counting down.
AAGCAGCTGGGGCTGATCAATAGCTATGGAGCGCTGATCATTCCAAGCGCCGTGAGCGCCTTCAATTTGATTATTATGCGGAACTTCTTTATGGGCTTGCCCGATGGACTGGAGGAGTCAGCGAAGATCGATGGCTGCAATGATATTGGCATTCTGTTCCGTATTGTTCTGCCACTCTCCAAGGCTGTTCTTGCTTCTGTTGGGTTGTTCTATGCCGTAGGCTATTGGAACACCTTCATGCAGGCGGTCCTGTTCATCGATGATTACGACAAGTGGCCGATTCAAGTTCTACTGCGCCAAATTGTCATCATGGCGGCAGGACTCTCCACCAATACGGAGGCGATGAGTCCGGATTATGTTCCGCCTCCGGAGCAAACCATCAAGATGGCGGTTATCGTTGTCGCGACCGTGCCGGTGCTGTTGGTATATCCGTTCCTGCAGAAGCACTTTGCCAAAGGGGCGCTTCTCGGATCTATTAAGGGCTAAGGGATTCATATGAGCAGTCTATATCTGATTAGGGGGAAGCAGGCATGGCAAATTGGAGAAAAACAACAACGATTACTGCGATTACAGCCGCATTGGCGGCAGGAACGCTGGCGGGCTGCGGCAGTTCCGATAAGGCAGCGGAGAATAGCGCTAAACCCGCTTCTAATGAACCTTTAGAAATTACAATGTTGGCTACCATGTATGGGGCCAATCCGCCGTCTGGTCCTTTACAAAAGATGCTGGAGGAAGCCACTAATACCAAGCTTAATTTTACTTGGGTACCCGGATCTGTATATACGGACAAAATGACCACAGCCATTGCGGCCAATACAATGCCGAAGGTCATTCAGGTCCACAGTGTAGAGATGAAAAATACGGCCGTGGTGAATGCCATCCGTTCCGGCATGTTCTGGGAGATCGGTGACTTGATCAAGGATTATCCCAATCTGGTCAAATACCAGGACCCTAAAGTCCTGGAGGGAACCAAATATTTTGGCAAGCTCTACAGTCTGTTCTATGAAATCGATCTGTCCCGTACCGGGGTGCAATACCGGAAGGACTGGCTGGATAAGCTGGGGCTGAAGGTACCGACCAATCTGGATGAGCTGTATGAAGTGATGAAGGCATTTACGTATAATGATCCTGACGGTAACGGGGTGCAGGACACCTACGGCAACGTTGACCGCAACGAGCTTCCGTATGGCGCGTTCAAGAATATCGCCACCTGGTACGGGACCCCCAACGAATGGGGAGTTGACGATTCAGGAAAGCTGATGCCAGACTTTACCTTCCCTGGTTATATGGATGCTATGAAATACATGAAGCGGCTTTATGATGAAAAGCTGATTAACCAGGATTTCACCGTTACCACACCGGCTCAACAGGATGAGAAGTTCTTAAATGGCAAGGGCGGCATGATGATCGGCAATATCTTCGCCAAGCCGGACAATATCAAAAAGGTCAATCCTAACGCGGAACTGGATGTCTTCAATCGGATTCAAGGCCCCAGAGGGACATTCAATTACGGCGGTACCGGGGTAGCTACATTGTATCTGTTCCCCAAAACCAGTGTAAAGACGGAAGCGGAGCTCAGACAAATCCTCGCCTTCTTCAACAAGCTGTTGGAGCCGGATGTGTACAAGCTGTTTAACGGCGTTGAGGGTGTCCACTACAAAATGTTGGATGATAAGACCATCGAATTCCTCCCGGAGGCAGCCGATCTGCGTACCAATGAGATTAGCCCATGGTCCAATGTTCTCCACTTTGCCAACTTCAACGTATATAAGGTGAAACAATTGCCCTTGGCACAGAAGCAGTTGGATGCCATTGCAGATAATAAGAGCATTGCCGTTATGAACCCGGCAGCCAACCTGATTTCTACTACTCAGGCGGAGAAGGGAACGGAGCTGCAGAAGATTATCACCGATGCCACCTATAAGTTCATTCTGGGTACGATTGACGCCAACGGCTTCAATAAGGAAGTCGAAAAATGGCGTAAAGGCGGCGGAGACAAAATTATTGAGGAATTAAACTCGCAATATAAAGGAAACAAGTAAAACACAAGGGACTGTCCAATAAGCCCCAAAATAAAAAGTTGGGCGAGAAAACATAATGTTTTCCGTCCAACTTTTTTTGCATGCCTGCTTATACATAAAAAAGTGGCGAGGCGGAGGCTTGCTACCTCCAATTTAACGCCGGGCATAGCTCACGGATTTCTCCGGCTTTTCGCTAAAACAGGCATCCAGAAAGCCAGTTTTCACTGACTTTCTGGACAGCCCTTTTTGGAGTACCTGTTATGCCTGCTCCTTACGCAGCTTCCTGTATTCACCCGGTGTGATACCTTCCGTCTTGCGGAAGGAACGGATGAAGTTCTGCGAATTGTTGTAGTGCAGCCGCTCGGAGATTTCCTTGACGGACATATCGGTCTCCGCCAGCCACTTGACGGCCATCTGGTGCCTGTATTGGGCCAGATAGGCCCCGAAGGGCATATTCATTTCCCTGCGGAAAATAGTATTCAGATAGTTGGCATTATAATGAAGCTCCTTCGCACAGGAATCAATGGTAAGCTCCGTCTCAAACTGCTCCTGCACCATCTGGAGCATAAATTGCGTGAGCTGCTGGTGGCGGGATTCCGTCCGGTCCCGGATATGGCTAACCAGCGGCTGAACCATGGCGGCATCGAACCAAACCGTAGCTTCATTCATCGTTTTTAGCTTGAACAGCTGATCGAATAAGGACTGCTCCAAACCCTCGTACCGGTCAGTCTTGATGCCGAAGCTCTGCATAAGACCCAAGAGGTCGATGAGCAGCCGGATCAGAATGAAGGGCTGGGAAAAGCCCTGACTGGCGCTGTAGCTTACAGGCGGAGCGAAGGCATAACCGACGATTTCCTCCAAACCCTGGCGGGCTGCCGCATTGTCCCCTTGTTTAATGGCATCGAAGAGCCGGGTTTCGATTTCATGGGGAAAGGCATTATGAAGCCCGTGATCCTCACCCAAATCCCTGAAATAAAGAACGGCCTCCCCCTGATTCCGGATTCCGTGATGCAGAGCCTCCATCCCTTCCTCGAATGCCCGGGGCGCCATGCTCCATTCCTCAAACGGGCTGCTGATGCCAATCCGCACAGAAAGGTCCAAATATTCCTCGGCCGCTGCAGCAATGCTTTGGACAATGCCGTTTATTTCCACTGTAAAACGCTCCGTCTCCATACTCTCCACCAAAACCATTGTCACCTGTGCCTGCCCCAGTAATATGGGATACAGCCGTTTTTCCGGAGGGATCAGCTCGCCGACAATATTATTGACTGCGAACATCAGAAGGTCCCTGTCCTTTTCTTCAAAGCGGGTATGATCCAGGTCCTTGATCTGCAGGGCAATCACTGCAAAGGGTCCATGGGCAGGCATATGCCGGAGCCCGAAGGTTTCCAGATGCCGGTTGATTTCCTCCCGCTTCAGGTACCCCTGGAACAGCCGCACCATAAACAAGGTCCGGGACTGCTCCAGATGATTGTGGAGCTTACTTTCGAGCTCCGATTTGGTGTAGATCAGACGATTTAACTGCTCCCCGATATATCGAAGCTCACCCCCCCGTTTGTTTTCAGGGTCGTTGGAATGTTTGCTGACCAGCTGATACAGATTCAAAATGGGAAGATATAATCTCTTAGTGCCGTTCCAGGATATGAAGAGAAACAAAGTTAGCAGGCTCAGGCATATATAGAAGGTAAACCATCCGATCTCCTTGGACTGCCAGGTCAATTGTGTCAGCGTAATCACCGAAACATAAACCCAGCCGTTATAGTCCGATCGGTTGTAGGATATGCTGTACTCCCTGCCGTCCAGTTTAACCTTCTTCTGTCCTGAAGCATCGGGGCTCTTTTCCTTGGTGATGGCCGGACGGAACTGGCTGATCAACCCCTCTGCCAGATTCCCGTCGGAGGCAATCACCTGTCCGCTTTGGTCCAGAACAGCAACAAATTCCTTCTGTTGGTTCAAGGCAAATAATTTCTCCAGATTGCAGGAAGGAATGGTCACCACATAAAGCCCTGTCTGCTCATAAGCGCCTACCGGAAGCCTGTGTATGAATTGAACGGTGGATTCGCAGCCTGCGTCCGTGGAGCCGGGAGATGCGGGCAGCACCATCCATTCACTTGTGAGCGCTTTATTCGCAAGTTCGAGATAAGGTGCTGCTCCAGGCCATTCATTCACCCGGTTCAGTCCTTTATTATTAATGATCCAATTACCATCCTTGCTGTATAAGGCAATATCCGAAATGCCGCTGTCAAGGGTCTGCAGATGATTCAACTCTTCCTTGATGGTATTGAACATATCGAACTGGCCCGGAGACAACGGTTCATAATATGCGGTGCGCACAGTGCTTGACCGGAGAAAATGGGTGGAAGACCGCTCTACAGTTACAAGCAATTGCTCCATATTGGCTTGCAGCTGCCTCATGTTCAGGATTTTCTCTTTGCTTACATTGTCGAGTACAATGCTGGAGGATTTCATATAAGAGAAGATGCCGAGGATAATAACCGGCAAAGCGGCTATTGCGAAACAAAATACAGCGAATTTGCGGTGATCATTCAATGGCAGCTTATGAAAAATACGCGCGATCAAACCGCTTTGTGACCCTTTCATTCCAATAAAAGCCCCCTAATCGATTCTATTCTTTTCCCTCCATCATAACATAATTCGGCAGTAAGGGAGGTCAAAAGTTCTTTATAGAAGGCCTGTTCATGGTGTCATTTCTCCATAAATTGCTTCTGCAAATATGATTATATAGACCCTTTTTACTAAACAAAACATAATCCCGCATGAATGAAACTAAATGTTTGCAAATAAACTCCTCCCATTGTAAACTAAACTTACTAAACTCATTGCAGGAGGCTTCAACATGAAAATGGATGACATCGCCAGGCTGGCGGGAGTTTCCAAAGCGGCCGTTTCCCTGGCCTTCAGCGGCAAACCGGGCATCGGTCCCGAAACCCGCGAACGCATCCTTCAAATCGCCAGGGAAAACGGCTACCAGCCCAAAGCTAGAGCCTCCCTGCGGGAGCAGCAGGCCGGCTCGATTACCTTCCTTGTATTTGCCAATTCGGGCATTGTGTTGGAGGAATACTACCAGCAGCCCTTCTTCCGGGAGCTGCTCCATTATATCGAGGAGCGGTGCCGCTCCCATGGCTATTCCCTTCTGTACACCTCCGCAGACATGGGGAGTGTCCAGGAAAACCTCCGTGCCATCTCCGGTGAGAAGCGCAGCGAGGGTATCATTCTCCTGGGAACCAACCTGGATAAGGCTTTGCTGGAGCAGGTAGCCGCCCAATGGAAAGGGCCGTTGGTGGTGCTGGACACCTGCTTCGAAACGCTGCCCATCCCCTTTGTCCATATCAATAATATTCTGGGCGGGTATCAGGCCGGCTCCCACCTGTGCGGTCTCGGTCACCGCCACATCGGCTATATTGCCTCGGATATCCGGATCCGCAACTTCGACGACCGCCGGGCCGGCTTTATGCAGGCTTTACAGGAGAACGGCGTGGAGCTGGCGGCGGAGAATGCCTTTTCCGTGGCGCCCACCATTCTGTCCTCCCAGGAGTCCCTGAAGAAACAGCTGTCCGCTTATCTGGAGAAGGGACATGCCATGCCCACCGCCTTCTTCTGCGAATGCGACTACATTGCCATCAGCGCCATCAAATCCCTGACGGAGCTGGGCTATCGGGTTCCGGCGGATATATCTGTGGTCGGCTTTGATAACATCTCCGAAGCGCGGATTATTACCCCCGAGCTCACCACCATCCACGTAGAGAAGGAACGGATGGCCCAATTATCCGTGGACATGATCATGGATATTATCCAGTCCGATTCCGCGGTGACAGCCAAGATCCTGGTGGATACCCATCTGGTGGAGCGGATGTCCACTGCGGAGCCGGGTGCGGAGAGAAGCTGAAGCCAGTTTCTGCATTTGAATAAAAAGAGGAGCCGATTAAGCCGGTTCCTCTTTTTGCTGTACTTTTAATAAAATCTCAACATTGGCACCCTCCCATCAGTGATACAATAGAAGCGGTTTTTGTAACTTGGAGATGAGGTGAGGCAGAGATGCGGCAAAAGGGTTCCTTTTTAGAAATTCTGGGCGTGTCCGCCAAGCTGGGATTCACGTCCTTCGGCGGCCCCATTGCTCATTTGGGATATTTTCGAGACGAGTATGTCAAACGCAGGAAATGGCTGGATGAAAAAAGCTATGCCGATTTGGTTGCCCTATGCCAGTTTCTTCCGGGGCCAGCCAGCAGTCAGGTGGGAATTTCTATCGGGATATTGCGCGGCGGATTATGGGGCGGACTTGCATCCTGGTGCGGGTTTACCTTGCCGTCTGCGTTGGCGTTAATGATGTTTGCCTTTATGTTAAAAAGCTACAATGTCAGCAGCGCCGGTTGGCTGCATGGGCTGATGATTGTGGCGGTTGCCGTAGTAGCCCAGGCCGTGTGGGGAATGGCCCGCTCCCTTGCGCCGGACCGGACCCGGGGAAGCATTGCAATCCTAACGGCCATCCTATCCTTGTTATGGACCTCCCCATATAGCCAACTGGTCCTTATCGCTGCCGCCGGATTATTCGGCAGGCTCTTTCTGGGAAAGCCGGAAACTCCCGAGACTCCGCGGCAGGGCATTCCCCTCAGCAAATGGACAGGGGTTGTAGCCTGGACCTTATTCTTCGGGCTGCTGGCCGGTTTGCCTCTGCTCAGGCAAGGGATTCAATCGCATTTTCTGGCCGTATTTGACAGCTTCTACCGGGTTGGCTCGTTGGTCTTCGGAGGCGGACATGTTGTGCTGCCAATGCTGCAAACCGAAGTGGTGCAGACAGGGTGGCTGACGGATTCCCAATTCCTTGCCGGTTACGGCGCAGCCCAAGCAGTGCCGGGCCCCTTGTTCACCTTCTCCTCGTACCTGGGCACAGTCATGAACGGCTGGTTGGGCGGGCTTATTGCCCTTGCCGCCATGTTTTTGCCGTCCTTCTTATTAGTCGCCGGCTCTTTGCCGTTTTGGGAAACCATCCGCAGTCGCTCCCATTTTCAATCTGCATTAAAAGGCATTAACGCGGCAGTTGTAGGCATCCTGCTGGCCGCTTTATACAATCCGGTATGGACAAGCGCTGTCCACACGCCTCTTGATTTTTGCCTGGCGTTGTTGGCATTCGGCCTGCTTATGCTGTGGAAGCTTCCCCCTTGGGTTGTTGTACTGCTGTCGGCAGCTGCCGGACAGGTAACGTCCCTTTTCCTCTGAATTCCAGCTTATCTTCCCGGTTATCCTCACCGGCTGCAGCTGCAGCACATCACATACGCAGGAGGAAGGTTTCTCATTTCCCGGGTAATCTCAATCTTCTTGAAGTAGGCTTGGAACAGCCCCTGTTTGGTCAGGGAATATTGAAGGCTTACAAACCTTCCTCCTTGGATCAAATGCTTCTTGCTCTGATGCAGAAGGCTTGTTGCCTCATGAACGGATATATGGGTAAGCGGTACGCTGGACACCGCATAATCAATCCAGGGGATATTATGCTTCTCCATATATTGGCCAATAGCCTTAGCCGAGTCGTGGATGATATGCAGGTTAGGTTCATGCCCAAACTTCTTTTGCAGCAGCTCACAAAATTCCCTGTTGCTTTCGAAAAGCAGCACAACGGTTTCCTTTTTTCTTGCTTTCAACAGATACCCGGTAAAAGCCCCTGTACCGGGGCTATATTCCATCAAGTAGCGGGCATTCTCAAAATCTATCTTTTCCATCATCCGCTGTGCCACATATTTGGAGCTGGGGAGCAGTGCCCCTGCGGTTCTTGGGTTTTTCAGATACTGCCTCATGAATGACAACAATTCCGATCCCATCATAAATTCCTCCCCGCTTCGCTTATTGAACACTAGCCTTGGCGGCAAACTGGCTGTTATACAGCTCTTCATAGAAGCCCTTTTGGGACATAAGCTCATGGTGGCTTCCCTGCTCGATAATGGTCCCGTCCTTCATGACCAGAATCCGGTCCGCATCCCGGATCGTGGACAGCCGGTGGGCAATCACGAAGCTGGTCCGTCCTTGCATAAGCCGCTTCATCGCCTTTTGAATCTCCGCCTCTGTCCGGGTATCCACACTGGAGGTTGCTTCATCCAGAATCAGAATAGCCGGCTTGGCCAGAATGGCTCTTGCAATGGTCAGCAGTTGGCGCTGTCCCTGGGACAGGTTGGAGCCGTCCTCATCCAGCATCGTCCGGTAGCCCAGGGGCAGGGTCTGGATAAAGTGATGGACACGGGCCGCCTTCGCCGCCTCCATGATCTCCTCCTGTGTGGCATTCGGATCCCCGTATGCGATATTATCCAGCACAGTTCCGTGGAACAGCCAGGTGTCCTGCAGCACCATCCCGAACATCCTTCGCAGATGCCCCCTGTTCAGGCGGCTGATGTCATAACCGTCCACGGTAATCCGTCCTCCCTGAAGCTCATAAAAGCGCATCAGCAAATTGATCAGGGTGGTTTTGCCTGCACCTGTGGGTCCTACGATGGCTACCATATCTCCTGCATTCAGGGACAGATGGATATCCTTCATCAGAAGGGAGCCTTCCTGATAACCGAAGCTGACATGCTGGAATTCCACTTTGCCCTTTGGGTTTACAATCATGCTGTTGCCGGCGGTATCCGGCACTTCCTCCGGAGCATCAAGCAGGGCAAATACCCGTTCTGCCGAGGCCACCGCAGACTGCATCATACTCATGACGTAAGCAGCCTCGTGGGCAGGCTCCAGACACATATCTACATATTGGATAAAGGCTTGTATCCGTCCAAGAGATAACGTCCCGTTGACAGCAAAAACACCCCCGATGACCGCTACAGCAACATAACCGGTTTTGCCCAAAATCTTAACGAAGGGAGAAACCGCGTAAACGGAGAATTGCGCCCTCCAGTTGGTCTTCACAAGCTGTCCGTTTATCTCCCGGAAAGCCGCCATCGAAGCCTCTTCTCTGTTAAAGGCCTTCACCAGGGCCATACCGGTAAAGGTTTCTTCAATCACACCGTTGAGGCTGCCCAGTGTCTGCTGGTTATCGGCATAACGCTTTTCAATTTTGGGAGAGAGCTTCCCGGTCACAAACAAGGAAGCGGACAAAACCGCAATGATGATAAGGGTCAGCGTAGGGCTGATGGTCATCATAATCACCACAGCAGCCACAATGGTTATCACAGCGTTGATGAGTTGCATCAAACCTTCCTGGAGGCTGTCGCCCACCCGCTCCAGGTCATTGGTGGCCCGGCTGAGAATGTCGCCTTTTTGATGGGAGTCATAATAATGCAGGGGCAGACGGCTCAGCTTGAGGCTGATTTCCTGCCGCAGCGTCAAGGTTAGGGTTTGCGAGACACCCGCCATGAAATATTGGGCGATATACGAGAACACGGAGCTGAACAGGTACAAGAGACCCAAAACCGTCAGTATTCTGCCAATATCCCCGGCTAATGCGGAGAAAGGCGTTTTGCTCTGAATACCCTTGAACAGGATATCGATGGCTTGCCCCACTACCAACGGAGCGGCAATCATCAAACCGCAGCTTATGATCAACGAAAGCAGAATCACAATAAACTTTGCTTTTTGCTTGAACAAATACCGGAGCAGTCTTTTGGTAGTCAGCTTGGGGTTCCGTGCTTTTTCCACCGAATATTCGTCCAACCCGCCGTCATTCTGCAGCTCAGCCTGGCTCATATGTTCACTCATCTGCTCCTCCCTCCGTTTCTGCAAGCTCATCATCACTAAGCTGGGATTGGGCAATTTGCCGGTATACCGTACAGGCTTTCATAAGCTCCCGGTGGGTGCCTGTTCCGGCAATCCTGCCTTCGTCCAGGACAATAATCCGGTCGGCATCAAGAATGGTGCTGATCCGCTGGGCCACAATGATAACCGTGGCATAGCGGGTTTCACCTTGTAGAGCCTTCCGCAGCATCGCGTCTGTTTTGAAATCCAGTGCAGAGAAGCTGTCATCGAACACATAGATGTCCGGCCGGCGCACCAATGCCCGGGCAATACACAGCCGCTGCTTTTGCCCGCCTGAGAAATTGCTTCCCCCTTGGGCCACAGAGGAGCGGTATCCCTGCGGGGTTTGCCTGATGAACCCGTCTGCCTGGGCCACCGCGGCGGCATGTGCAATCTCTTGATCGGTGGCATCGGCTTTGCCATGCCGGATATTATCGGCAATGGTTCCGCTGAACAAAAATGCCTTTTGCGGGACGTAGCCGATTTTATCCCGCAGCTGCTTCTGCGGCATGGTGCGGATATCCGCTCCACCCACCCGGATGGAGCCTTCCTGAATATCAAAAAAACGGAGAAGCAGCTGGGCAATGGTGGATTTTCCGGACCCTGTCCCGCCTATGATTGCCGTCACTTCTCCCCGTTTGGCTTCAAAGCTGATCCGGTCCAACACGGGAGCTTCCGCATTCGGATACTGGAAGGTCACTTGATGAAATACCACGTGGGCATCAAGCGGATTCTCCTGCTTATCCGCTGCCGCCTCTGTTTTCTCTGGCTGCATGTCTAACACTTCATTAATCCGGTCCGCGGAGGCTTGGGCCTTGGGAATGTACATAAACATCAACAGCGCCATCACTAAGGCGTGGAGAATGAGAAAGCAATATTCCACCATGGCAATCATATCGCCGATTTGAACCCCACTTTTTCCGCCTATCCATATGATGAAGATGACACATACATTAACAATCAGCAGGACCGCCGGCTGGAATGCGGCGAAGAGCTTATTGATCCGGATGGAATTGCCCGCATAATCCGCGGCGGCTTCATCCAATCTCCCCTTCTCATAAGCCTCCCTGTGAAAAGCGCGGATGACGCGGACCCCAATGATGTTCTCACGGAGAATCCGGGTGATCCGGTCCATTTTGACCTGCACCATTCTGAATAAGGGAATCACTTTTCTGCCGAAGAACAGGGTGAACAGCATAAAAAGCAGCATGGTGCCCACAATCATCAGCGCCAAGGTTTGATTTTTGGTGAAGGCAAGCACCAAACCCGCGATCACCATAAGCGGAGCAGGAAGCATCATCTGCAGGAACATCACGGACATTTGACTAACTGAGCTGACATCACCCGTTGCCCTTGTAATCATCGAGGCGACGCCGATCCGGTTAAAATCGCTGGTGGTAAGGGACTGGGCTTTGCCAAAAACCGCCTCACGTACACTTCCCGAGAACTGCGAGGCCACCTTGGTGCCCAGCCATGAGCCCAGAATGGCGATGGCCCCGGCAAGAACAGCAACACCCAGCATCCATACGCCGTACCTGACAATATGGCTCATGCTCCCTGCCATAATACCGCGATTCACAATTTCCGCGGTTAACGTGGGAATATATAAGGTCCCGAAGGTATGCAGGAAGGTAAGAAGAATAATTATCCCCAGCATAAGCCGGTGTGGCCTGAAAAACCGAAGCAGTCTATACATAAGCTATCCTTTCACTCATATTTTCTTAAGCTTGAGCTTCGATACCATCAGGATGGAAAGCACCAGCAGCAAAACCACCGACACAAACAGGAAAACAGGGCTGCTTGGCACCATCAGTGAGTATACCGAAAGAATAAGTCCCGCAATGGTAATCGGCACCCCGCTGAAATTGCCGTCGAAGGTGCTGGCATTATAACGCCCCAGCCTGTAACACCCGCTGATGATGTACAGCAGCAGGAACCCGACTCCCGCCAGCTTTAGACCATGAACATCAGAGAAAGCGAACTTATGAAAAATCAACAAGGCAGGCGCAACTCCGAAGGAAACCAGGTCGGCCAGGGAATCCAGCTCTTTTCCGATATCGCTGGTCACATTTAACCGTCTGGCGATCCTTCCGTCATACCTGTCAATGAGCGCCGCGATAATGATGTAGACCGCACTGGCAATATAATTGTCTTTCAGAACCGCCAGCAGCGATAGAACACCGAAGGACAAATTGGCAAATGTAAGCAGATTAGGCACACTTTTTCTTAACATGATTTCCACCCCGATTTAGGATTTACCCGTGCTTTTGTTCAATTGCGATAGCTTCTGAATGAGCTTGTCCTTATAGATCAGTCCGAGGATGAAGGAAATGATGGCCACCGCGGATATGATGATCGTGGACAGATAGTTTTTGTGGTACATATTCGCTCCGATGCTGACGGAGGCCAACAGCCAAGGGAACCGCGCCACAAGCAAAATGGTGAAAAACCGGAGCGGCTTTATGGGCGTTAATCCTGCGGCGTATATGAACATATCCTTGGGCAGCCCCGGTATGATGAATACGATGAACAGAAAAACCGAAAACTTCTTATTGTCCAGCATGTCGGCCATCCACTTGAATTGGCTCTTGTCCAGCAGCCTCTGGACATAATCCCCTCCCAAAAAACGGGTAAAGTAAAAAGCGATCATAGCCCCCGCCAGAAGCCCCGCAACGGTATAAACCGTTCCTAACGTCACCCCGTAAATATATCCCCCGGCAATCTGTATCACCTCTCCCGGAATAGGGGCAATGACGGTTTGCAGAATCTGAAAAAGCACAAACCCGATCGGACCGGACTTCCCTAACGAAAGAATATAATTGCGGAATTCATCAATGGACAAGGTCATTTTCACGATCTGCGGAAAGTACCGGATCACCAGAAATACCAACAGGATCGCGATAACCGCCAAGATCACCTTACAGACAAGTTGTTTCTTTGCATTCTCCACGCCATGTATCCTTTCTCATTGGTCTGGCCTTACGTACAACATGATTGTAGGCCCGGGTTCTTAAGAAGCCACCAAAGGAGATCTTAATAATTCTTAAGTGCCGCCGGAATCATGGTTTATTCGCAACCTGCACATTATACTTAAGGGACCTTGTTATGTTTGGGGGGAGGAGATTGGATGGAATCGGATAAGAAAATACTGATTGCGGACGATAATCAGGAGATCAGAGAGATTGTCCGTGTGCTGCTGGAGAGTGAGCAATACCAGGTGGCAGAAGCCGTAGACGGGGACGATGCGGTGGCCAAAGTGGATGAAAACGTGGATTTGATTATTCTGGATATTATGATGCCGGGGAAATCCGGGTTTAAGGCGTGTGTGGAGATCCGCGAAAAAACAAGTGCTCCCATTCTATTTCTGACGGCCAAAACAGATGATTCGGATAAGTTTATGGCGTTTTCCGCGGGAAGTGATGATTACCTGTCCAAGCCGTTCTCCTATACGGAATTAGTGTCCAGGGTCAAGGCTCTGCTGAGGCGGTATTACGTCTATAAAGGCAAGGACAAGCCCAATCCGCCGGATGTCATTACCATTAACGGGCTGCGGATCAATACGGTGACCAACGAGGTTTATATGGAGAATAAGGAGATTTCACTCACTGATATTGAGTATAAAATCCTGCTGCTGATGACAACGTACAGGAAGAAAATATTTTCCGCCCAAAATCTGTACGAAAGTGTCTGGGAGGAGCCCTATTTTCATAGCTGCAACAATACAGTGATGGTTCATATCCGGAACCTGAGGATGAAGCTGGAGCATAATCCCCAAAACCCGGAGTATATCAGAACGGTATGGGGAAAGGGGTACCGGATTGAATAGAAAGCCATGTAAAGGAAAGCTGAAATATAAGCTGATGCTGGCTTTGGTCCTCTCCCTCGCCGTTTCCGCGGGAATATTCATTGTGCTCCAAGTCACCAGTGAGGATATTATCGTTAATCATCTGAACAAAACCTCCTTTATCACCAAGCAGAAGGAGGAGTCGATTGCGGAATTCCGGGAATTCGTTGCCCAGAATGGAATCACCACGGCAGATCATGAGAAAATGAAAAACTGGGTCCGTCACGCGAAATATATAAACATCTTTATTTTCCATGAAAACAAGATGATCTTCTCCACAGACGGCTTCGACACAGCCATTGAAGGTAATGAGTATCTGTTCGATATTATTCTGAAGAATGAACCCTTCTATGATGTTTCATTCGCCGATACGAATACCAAGGTGTACATGGAATGTTTTTTTGAATACAAGTACTATTACATCGTTATGGTGCTGAATGTAATCGTGAGTGTTGTTTTTCTGATTATCTTGATATCCTTCTTTATTAGCCGGAAAACCTCCTATATCGGCGTGCTTGAGAATGAAATCAAGATTCTGGAGGGTGGCGAGCTCCATTATCCGATCTCCATCCGGGGAAATGATGAGCTGTCCTCCTTGGCGGAGAGTATTAATGAAATGCGGGTTTCTTTCATTGAATGGATAGAATGGGAGGATAATGCCAAAACCGCCAATAAGGAGCTTATTACAGCCATGTCCCATGACCTGAGAACTCCGCTGACTGCGCTGGTCGGGTATTTGGACATTATCATCCACAACAAATATCAATCTCAGGACGACTTATTGAAGTATATCCATAACAGCAGGGACAAGGCTTACCAGATCAAGGAGCTCTCCGACAAGCTGTTCGAATACTTCACTGTGTTTAAGACGGATGAGGATGATTTGCAGCTGGAGCTCTTTAACGGGAATGAATTGATGGACCAGCTTCTGGAGGAGCAATTGCTTCACCTGCATAACAATGGTTTTCAGTACCGGCTCCATACCTGCGCTGAACCGTATCACCTCGAAGTCCATCTGATTTCCATGCGCCGAGTCTTCGATAACCTCTTCTCCAACATTATCAAATACGCGGATCAATCGAAGCCTGTAGTCGTCACCAGCTATCTGAAGGACCGCCTGTTGGTGATGAGCATTGAAAACCACATCAACAAAGAGCTGAAGGAGGCGGGAGGCACGGGAATCGGCATCAAAACCTGCCAGCGGATTATGGAGAGGCAGTACGGTCATTTTTCCGCGGCAAAAACAAAGGAAGTTTTTACGGTTCATCTTTCCTTGGCTGCTCATGCCGGGCATATCTAACTACTCCCTGACTTGTCCCAGCATAGCCGTCGAGCTCTTGGTGATCACGGCCCGGCACATACAAAAAAAGACTCCCCCTCTTGAGGAAGAGCCTTCTCCTGTTCAGCGGAAAGTTACCGATATTGTCCGCCATATTAATTTGCACTTTAGCAATCCGTTGCAATTGGGAGGACATCGCCAAGCAATTCTATACCAGCAAAGGCCACCTCAACCGCCGGAATAACCAGGCTGCACCTCCCGCTTACGGCGCCAAATAAATATTGGGGATGGGAGGTGTTGTCATGCCGTCTCCCAGATAAAAATCCAGCAGATGGGATTGCTTATACCCGGTAATGGTCATGCTGTTGCGGTACAGGGGATTTTGCGGAAGCGTATAAAGCCTTGTATTGGTAGGAATATTGGTGGTGAAGATCACCAGCTCGGAGTAATCCCCGCCTTTGGCCAATACCACTTCCTCGCGCCAATCTCCGAACAGATCGGCATAGAACATGGCCGCGCCTCGTTCGCTCCGCGTTGCGCTGTGGTAATTCCATGTGGTGACCAAGCGGGAAACAGTGCTGGAGCTGTAGTTCCATTTTTCAATTTTCCCGTCATTATAGCTTTCACTAAGCAGGTCCCCGTCCCACCATAACCGGAAAGCGGGATACGGGCGGGTGGGCTCCGAGGTGATTTTGGTGTTGGTTGCCCCGTTATAAATACCGGAGAAGGACCAAACCTCGTATCCCGGATACCGGGGGTCAATGTCTCCCACATCACCGCGCCCCACGTCCCCTGCCGGCGGGGTGGTGGTGTGCTGCCAGAACATGGCCCCGGAGTTGGGATTGTAATAATACTCCAAGAGCCCGTAAGGATTATCCTGCTGGATGCCGTAGGCTTGAAGGCCGGAGCGGTTGGGGTCCAGCTTGCCGATGTAGAAGCGGTCCCCGTGAACCACATTGCTGCCGGCCAGGGAATAACGCAGTGTGCCGTCTCCATTCAGGACAAAGCCGATTTCCGCAATCTCATCCCTGCCGTCGCCATCCACATCGGCTATGCGCATCTGATGGCCGTCGGGTGCATTCTGGGAGCCGCGCAGCCATTTCCACTCCATGCTCAGATTGGAGCCGCTCCACCGGTAGGCGCTGACCACACAGTTGAAGGATTTATCCGCATTGCGGTTTTTCGCGAACACTACAATGCTGGGGGTGGTTCCGTTGAGGTAGCCGATGCCCAATTGGACGCCCAAAGGCCCCACAGAAAGATAGTCATCCGGCAATGCGGCATAATTCTTCAGCTTGCCGGTCATACCGTCCAGTACGGCCAGCCATTGTTTGGTATCGCTGCTGTTGGTCCATACAGTGCCGTCGCCGAAGGTTACGCCATTGGCAATCTTCAGCACCACCTCGGCTTTTCCGTTGCCATCCAGATCATAAACCGTCACTCCGTCCCACATGCCAACGCTGATGGTGGCGGAGCCGGGAGAGATGTTATCCTGGTTGGTGCTGTTGGGCCCTAGGTTCACCGACCATAAGAACGTACCGTCCCGCTTATAAGCCTCCAGCGTTTGGGGTGTTCCCGCCCGGTCCACCAGGTAGTCGTACTCATGATCCCCGTCAAAATCCCCTACCCATACATTCTTAATTTCATTCCCGGCACGTAAGGGGACGGTCACCACCGGCTCATCGGCATGATTGGCCGTAAGGGTGAAGGAAGCGCTGGCCGCCTGTTCCGTCCCGTTAACCACAGGTTTTACATAATAGGTATTGGCCTTGGTCAGATCGGCAGTTGTATCAGTGTAGTTGGTGCCTCCGGTGAGCACTGAGCCGTTCAATTTCACTGCTGCGCCGCCGGCCGCCGAACGGTACACATTAAAGCTGATTCCCGCCGGGTCCAAAGCCAGCAGACGCCAGCTGATGAACACCTTGGCGCCGGTGCGGACCGCCACCACACCCCGCCCCAGATTTTCCATCTGTCGGGGTCCCGCTGCCGCCTCCACCGAGCCGGAAGGCAGAATAAGAGATGAAGCTGCGAGCACCAAAGCAACCAAAATGCTGAATAATCTTTTCCATAATCTGCTGCATGTCATTAACGATCATCCTCTCTACTAATAGTGGCTTGCGTCTGTTCTGCTGACTGGGCATGCTGCAAAAAGCTAGGCTTCATCTCCTCCCCCACACCCTGAATTAGGTATGTAAATGCTTTCATTGGAATCTTAATCCTGCGGCTCCTCCTTGTACATATTCACTTTCACCCAAGCATCGGCAAAATGTACAAACTGCCCGTTTCAAACGGCATATCAGAATCAGACTTTTTTGGATAAATATCACTTTTAGGCAGAATCGTCAAAAAAGCCATACCGCATGGATCACGGTATGGCTTATATGATTTTCCTTTATTTCCTCGGGTGCAAGGCCCAATCGAACCGGGTCTGGAAATCCCGCAAAAATTCCTCACGCCACATGCTTACGGTTTTGGCTCCTTTGTGCGGATGCTCCTCGTGTTCGGGATCCAGCACATCCGCCCACCAGTTGGGGTAACGGGCTTCTTCCCCTATGCGGCCTGCCGGGGTTTCCTCCACGCAGGTAAAAGCGCCGCTCTGTCCATCCAGCTCCGGTAACCTGCTCTTCGTCGTATACGTCCAGCTTCCTTGGGACTTGGGCATAAAGCGCACCCGGTATTCCGTGCCGCCGCAGTAAAAGCCCTCAAACTCCTGCCCGTCCACCACCAAGGTGAAAACGGACTCCTCCGTATCCCTGTCCAGTTCAGGACCCTGGAATACCAGCTCCAGCACAGCAAACACTTCAACTTCGTCCTTTTCGGTGGTATTCCGGTGGAAGACCGCTTTGGGCCGGTTGCCCACTTGGACGAAGCTTCCGCCCCAGCCCGGCTTTTCCGGCTCCTCCGGCGTGCCCTTCATGAGGTAGGTTACCGATGGGGTATCCCCCATCTTGATCACTCCCCCCAGATGTTTGGCGAAATAATCCCCCAAGGCACCGTGATGAAGGGCGTGGGTCATGACGAAGCTGAGATTGCCCAAATCCCCTTCCTGATTGCCGCCCACAAACCAGCCGCGGTAGGTGGAGTTGTTCTCGATGATCCATAAGTCGGGGAAATTCTCCCGGATATATTCATACGCGTTCAAACCCCACTTTTTATTGGGTCCGCCGATATAGTATACACGCAGCTTGTCCTTGATTCCGGGATCGTCGTGCAGCGCCTGTGCCACATCCTCCAGGAGCCCCCAAACCAGCACATACAACGGCCGGTTATCCTCCTTGCGGGCGCATTGGATAATCCAATCCGAACCCTCGGTGCTTTGGCTGTAGCCCTTGAAGGGAGCGATGTCCATTGTGCCCTGTTTGGTTATGGACCGCAGATAATCCGGCTCCGGGTAACGGTCGGAGTGGGTGCGCAGATTGGGGTAGTCGGTCTTGTAATGCCCGATTACCTCCAGGATATCTCCGGCAGTGCCTGCGCCCCACGGAGAGGAAATCAGCCCCTCGGTATCAAACAAATCGGAGTAGAGCAAATAATGCGCCATGGACTGGAAGTCATCTGGATCGCTGCCCCCGATATCTGTGGAAACAATCACTCTGTACCGCTCACCGGCTAATGCCCCGCCGCTATTATGGATCATGTTGTCATCACCTTTACCAGAACATTTTGGGATAAACAAACCTAAACAATCTAAATAGATCTATTCTAAGAAGAGAATCCGAACCCTGCATAAGCTAAGATTATCATCAAAATGAGGGGATAGTCAATACGTATTTAGTAAACTAAAATAAAACTATAACTAAATAAATTTATTAATTAAGTTAATCGTTTCTGTTTTTAGTTTACCACAAATACAAAAAAGAGGCTCTCAGAAGAGCCCCAAAATAAAAAAGCTGAACAGAAAAACTTATGTTTATCTGTTCAACTTTATTGGTGTGACTGTGTCCATCCAGCCCCTATTACCGGATTTATAGTTGAAAAATCGTGTTTAACGCCTCCCTTAGGCCCGGTTTGCCCCTTTTATATTCGAAATTTCATGTTCACATGGAAAATCCGAAGTCTTTTGGGACAGGCCTTGAGAACTTGTTATGCACCCGCCATCTCAATTTCCAGACATGCCATAATAAAAGGACCCACACCCTTGGGATCGTCCTGGCGGATGATCTCGCCGATGTAATATTCGTAGGAGCCGTCCCGGTAAGGATTATTGCCCAGCCCGGCTACGCCGCAGATATGGTTCAGATGCAGCTTCCCATCCTCCGTCTTCTCCACGCAGCGGGCAAGCAAACCCTCATACCCCCGCCGGGCGGATTCCAGAGCATTGCGGCCCAGATAACCCAACCGCGCACCTTTGGCAAGAGAGCAGACAAACATGGCTGTGGCCGATGCCTCCAGATAGTTGCCGGCACGGCTCCCCTGATCCAGCACCTGATACCACATGCCGCTCTCCTCATCCTGAACCCGTATCACCGCTTGGGCCAGCCTGTGGAAGATACCGATAATCTCTCCACGCTTGGGATGGTCCAAGGGCAGGTCGTCCAGCACATCCACCACAGCCATCATAAACCAGCCGACGGCCCGGCCCCAGAAGTGGGGCGAGCAGCCTGTCACCTTATCCGCCCAACGCTCCTCCCTGGATTCATCCCAGCCGTGATAAAGCAGCCCTGTGGCCGGGTCCCGGGAAACCTTCTCCATCAAGAGGATTTCGTGGGCTACGTCATCGAACCATTCCGGTGCGCTGAACATCCGCCCATAGGCGGACAATAGCGGCGAGGTCATGTACACTCCATCCAGCCACATTTGGTAGGGATAGATTTTCTTGTGCCACAATCCGCCGCCGCTGGTCCGGGGATGACTCTTCATCTGGACAAGCAGCACCTCCAGCGCTTGTTTATATTTCTCCTGGCCGGTGGTTTCGTACAGCACGAACAAACCTTTCCCCTGATTCACCCGGTCCACATTATAATCATTCAGCTCGTAGGTATCGATGGAGCCGTCCTCCTGCACGAACAGATCCATGTTCTCCTTGATGTACCGGTAATACCGCTCCTCGCCGGTTTCCCTCCACAGCCGCTCCAGCGCCGTAATAATGACACCGTTCTCATAATTCCAGCTGCGTTCCCTCTGATAGGGCATGTCCGACACGATGGGGTAGTGCTGCATGAAGGAATCGGCCATAGCCATGGACCATCTTTGACTCATATTGTTGGCTCCTTTCACTTTCTCGTCTTTACGAATGTAGCATATCCTGATTGGCCGCCACTGGTCAACAATTGGTCCGGATCCTAGCAGTCCTGCTTCGTCAAAGTCCGCTATTGGACAAAATGCCTATTCGTTTGGGCATAATGCCGAGCTCATTGGATGTACTGAAGATATACAATGCACCGGATTCTGCCTTATAGTAAAGCATGATTTGTAGGGTATGAGTCTATGGGGAAAGGCGGAAAGGAACGATGGAAGCAATAATGGATCACGGCAGCAGGGCGTATTATGAAGGCCTGCTGCTTTCTATGATAGAGCCCTTAAAGGGGCGGTTCAGCCCGGGAAAGGCAAGATTGGAGCTGGGTGCGGAAACCGCAGGCTATGGATACCGGGTAGCCGGAATGGAGGGTTTCTCCCGGCTGTTATGGGGTATGGTTCCCTATTGGGCCGGCGGCGGTACGGATGAAAGCCTGCTGCCCGTTTTTTGGGAGGGACTGGCCAACGGGACCAATCCTGCTTCCCCTGAATATTGGGGCGATCTGCAAAACAAGGACCAGCGGATGGTAGAGATGGCCGCTATCGGCTATGGGATGCTGATGATTCCAGAGAAGCTCTGGGAACCCTTATCCGAAGAAACCCGGACCCATCTGGCGGAATGGCTGGGGCAGATTAATCTGTATTCGCTTGCCGAAAACAATTGGCAGTATTTCAACGTTATCACCAATCTGGCCCTGAAGCATGTGGGCAGACCCCACAGCACGCAGCGGTTGGAAGAGGCCATGGCCAAGTATGAGTCCTTCTATCTGGGCAACGGCTGGTATTCCGACGGTCTGCGGCCACAGAAGGATTATTATATCTCCTTCGCCATCCATTTCTACTGCCTGCTGTATGCGAAATTGATGGGCGGCGAGGACCCGGTCCGGGCGGAATTGTTCAAGGCACGGGCCTGTGAGTTCGCCGGCACGTTCCTGTATTGGTTCGACGATGAGGGCAAAGCGCTGCCCTTCGGACGGTCCATGACCTACCGCTTCGCACAAGGGGCCTTCTGGAGTATGTGCGCCATGCTGGAGCTGGACGTGCTCCCCATGGGCGTATTGAAGGGATTAATTGGACGGCATATGGAGCAATGGCTCCGCCAGCCGATTTTTGACAATGGCGGGGTTCTCTCTATCGGCTACGCATACCCCAACCTGAATATTTCCGAAGGGTACAATGCCTCCGGTTCCCCTTATTGGGCCTTCAAAACCTTCGCACTGCTGGCACTTCCTGCGGAGCATGCCTTCTGGAAGGCGGAGAGTCAGCCGCTTCCGCCGCTCAAGGCGCGCAGGGTTATTCCCGAGTGCGATATGCTTATGCTCCGGCGGGGCTATGATGTCACGGCGCTTACGGCGGGGCAATATCCGGTGCTGCAGCTGACCCATGCGGCGGAGAAATATGCCAAGTTTGCCTACTCCACCCGGTTTGGCTTCAGCTGCCCCCGGTCATATTGCCAATTGCATGAGGCGGCACCCGACAGCATGCTGGCCTTCCATGTCCACAACATGATTTATGTGCGGAGAGCCTGCCTGGAGTATTCCGTTACGGAGACGGAGGTATATTCCCGTTGGAGTCCCGTAGAGGGGATTGAGGTGGAAACCCGGCTGATTCCCACCGATAAAGGCCATATCCGGCGCCACACCATTACCAGTCAGCTGGAATGCACCGCATATGACTGCGGCTTTGCTTATCCGGACTTAATGGAGCACACAAGCACCAACTGCAGCCAAGGCGTCGCGAAGGTGGCGGATGCCAATGGAAGCAGCAGCGTCGCCTCGGAAACCGGTAAGGCTATCGTCATCACCAGTGCGCCCAATACCAATCTGATCTTCCCCACAGCGAAAATTCCGGCCATGGAATACCGGATTCCCCAGGGGACCATCAGCTTCGAAACCCGGATCGAAACGGAATTCAGAGAGGTTCAAATCCAGATAGGAAGAGGTAACGGTTATGAAGTATGCAATTCATGAAGCGGACCGCCAGTGGGCGGCCGGGATCTGGGATAAGCTTGCGGTCAAATTAAAGGAAGAATGCCTGCGGGTCGGGCCGAAGATGCCCTATATTCCGGAGAACGGCGCTTATGGGGATATGGCGGAGCGGAATCTGGTTTGGTGGACCAACGGCTTCTGGGCCGGCATCCTTTGGCAGATGTACAACGCCACCAACGACCCGGCCTACAAGGAAACGGCTGAGCAAATCGAAGCCCGGCTGGATCAGGGGCTGGAGGATTATATGGGTCTGGATCATGACCTGGGTTTCCTGTGGCTGCATACGGCGGTGGCCGATTACCGGCTTACCGGAAACCCCAAGTCCCGGATCCGCGGGCTTCATGCCGCGAGTATTCTGGCCGGACGTTTCCAGCCCGCCGGGGAATATATCCGGGCCTGGAACGAAGGGCAGGACGGCATCGCCATTGTGGACTGCCTGATGAATCTTCCCCTGCTGTATTGGGCCGCAGAGCAGCGCAAGGATTCCGGCATGCGGCAGATTGCCGTCAAGCATGCCGATATGGCCCTGCAGTACGTGCTGCGTCCGGACGGCTCCGCCAACCACCTGGTGGTATTCGACACGGAAACCGGCGAATACCTGGACAATCCGGGAGGCCAAGGGTACGAAAGCGGCTCCTCCTGGACCCGCGGCCAGTCCTGGGCTATCTACGGGATGGCTCTGTCCTACCGGTATACCGGAAAGAAGGATTACCTGGACGCCGCCAAACGGGCAGCCCATTATTTCATTGCCAATGCGGCGGTAAATGATTACGAGGTGGTCATTGATTTCCGTGCGCCGGAAGAACCGGTTTATTATGACACCACCGCCGCCGTGTGCGCCGCCTGCGGACTGCTGGAGCTCTCCGAATTCGTCGGCGAATATGAGAAGCCCCTGTACGTGAAGGCAGCGCTCCGTCTGCTGCGGAAGATCGACGAGAAATTCTGCCAATGGGACCCTGCGGTGGATTCCATCGTTTCCCACGGCTCCGGCAGATACCACCGGGAATCGGACCGGGAAGTGCCCATCATCTACGGCGACTATTTCTTCCTGGAGGCCATGCTGCGGCTGTTGGATAAGGACTTTTTAATCTGGTAACTGAAAACATGCATACGTCTAACCAAAAGCCTGATGGGGATATGCCCATCGGGCTCTTGGTGTATAATGGAATCGTTTAAGAAAGGACCGTGACCCATGGGCAAGCTGTTTTTGATCGGCGAAATCTCCAAGCTCTTCCGGATCGATATCCGGACACTGCGCTATTACGATGAAATCCGGCTGTTCACCCCGGCTCTGGTGGATGAACAGACCGGCTACCGGTATTATGCCATTGAGCAATTCGAACGGTTAAATACGATTCTCTATCTCAAGGCGCTGAATATTCCGCTGAAGGAAATGAAGCAGTTTATCGACAACCGGAATATGGATGATGTTCTCGTTTTGCTGAAGGAGCAAAAAACCAGAACGGAAGAGAAGCTGCAGGAATATCGGCGGATCGAACAGAAATTGGACAAGCTGATCCGCCAGATTGAGGATGTGTCAAAAACAGAGGATTTGTTCAATATCCGGGAAGTATGGCTTCCGGAGCAGAAGCTGATCCTGCTGAAGCAGCGGATTCAGCCCGGGGACAATCTGGAGATGTCCATCCGGTTGTTGGAGAATAGCGGCAACTTGACATCCAGCATCTTTCTGGGGCAAGTGGGGTTAACCGTATCCGCCGCTAATCTGGAGCAGGGTCAGTTCGACGAATACAATTCCATCTTTGTCTTCGTGGAGCCGGATCAGCCGCCACCCCAGTCAACGGCTTTGAAGATTCTTGCCGGACAACAATACCTGCTGGTCCGTTTCATCGGTACCCATACGGATGCTGCTCCCTATTACGAACGGCTGCTGGCCTATGCCAGAGAAAAGAAATACAGCCCGGCGGAGGATGCGCTGGAAATCACTTATGTGGATTATGGGTTATCCCAGGATACCTCCCGATTCGTAACGGAAATCCGTCTGCCGGTAAAACCGTCTTGACCCTCCAGCTGCTGGAGGGTTTATGCTCTTTTCAAACAGGATAGAGGAGAGAGCAGCTATGATCGGAACTATCGTAAACACCGCTACAATTCTTGCGGGGAGTCTGGTGGGAAGTGTTTTCAGGAAAGGAATGAAGGAAAGCAGCCAAACGGTTCTTATGCAAGCTATGGGACTGGCAGCGGCGGCACTGGGGATAAACGGGATCGCTTCTTATATGCCGGAAAGCCAATATCCGGTACTGTTTATTGTCAGTCTGGCAGTAGGCGGATTAATTGGCCAGCAGCTTGATCTGGAGCAGCGCTTCAAAGAGGCCGTGGCCCGGTTTTCCAAGGGGAATTTGGCTGAAGGTCTGTCGACGGCCATATTGCTTTTCTGTGTGGGAACCATGTCCATTCTGGGACCCATCGAAAGTGCACTCCGCGGCAATCACACCTACTTGTTCACCAACGCTATCCTGGACGGGGTCACCTCGATTGTGCTGGCGTCCACCTTCGGCATGGGCATAATGATATCCGCCGTGGTGCTCTTTTGCTGGCAGGGGGCTCTCTACTTGGCAGCCAGCGCATTGGCCGGCTTCATTACACCGGAGCTTCTGACCGAAACCTCCATCATCGGCGGCGTGCTGATTTTCTGCTCCGGGTTAAGCATTCTTGGCGTGGGTAACATCAAAACCATGAATCTGCTTCCGGCCCTTCTGGTACCGGTGATCTTTATCGCCGTCAGATCCGCTTTATAAAAAAAAGCATGTCTGATTCCAGCATCTCCCGGGTATATTGTAGTAAATACATACCCGAAGGAGCGTTCCGCCTATGTCCAAAAATAATCTCTACAAGTTTATCAATCTGCTGTTTTATCTGGGCGTCATTGTGGTCAATGTGCTTGCCGTAACTCTTCCATTGGGAGGCAACAGCACCGGGGAGATTTCGGACAAGTACCATACCTCCATCACCCCGGCTGGCTATGCCTTTTCTATTTGGGGACTCATTTATCTGCTTCTGGCCGGCTTTATCCTTTATCAATTCCGGGCACGGGGCGATTCTGCGAAGCTGATCCGCTCGATCAGCATCCCTTTTATCGTCAGCTGTGCGGCCAATATGACCTGGCTGTTCTTGTGGCATAACCTGCAAATTGAGCTTTCCGTCGCCGCCATGGTGGTGCTTCTGGTTTCCCTGATCGTCATCTACCGGAAGACGGCCGGGCTGGTCTCCCCTACTCCCGGAGAAGGCTGGCTGGTCAAGCTGCCCTTCAGTATCTACCTGGGCTGGATTTCCGTAGCCACTATCGTCAATGTAAGCATCGTGCTCAAGAAAAACGGCTGGGACGGCTTCGGCCTCTCCGATACCGCTTGGGCAGTGATTATGCTGTGTGTCGGTGCGTTGCTTGCGGTTCTGGTCAGCTATCCGTACCGGAACTGGGCGTACCCCCTGGTGTTCGTGTGGGCCTACGTGGCCATTGCGGTGGAGCAGCGGGACAGCTCCCGGGTGTACATGACCGCCCTCATCCTGGCCGGATTAATCCTGGTTTACACCGTGTGGATTGTCTATCTGAAGCTTTCCGGCCGCCGGAGTGCAGGGCGTTAAACCGTCTGCTCCATTTTCGCCGCAACCTTATGCCACAGTTCCTTTTGTAGGAAGCTGCCCTCCACCTGCTCCTCCATGTCCAGATACATGGAATACGGGACGGAAAAGGATAGCATATCCGCGCCCACCATAGGACGTACGGTAATGTCCAGCAAACCCACAACCGCCTTTGGATTCTCCTTTTGCGCCTCGGCATAGGGCAACAGGAAGACGGATTGGCAGCCGGAGCCGAAGGGGATCATCACATTTTCAATGCCGGGCCTATAGTAGTTGGCAAGAACCGTGAGGGCGGACAGCTGGTTGGTATTGACGTAGAAGCTAATCAGCTCCGGCCTTTCCACGGCTGCATCTACCTGGGATAACGGCTTCATAATGATGTAGGAATAAGGAATGGCGGTTATCGGCAGACATCGGACAAAGTCCTCCCCAAGCTCCGGGTTCTTCAGGTACCCCTCCCCCTCAAACCTGCCCTCTTGACCTACGGACAGGAAATACTCGATTCCACCGGGATAGTTGGGAAACTGCCCGAAGCCCAAACCCGCCTTAGCACCGGGACAGCCGGTGGTTTTCCGCTCGAACACCACCGTTCTCCCTTTGGCTGCGGCAAGGAATAACGGAATGGTGCAGCTCCAGCGCCCTTCCTTGCTCTCTAGGGCCCCTTCCGGCTTCTCATCGCTCAGCAGCACCGCCACCGGTTCAAATTTCAGGCCTAATTCCTTCGCCAAACGGCTTTCCATACATGCGGCCTCCTTCTTAATCCCACGATTTAGTTGTCACGACAACTTTATAGCCAAAAAAACTTATTTCAAATTTGCATACATTTGATTAAGCAGCCGTTTCATTTCCTCTACTTGTGCCTGCTCCATACCCGCGGTCACTTCATCCTGCAGCTGTGTAACCTTCGCAATCAATTTATCCTTGATAGCCCAGCCCAGTTCGGTCAAATAAATCTGGTATGCCCTTCTGTCTATAGGATGGGGCTTACGCAGGATCAGTCCTTTGGCCTGGAGCTTCTCCAATATCCGGTTGGTGTTAGGCTTATCCTTGTAGATGAGATCAGCCAGCTCCTTGGGCGAAATCCCCTCCTGTTGCCACAGGCAGGTCAGGACAGACCACTGCTCAGGCGTAATGTCATCCTCCTTGAACCGCTGGAACAGCTGGTTCTTCAATTTGGTGTTGGTTTTGTTCAGAATAAAGCCCAATGACTCTTCCAATCGAAAATCCATGGTTTCTTCACCTCAGTTGTCATGACAACCGTATTGTATTCTTTTTCCAGATGCCCGTCAATATGTCTTGAACAAGAAGACAAGGAGGACTAAGATGGGAGGATATCGCTTCAACCCCAAAAAAGGAGTGCAACCGCTAATGAACATCGAGGAGCATGTGAAATTCATCAATCCCGCCTCCATGCCGGCAGGTCCGGGCTACAGCAGTGTGGTGGAGGCCACCAATGTAACCACCATCTACATATCGGGGCAGATTGCGTTAAACCCGGCAGGGGAAATTGTCGGAGCAGGTGACCTGGCCGCCCAGACCAAACAGGTTTTCGAGAATATCAGGCACGCCTTGGAGGCCGCTTCCGTTGACTTCCGGCATGTGGTGAAGCTGACCTTTTTCCTGACGGACATCTCCTTGATGCCAGTGGTCCGGAGTATCCGGGACGAATACATTAACCTGGCCAACCCGCCGGCAAGCTCTGCCGTTGAGGTGCGCAGACTTGTCCGGGACGAGCTGCTTATCGAGGTGGAGGCCATTGCGGTAAGAGCATAAAAGGCCTAACAGGATACAGACATCCTTGATATTGACTTGAAGAAAGCTCATCTGCAAAAAAAATCCCTTACCAGCCGCGACCATTTCTCGCGGTTTTTGTTTTTCAGGGGCTGGTGCCAATTCTCACTCATGAGCGGCAACTCCTGGCTTCTGCGGTTTTGGGCCTGCTCCCCCGCAAATTGATGGCAAGTTTTGTCTTGCTCTGCACTAAGGATTTACATTAAAATGGAAATGTTCTATGTCTTAACAAAGTGAGGGGCTTTTTCCATGAAAATGATAAGATTGAAACCGAAATTAGCGGCGATGCTCTCAATCGGAGTTTTTGCCGGAAGTCTTACCGTGTCCGCTGCAGCCGCAGCTTTTCGTGATGTACCCGCGGATTTTTGGGGGCAGGCCCATATTCAATGGGCCATTGATCAAAAAATCGTTGACGGTTATCCTGACGGTACCTTCAGGCCAAATTCGGCCATCAGCCGCGATGAATTTGTATCCATGCTGATCCGTGCCTATAAACCCGTGGACTTGAAGGGAACCTCGGCAAATGGAAGCTGGGCAGATCCCTATTGGGCCTATGCGACAGAAATGGACTGGAAGCCTAACAACGGTGATTCCCTGGCTTTTACCAGAGGAGAAGCGGCTCAATACCTGGTGAATGCTACGGGGAAAAAACTTAATGTGGAGGATTCAGTTCAATATTTGCTGGATCTGGGGTTAAGTGACGGAAAAAACGGAAAACACCTAAGCGGATATGAAAAAGATGGCAAGCTGACAAGAGCGGAAGCTGTTGCCTTTATTGAACGTTTCCAGCTTCGTTACAGCACTTTGCATGCTAGTCCGGGACCTGAATCCAAGTACGACCGGACCATTGACTTTGAGGTATATGAAAACAAGAATTTCACCATTCTGCTCCCTAAGAGTTGGAACCGACAATATGAAGTTACAGTCCATCGAAATCAAGATCAGACGGAAACCTACGATTTCATCCATACCGCGAATAAGGCTTTTGGCGGAAACCTGTTTGCCATTACCGTTTGGCCGGTGGAGGAATGGTCTATTCAAGAAGAAGATGTGGTAAAAGCTATGCGCGTTGAAAAAATAGGAGAAATGGGAAACCGTATATTCACCATCCGAACCGCTTCCGATGTCCAATATAACGTGGAGGATATCCATTTGAAAAACGAGTATCTATCCTTGGCCAAAGACATTATAGCGAAGAATTATTCTGTATATTTCCAATCGCCATAACGGAACCATTGCCCTTCGGAAACCGCGGCCCAATTTCATACAATTTACTTGCCTATGGCCCGCATGATAAAATGAGGGCATACCTCAAGGAATCCTCATAGGTGAAGCAGCCGCTTCGAGGACTTTGATTTGGACAGGAGACTTAAAATGGACAACCAGCTTGAACAGCTTAGAACGCTCAAAAATAATCTGACCCGCTTTATGATGATGTATAAGTTTGCTCTGGAAGAGCTTGAAACCAAAATAAGGATTTTGAACGATGAATTTCATTCCTTGCATGAATATAATCCTATTGAGCATACCAAGTCCCGGGTCAAATCGCCGGAGAGTATTCTGAGGAAGCTTTCCCGTAAGGGCGTAGGCGATTCGCTTTCCAGCATCAAGGAGAACATCCGGGATATCGCGGGTTTGCGTATAACCTGCTCCTTCACCGAGGATATCTATTGGATCAGCAGCATGCTGCAAAGCCAGGAGGATATTACCGTGGTGGAGGTGAAGGATTACATCCAGAACCCCAAGCCCAACGGCTACCGCAGCCTTCACCTGATTCTCCAGGTTCCCGTATTTATGTCGGACCGGCAGGAGCTGGTGTATGTAGAGGTCCAAATCCGCACCATCGCCATGGATTTCTGGGCCAGTCTGGAGCACAAGATTTTCTACAAGTACGAAGGCGACGTGCCCAAGCGCCTGCTGGATGAACTGACGGACGCCGCGAGTTCTGCCATGGCGCTGGACATGAAGATGGAGAAGCTGCATAAGGAAATCGAAACCATTAAATTAACCGATGTCACCCATAACACAACTGCTCTGGAGAAATTGCTTCCCCCTCTAAGCCAGGAGGTCAATATCCCGCAAGCCCTCCTGAAGCTGGCCAATTCGCCGAATTGGTAAGACAAAAAAGACATATGTATGTTATACTGTGGGTAGAATAAGAAAAAGAGGGACTGCGTGAACAGCCCCTCGATTGTGCAGCAACCGCTTGAAAGGCGGTCGGCTTCAGGTAAACTGGCTCAAAAATAGACCGTTAACCTTTGGCGAGGGCGGTCTATTTCTTTTTGAGGTAGTTAAGCAAGGCTAGGATGAACATGCCGAACATGAACATCAAAGACAACGCTTGGTAAACCTCCATGGCATCACCTCCCTTCCGAGAGGATAGCCGACCGCCCTGAAAGCCTGCACTAACTCAATTATACCAGATTTTGATAGACCCGCATACCGTAAAAAAACAAGCCGCCAGGACCCTTGATGGGCATCCGGCGGCTCTTTTACATGCCTTTTATTTCTTCCCCTTCGTAAGGGAGAAGCTGTGGCTGATCATCTCACAGATATCCTCCTCCGGCACCGAGCCGTTGAGGATAATGGAATTCCAATGGTTTTTGTTCAGATGGTAAGCGGGAATAACGGAGGCATACATCTGCCTCCACAGCTCCAGAAATCCCTGCTCACACTTCACATTGATCCAGATATGGCCCTCTTTTTCGAAAATCCAGGCAAACACCTTCCGGTTACCCCGGTGCCTCATCAGGGTCCAGTTGGCGTCGTTGAAGGGGTAATCCTCATAGACATTCCCCAGACTCAAACAATACCGGATGGCTGCTTCTCTTGTTTCCATGTTCTCTCCACTCCCTCATGACCGGAGTTTCTCGTTTATTCCGTCTCTGTCTTGGGAACCCGGTTGGGCAGCCCCCAGACCACCAGCCAGCCTACCCCGGCAATGACTGCCATTATGATAAACAGGGTATGCAGACTCTGATTCAATAAACCACGGAGCAGCACAGCTACGGTTTCACTCAGTTCGCGGCCATGGGGAGACAGCAGGGAATTAATGTCGCCCTGGGTTATGCCTTGGGCATACAAACCGCCTGCTTCCGCTCCGCTGGAAATCCGGCTGCTGAGCAGAGAACCCAATACCGCGGCGCCGATGGTTTGCCCCAAGGTTCGGAGGAAGGTAACCAGCGCTGTGGAGGAGCCCCTCAAATGGTAGCCGACTGCCGATTGGGAAATAATCGTAAACACGATGGTGCTGAAGCCAAAGCCCACTCCATAGAGGAAGGTAGACATGGACAGATACCAGTAAGTCGTGTCTGTTTGCAGGGCAATGAGAGCCAAAGCGCCTACCACCACAAACGTAAGCCCGATGAGGCTGGTCTGACGGGAGCCCCGCGAGAACAGAATCCGGCCGCCGATAATCGAGCTGATTAGCCAGCCGATAGACATAGGCAGCAGTGCCAGCCCCGAAGAGGCCGCATCTCCGCCCTGCACTCCTTGCACCCACAGCGGCAGGTAGCTGGTTAAGCCGATGATCAGCGAGCTGACCAACAATGCGGCGATGCACGAAAACAGAATGGCCCGGATGCGGAACAGCTTCAGGGGCACCATCGGCTCGGGAACACGCATTTCGATCTGGACGAAGCTGACCAGGCAAACCACAGACCCGGCAGCCAGCAGAAGCAGGTATGGGGAGGACCAGGCCAAGGATTGCCCGCCCAGTGTAATGACCAGAAGCAGCGCTGTCATTCCCGCTGTGAAGGTGACGGCTCCCGCCCAATCCAGTCGTACGGTCTGATTGCGGGGCTCTTCCTTCAAGTAGCGGGCAATAAAGAATACCGCCAGGATGGCAAACGGGACATTAAAGCCAAAAATCCATTCCCATCCGAAATAGGTGATAACATAACCGCCCAGCAGCGGACCGACCAAGGAGGAGATTCCCCAGACGGAGCTGATGACCCCCTGGATTTTGCCCCGCTCCTCTGCTTCATAGGTATCCCCGATAATCGTAAAGGTAACCGGGGTGAGGGCGCCTGCCCCAATTCCCTGGATAGCCCGGTAGAGAATCAGCGACTCCATATTGTGCGCAAACATACACATAAGCGACCCCAGGGAGAAGAGTACACACCCGATGATAAATACCGCCTTGCGGCCGTACAAATCACTCAGCTTGCCGAAGATCGGGGTGGTGACCGCCATTGTCAGCAAATAGGAGGTAAAAATCCAGCTGAGCAGGTTGATATTCCCCAGATCGCTGACAATGCTGGGACCTGCCGGGCCGATAATTGTTCCTTCAATGGCCGCCAGGAATGTCGCCAGGATCACGCCGATCAGGATATAGGTTTTGTTGTTGCGTTTTGCCTTCTCCACGTATGCCCAACCTTTCCGTTTTTCAATTCATTAACGCTTGTCAAGCCAAAAAAAATCAGGCAGCCCGATTCCGGGTCGCCTGAACCTCACTCGCGATCAGCATCTGCCGCCTATAAGGCAAACATATGTACGGATCCAACAAAACGATTTTATAGGTAACATCAGGATTTGTCAACCACAAACTGTTGGATGCGGGCCTTTATCGCGTTGCGGACCTGGCGGAACTTCTCCAGAATCTCGTCCTCCGTGCCCGTTGCTTTGGCAGGATCGTCAAAGCCCCAATGCCACTTCACAACCTCCGGGTTCATAATGGCAGGGCAGTGCTCGTCAGCATGGCCGCATAAGGTGATGACCATATCCGCACGGTTCAGAAGCTCCGGATCAATCACGTCAGAGGTATGGCCGCTAATGTCAATCCCAGCCTCCTTCATGACCCGGACAGCGCGGGGATTAAGGCCATGGGCTTCCAGTCCGGCGCTTTTCACTTCAAATTCGTCCTTCCCCAACGCCTTCAGGAAGCCGTCCGCCATTTGGCTCCGGCAGGAGTTGCCGGTGCAGAGAAAGTAAACCAGCTTTTTGTTCATTTCAGATTGCTCCTTTTCGGGGTTGTATGGAAATATTTGCGTTGGAACCATAAAGCGACGTTCACCAGCCCGATCATCACCGGCACCTCCACCAGCGGGCCGATGACCGCAGCGAAGGCTGCACCGGAATGAATCCCGAATACGCCTACCGCAACGGCAATGGCGAGCTCAAAGTTATTGCTGGCGGCGGTAAAGGCCAGTGTGGAGGTGACGGGATATCCGGCCCCCGCTTTTTTGCCCATAAGAAAGGAAACCAGAAACATCACCACAAAATAAATGAGCAGCGGGATGGCGATCCGCACCACATCCAGCGGCAGCTCCAGAACCATGTCCGCCTTCAGGGAGAACATAATCACAATGGTAAATAGCAGGGCAATCAAGGTAATGGGGCTGATTTTGGGGAGCACCGTCTTCTCATACCAGACGCGCCCTTTCACTTTGGTCCCGATGAACCGGGTCAGAAAGCCAGCCAGGAAAGGCACACCCAGGTAGATAAACACACTTTTGGCCACCTCCCCCATGGAAATGTCCACAGCCATCCCCTCGAGACCGAACCAGCCCGGCAGCCATGTAATGAAGAGGTAGGTATAGACTGAATAGAACAGGACCTGGAAGATGGAGTTAAACGCCACCAGCCCCGCCGCGTATTCCGTATCCCCACGGCAAAGGTCGTTCCAGACAATCACCATGGCAATGCACCGGGCCAGACCGATCATAATCAGGCCTACCATATACTCCGGGTAATCCCGCAGGAACACAATGGCCAGGATAAACATCAGGATGGGGCCGATCACCCAGTTTTGGACCAGGGATAAACCCAGAATTTTGCCGTTCCGGAACACCTTCCCCAGTTCCTCGTAGCGGACCTTGGCAAGGGGCGGGTACATCATCAGAATTAACCCCGCCGCAATAGGAATCGAGGTTGTCCCGATCTGGAACCGGTTCAGCAAATCAACAAACGCGGGAAACAGGTTCCCAAGTGCAAGTCCGGCTCCCATGGCCAAAAAAATCCAGAGAGTTAGATACCGGTCCAGAAAGGACAGGCGTTTTTGCGGTATCATGTCCATGGCAAAAGCTCCTTCTACTCATTCATCACAACAGTTGTCGCCGCATACCTCATCCAAATTCGCTTGCTGGCTGGGCAGCACCTTCAGCAGCTCCACCAGATAGGGCTTATCCGCCAGATCCAGCGAATAGTAGATCCATTGCCCTCTCCGGGTCTCCTTGACCAGCTTGCCGTCCCGCAGCTTCCGCATATGCTGGCTTATATTGGGCTGGCTGGTTTGCAAAAGCGCCGCAAGCTCGCACACGCAGCATTCCCTCTCCTTGAGATAAGAAAGGATGGTTAGCCTGGTTTTGTCTCCGGTTAGTTTAAGCTCATCGGCCAATTGCCCAATGGATACCAAAGCAGCTTCCCCCTTCAATCAGATTCTTATATTATTATATAATTAAATGATTATATTTAAAAGACCCAAAATAAACTAAACCCGTCCATAACCGGACGGGCTTCTTGCATTCGCTTATTTTACCGCCTTAATCACTGCTGCCAGAACGTAGTCCTCCAAATTGGAGCAAGGCTCCCAGTCCTTGATGAATGCCTTGGATTCATCCTTAGGCTCAATGCTGATATGGGAAAACCCGCTATCTTTCAGTATTTGCTCCAATTCGTCCACGGTGGATGCCCCGGAGATGCAGCTTGAGAGGGCGTCCATATCTCCCTTCACTTCTTCCGGCAATGGGACTGATGCAACCACATCCGATACCGCGATTCTCCCGCCCGGTTTGAGCACACGATAAGCCTCACGGTAAACCTGCGGCTTATCTGGAGACAAATTGATCACACAGTTGGAAATAATGGCATCCACCGTCCCGTCAGCCACCGGCAGATGCTCAATTTCTCCCAGCCGAAAGTCTGTGTTGGCAAAGCCGCCTTTCAGCGCATTCCGTCGTGCCTGGCTCACCATCTCCGGGGTCATATCCACACCGATTACATGCCCTGCTGAACCTACCTGCCGGGAGGCCAGGAAACAATCGAAGCCCCCGCCGCTGCCCAAATCAAGGACTGTTTCGCCCGGCCTAAGCGCTGCGATTGCCTGAGGGTTGCCGCAGCCGAGACCCAGGTTCGCACCCTGTGGCACTGACGCCAGCTCCTCTGAGGAATACCCCAGCTTTGCCGAAACCTCGTCGGGAGCGGCACAGGACCCAGCCGCCTCTCCTCCCGAGCAGCAGCTTCTCTCCGCGCCAGATTGCAAAACAATGCTTTTGTACCTCTTGCGTACCGCCTGCCTGATTTCATCATGACTGAATTGATTCATTCTCCTCACTCCTTGTTTTCATCAATAATTGATTTTTGCAACTATATAGGATTATAAACTCCCCATTAAAGGGGAGGCGTACAGCAATTGGGGCTTTTGCCCATGGCATCACTGAGAAGCTGCAGACTTTCGAGGACCTGCGCCTGTTTATCCGGAGGCACATGCTGGAACAGATTTCGTATGTAATCCTCCATCAGTCCTGAGACAGCCTCAGCCTGCTGATTGCCGGCATCCGTGAGAGAGAGCACTACGTACCTCCGGTCCTGCGGATCAGGATGGCGGCCGACCAATCCGGCCTCCACCAGCTGCTGCACCTGCCGGCTTAAGGTGCTGGTATCCACGTTTAGCGCCTCGGACAGATCATTCAGCGAGAGACGGGAGCGTCTGGATATCTCGTAGATAATGTGGCTTTGGATAACGGAGACGCCGCAGCATTGGGCACTGTCCTTCTGGAGCAAGCCAAAGCGACGGACGAGAAGCTGCAAGGTTTCCCTGACATTCACCTGAGCGGAGCTGAATTCCATGTTTGATCACCTGCCCATATGGTAGCATATAATAGTTGACTTTTGCAACTATTTAATTTTTCATCTATATGGCGAAGAGAGAGGTGCTGGATCACTGAGGATGCGCACCTCTTAGCTGTTGCCCGGTGCCCCCAGGCTCCAACGGACCCACGGTACGCTATTGGGGGAATTTTCCGCCTTCTATGACTTTCGCGGACACAGGAGACGCTATTTGCCCCCAGTAGCCTTCATTCGGGTGCTCCTCCCCCATTTAACGGCTCTACGGTCCGCGAAAATGTGAAAACCCCGTTTTTCCGCGAAATAGCGGAACGTCGGTCCGTTCGGGACAGGTACGAGATAGGTACGAGATAGGTACGGGGCAGGTACAGTTTAGGCGGCGGCAAACCGGATGGAAATATACAAAAAGGGCGCCCGTCCAGCGGCCCGCCCTCCCCCATCCACTAGCATGGCACACAAATCTTCTCTGCTTCAGCCATACCTCAGTCCCGACTTTTGTCCGTCTCTCTCACGCGGCCTCTGCCTGCTCGAAAACAACACCACACTGCACTTCACTTCAGCCGGCCCCGCTTCACCTTGGCGGACAGCCACACCCTGCCGGGTTTCCCCTTCACCAGCCGGGAAATGCGGATGCCGTAGAGCTTCTCCGCCAGCACCGCCTGATGCCGGACCAGCACCTCAGCCTGACGCCTGACCTGCTCCGCAGCCTCGGGAGATTCCAGCGTCAGAGCCGCGATGCCCTCCAGCATATCCGCCAGGGCATGCTGGCTGCGGGCCAGGGAGCCGAGGATATCCAGCCGGATCTCCATCTCCCGCTCCTTGGGGGTCATGCGTCATCTCCCGAATCGCCGAAGAGATCCCCCAGACCGCCTCCGGACCCTTCCGATTCCGCCTTCTGGATCAGAATCCCCAGATTCTTGGCTAGCCCCTGCTCCATCCGCGTAATACCGGCAATCACTTCCACAATATTCTCATGCAGCTCCAGGGCATTCTTATGGAATTCCTCGCAGCCGGGAAAGCAGTTTTCGCGCATGTGCCCGCATACCCAGCTCCGGCGCTGCTCCGCCTCCAGCGCCTTGGCTTCCAGAATAACCGAGATATGCTCCTGCATCAGCGCCGATGATTCCAGCATGTCGAGTAGAGTATCACTGCGTTTCATGAAATGCCGCCTCCTCTCATTCTTCCTCCTGGCCTTGAAGCTCCTTGACCACCGGCTCCAGATTGTCCCCCAATGCGTCCTCCAAATCTGCCAGGCCGTTTAAGTACACGGCAATGTTCTTGGACAGATCGATAGACTGGCTCTTCACTTCTTCCACTCCGGCCCCGGCCATATGAGCGTGGGGTATATTGATCACCAGCCCTGCCGCATGACAGGCCAAGTCCCGCTCCGCCTTCAGAATGCGGGCCAGCTCCCGTTGAGATTTGGCCATATGGTGCAGGATCCAGTCGATGCGTTCGTTCATTCCCTCACTCCCTTTATTCTCGGAAATGTGCAACCGTGTACCCGTCATTCACAGCATATGCAGCCGGCCAAAAAGGGGAACAAAACAACCGTTGTCCCTCCTCCTTCCGCGCAGCTCAAAAATCCCGCCAGCACCGGGCGGGTGTCCTGTACGCGCCATACGCAGGCCACGTAGGATAGTCTATCGGCGCCGCAGGAGTCTGTTTGCAGGCTTATGCTTGGTCCGGCGCACGGGAGACCTGTTTCTTGCGAAGGAGGAAATGGCATGAAAGCACTAGTCACGGGAGGTGCCGGTTTTATTGGCGCCCACCTGGCCAGGGAGCTCTTGGAGCGGCAGTGGGAGGTCCATGTAATGGATGACCTGTCCACAGGCCATGCGTCCAAGGTTCCCCTGGGAGCAACGCTTCACCAGATGGACATCCGCCAACCGGAGGTGGAGGAGCGTATGGCCCACATCCGGCCGGACATCGTATTCCACCTGGCCGCCCAAGCGGATGTGCAGCGTTCCATCAAGGAACCGGATACGGATGCTGCCATCAACATCACCGGCACGGCACGGATTCTCAAGGCATGTGTGGCGGCACAGGCCCGCAAGCTGATTTTCTCCTCCACTTCCGCCGTTTACGGGGAATTGAGCAAGGACAAAATCACCGAGTGGGATTCTCCCCAGCCCATCTCCTTCTATGGCATGTCCAAATGGGCCGGGGAGCAATATCTGGAGGTGTTCCGCCGCCTGCATGGCCTGCCCTATACCGTCCTGCGGTACGGCAATGTCTACGGTCCCGGCCAAACGGCCAAGGGCGAGGGTGGCGTTATTGCCCTGTTCATGGAGAAGCTGGCCAAAAACAAACCCTTGCGCATTCACGGGGACGGCGGCCAGACCAGAGACTTCATCTACGTCAAGGATGTGGTGGCAGCCAATCTGGCTGCGGTGGATGCAGGCGACGGAGACACCTTCCAGATCAGCACCGGGAACACCACCTCTGTCAATCAGATCGCCCAGCTTCTCAAGGAGCTGCATCCGGCAGAGGTTCCGGTGGAGTATGGGCCGGCCCGGCCCGGAGATATCCGGCACAGCTGTCTGGACAGCGCCAAGGCGCAGAAGCATCTCCACTGGCAGCCCTCCGTCAGCTTCCCGCAGGGACTTGCCGAAACCTACCGCCACTGGTTTCCCTCCCCCGGCAGCCGGACGGAATAAGCGCAGAAAAAACGGCCCGCAGCGGGCCGTTTTTCTTTGAGGCGATCTGTATGCAGGCTTAGGGGAGCTGCTTGCTTCAGGCGCCGTAAACCGCTCCCTCCAGCCCATAAGGCCCGACAATCCTCGCCTTTAATTCGGGAGAGGCAACGGTGAGGAAATAGGAAACCGTGCCGGTTTGCCCGCTTTCCTCGTATTTGGTCCGGGTGTGGGCTTTAAAGAAGCAGCCCTCCGTCATCTGGTATATGACAGGACCCATGGCTGAATTTCTGCGGATTCTGATATCCAGCTCGCCCATATCCCAATTCAACGGCTTATCCCAGCCGATCTCCAGCAGCAGCAGCACCCGGTCCGCCGGCACCAGGCCGGACAAGGTTACAGAGGTCAGCACAATTTCACTTGCCCCAACGGGAAAGGGCTGAAACTCCCCTTTTTTCGCTTCTGTTTTGTAGCCTGATTTTTTATGCATCATTATCACCTCACAAGGATTGGAGCATGCCGGTAAATTGGCGGCAATACAGATCCGGATTGAAGTTATTCACTACATGCTGCTGGGCGCCGGCCCGGATAGCCTCCCGCAGCCCCTTGTTGCCCATCAATTCCTTCGCTTCGGCAACGGCATGGGAGATATCGCCCAAATGATAATACTTACCCGTCAGATTATGGTAGATGGAGGTGGAAACACCGTCGGAATTGCTGGTGAGCACAGGGCAGCGGCAGCTCATCGCCTCCAGAAGCGCATATGGCGCACCCTCTACCTTGGAAGTCGAACAGAGGAAACCGCCGGAATCGCCGATGACAGAGAAATAATGCTGCATTTGTGCATGGGGCACATTGGAGCGCACCGTCAGACGTTTGCCCAGATTCAGCTTGCTGATCAGCTCCATGAATTTCTCCCGCTCCTCCGGTTGGGAGAGCGTGTGATCCTCGAACATCCACATCTCCAGATTGGGAACCTGCTCCGCCAGCTGGTGGCCGATATGCAGGAATTCCCTCCAGTTCTTGTTATCCTCAATCCGCCCCAGCCAGGCCATGATAGGAGCATCATGCTTCGGCGCTTCCCGGTAAGTGAAGCGGGTATGATCGAAGCAATTGTTGAACTTAAATTGAGGCTTGCCGGGAAACAGCTCGCTGAACAAGGCATCAATGTGGGGAGTACAAGGATTGAGCAGCCCGTTGGCATACGCATCGATATAAGGGGCTGCCAGAGTCAGCTGCTCGCGGGCCACGTGTTTGGGGCCGTAGCCCTGGATTTCCAGCACCAGCTTGCCGGTATATCCCAAGAGGCGCAGCCGGGGAAAGGCCAAATGGTCAGTGACGGCGACCACTGCATCGAACTGGTAGGTATCCAGAATATGCTTGACTGCAATGTCATCCGTGGTGACGTATACCGGGAAATCCGTTGAATTCTGCAGTCCCGCCCCCCACCGGTAATACAGGCAATGCCCTTCGATGCCAACATTCCGGAGGGCGCGGCACCGCTCCCGGTTTAGTGTCTCTACCCCTCCGCTGGGCACGTAATATACGAACAATACCTTCATAACGTTGGGCTCCCCTCCTCCCTTTTTAAGGCAATCGAATAAAATCCTCCTGGCTGTAAACGGCCACCACATTACCGTTGAACTTGGCGTAGGTAATAATGCCCGTCGTGGCATACGAATTGATATTGGTCACCAGCAGCATGGAGAAGGGAATCAGATTGGTAGGAATATCCGGCACCCATACGGAGCCGTACGCTGGCACATGATGCAGCGCCACATACCCGACCGCACCGTTATAGTACATATGCAGGAGAAAATCAAACTCCTCCGCACCCAGATTCTGTACCGACAGGTCCATGGACGTAATATAGTTTGAGTCGATCTTCCCGCCTGGCATTGTTTCCAAACGCATGATGGACAAGCCGACAACCTCCTTTTATAGAGACACATGGCGCTTCATTGGAATTCTCTCTTATTACTTTATGCATAAGGGCAAACAACGGCAGGGCATTCATGGAGTGGGAGAACCCAACTTCTTAAGGTGAAGAGCGGCCGAGATGAATAGATTTATTTCACTGTAGTCTATAAGTGTACAATCACGGGACAACGGCGGCGCATTTACTATAAAAGAAAGGCATCTTATACCATTCCCTTGCAAAGGAGCGAGCCGACGTGAAGTTGAGCGATTTGAGAGGCGAATATGACGCCATATTCAGCCTGGGTGATTTATGCCTGGCTTCCATTCAATTGGAAAAGTATAACCTCCGGCCTTACGCCGGTGTGCTGGACTGGATGGCCTCCTACA
This sequence comes from Paenibacillus mesotrionivorans, assembly GCF_046098205.1. Classification (NCBI taxonomy): domain Bacteria; kingdom Bacillati; phylum Bacillota; class Bacilli; order Caryophanales; family Paenibacillaceae; genus Paenibacillus; species Paenibacillus mesotrionivorans. The sequence continues at coordinate 119,507 of NZ_JBJURJ010000015.1, read as the reverse complement.
ATCTGTCGGACGTCAACCGATTGTTGGCCAACCGGTTTGCCGGATTTATGGACTATCCCAATCTGAAGGTGGTAGGCAATGCCAGCGACAAGCTTTATCTGGTGCTGGAGCAGCAGTACAATTGTCTGTCCAACCATGATTTTTTTACCGCCAACAACTTCCCGCCCCATCTGGCGGCCTACCCCGAAATCAAGGCCAAGTACGACCGGAGAGTGGCGCGTTTCCTGGAAAAAATGGAGACGGCCGACCACATTCTGTTCATCCGGACGGAAGGAACCTACGAGCAGGCCAGAGAGCTGGAGATGGTGCTCTCCAAGCTGGTTAAGAAGGACTTCAAGGTGCTGCTGATCCAGCATGACCCCAATGTGGTAGCCCTGATGGAGAATAACTGGCCTCTGCGCCGGATCTGCTCCATTCAGCTTCCCGGCCAGGACAAATGGGAAGGCAACCACTATTATTGGGAGAAAATCTTAAGCGGCATCCAGCTGCGAACCTCCTGATCCACACACAATCGGCCAGCGCTCCCCGGCAGTCCTGACTCCGGCGGTTGCGCTGGCCGATTGTATGAGGACGTCTGCGACCGCCCCCCTGTTATTTCTTCTGGATCAGAATCATCGTTTCTTCATTGGGATTGCAATCCAGAGGATACACATTGATGGCTACAGGCATGAAGGCAAAAATCTGCGTCATCACCTCATTCCAATCCACCCAATGGTTGAGAAAGCCATCATGATGCTCCACACCGCTGAATGTGGTAGAGCTCAGTCCGTAGAAGAAATTGACCAGAACATATTTGGAGCTGACCCGGTGCAGCTCGGAGAAGCCGGTCCCCCAATCCTGCAGATGATTCAGCACATCCTTGCAATATACCAGCTCGAAGCTCCCATCCTGAAACGGCAGTTTGTGAATGTCGCCCTGTAGGAAGGTACCTCCGGGATATTGGCTCGTGCAGTAATCCACCATATTCTGGGTCATGTCCACACCAGTATAGTCAATAGCGGGCCGGCTGCTGACGGCACCGACATAATCCACACCGGGTCCACATCCAACCTCAAGCATCCGGTTAATATTCAGCTGGTTAAGCAAAGCTCTGTACAATTGCCGGACCGGCTTGTTGTACCCTTCATTGGCTGATTGCAGAAATTCCTTAGGATTGACATGCTCCCAATAGTTGTTCACTGTTTGGTCCTCCTCTCATTTTTGCGGTAAAAAGGTATAGATCGCCATATCCGGAAGCAGGTAATCCTTGGGCAATCCGGAATAAATCCGGTTCCACACGTAATAATCCACCCATAGGGGATCGCTGGTTTGAATGGCAAATCTCCGGTTATACAGATCCCCGAGCACCTTAAATCTGTCCTCCTGCATGCCTCAACCTCCTTCAATCCTCTGTCAAACCTTGCCTGAAGTCTCCATGACCTTCCGGTACACATCCAACAGACGCCCGATCATCAGATCCAGAGACCAGTGGCTGCGGGCCCAGGTTTGAGCCTGCTGCCCCAATGCGGTTCTGAAGTCATCCTCCTCCAACAGCTGCCTGAGCTGCTGGAAGAGCGTTACCGGGTCCCCCACTGGAGAGATCATGCCGGTCACCCCATGCTCCACCATCTCAGGCAGACCGGCGGCAGAGGATACCAGAACAGGCAAACCCGCCATCTGGGCCTCCATTACCGAAAAAGGCTGGTTATCCTGGAGACAGCAATGTACAAAAATGTCCGATTGGCTGAGCAAGGCGGGGACATCGGAGCGGTTGCCCAAAAAGGCCACCTCCTGCTGGAGGCCAAGCCTCCGGGTCTGGTCCTCCAGAGCCGCCCGCTGGTCCCCGTCCCCCACAATCCAGCAAACCCAGTCAGACCGGGCTTGCTTCAATGTGGCCAGCGCATCGATCAGAATATGGACACCCTTGATAAAAACCAGGCGGGCCGGAAAAATAATCACCTTTTTGCCTGGGGGACGCACAGTATCGGTGCCGGCGGCAACCTTCTCCCAGAAAGGCCCCGTATCCAGCCCGTATTGGAATACTGCCACCTTTTCCGCAGGCACCCCGAATTGGCTGACCAGCATATCCCGCTGCCAATGGTTGGCTGTAATGGACAGATCTGTCCCGGAAGCCCCATAATACTCCATTGCTTTGAAATAGTTATAGGCCGGGCTGTTCTCATGGATGCCCAGCTCCGGATGCAGCTTGAAGTGGGAGAACATCTCCGTGGCTACCGAGCCGTGAATATGGGATACCAGCGGCGTCCCCTTCGGCTTGACCCGGGCCAAAGCACGGGCTGAAATCACATCCTGGGTGTGGATCACATCATATTGCTCCAGCCCGAAGTAAGCGGCGGAGAGCTCCATGCAATAGCGGTCATACTCGTTCTGCCAGATGACCGGCTGCTCGAACAGATGGGGGAAGAGGTTTGCATTCAGCTTCGTCTCCAGCATGGGAGACAAATATTTTTTGTCCAAGGAAATCCCCTTGTTATAGAGGTGAAAGCTTTTGTAGTCGGGACTGTTCCCCAGCACATCCACCTCATGCCCCATCCGCTCCAGCCTGTTCCGGATTTGGTTCATGAAGGTCCACACGCCGCCGATATGCGGAATCAGCCAATAGGTCGCCAACAATATTTTCATTCATGGTTCCTCCTCGCCGTTACAGGCGTTCAAGCAATTGCTGCATCCGGTCCTTATAAACCGCATGCACCCGGAAGAACTCCTCCAGCAGTTCCGGCCGGTAGCGGATAGAGCCCATTTGGTCATGAAACCGGTAAATCGTCAATGCCTCCGGCAAATAGTGCAGCTTGACGCCGTTAACCGTCAGCCGCAGCCACATCTCATAATCCTGGGTGTATGGCAGGCTTTCGTTAAACAAGCCGTATTTGAAAAACAGCTCTCTTTTGCACATCATGGTACAGCCGTTAATGGGGTTGTAGTTGGCAAGCAGCCGGTAAATATCGTCGTGCTGCGTGATGGGTGTGCCGGCGAAGCTCTCCGTCACTACATCGTCCTTATCCATGACGGCGTAGGCGGTGAAGGAAAACTCCGCATGGCTGCGCCTCATAAATTCCAGCTGGCGGGCCACCTTACCCGGCTTATACATATCATCCGAGCTCAACCAGGTCACGTACTCGCCGGTGGCCTTGAGGATACCGAAATTCATGGCGCTGGCTGTTCCGCCGTTGCCCTTGCGGTAATAGAGAAGGCGGCCTGCGTAAGGTGTAATCAGCTCCATATGCCGGGTCGAGCCGTCATCCACCACGATAATCTCCAGATTTGGATAACTCTGGTCCACCACGCTTTGGATGGCCCGCCCGATATATGGACAGTTGTAAAAGGGAATGACGACCGTTACCTTCGGATTCATGCCGCACCTCCTTAATACGGCGTTGCCAAAGCCAGCGCCTCCAGCCGGTGGCGGAAGGTATTCTGCACAGCCTGGACTTCCGCCAGAATATGCGGTTGATACCGCATGGTTCCCATTTGGTCATGCCAACGGTACTTGGTTAAGGGTTCATCCAGAAAATGTATGTTTACCCCGCACAGCAGCGCACGGATCCAATACTCATAATCCTGGGTATACCGCAGGCTCTCGTCGAACAGGCCTACCCGCGCCACCAATTCCTTTCTGAACATAACGGTGCAGCCGTTGATGGGATCACAGGTTGCGAAAGCCCGGATGAAGTCGCTTTGAGAAGGATAACGGGCTGCTTGTGCGTGAGCCGTCACATGCCCCAATTCGTTGATCTGGTCGAAGGCGGTAAAGGACAGGAGGGAATTATATTGCTGCATAAATGCCAGCTGGCGGGCAATTTTGTGGGGATAGAACAAATCGTCGGAGCTGAGCCAGGCGATATAATCGCCGGAGGACATCCGGACACCGTGATTGATGGCGCTGGCTGTTCCTCCGTTGGCTTTGCCCAAATAATGGACCCGGGAGACGAAGGGATTGATTCTGTCCTGGTACAGGGTGGAGCCATCATCCACGACGATAACCTCCAGGTTAGGGTAGGTTTGCCCAAGGGCGCTGGAGATGGCCTGTTCCACGTAGGGATCATTATAAAATGGAATGACAATGGTCACTCTGGGAAGCATGGCATGGTTCCTCCTCTTCTATCTGGTGCGGCGGGCATACGGCCTATGTCAAGGCCCCCCTGTAGAAATCAAGCCCCTCCGACAGCGATTGGGCAAAAGGGATGGACGGCGACCAGCCCAGGCTTTGGGTCACAGCGGCATCCATGGGCAGGGGCGGGGGCAGCGGCTCAGTTTGACCAACCTCGATGGGAAGCGTAAGCGGGGTCAATCCCCGGTACGTAACCACCAGGTCTCCAAGCGAACGCATGGTGCCGGAGCAGACCGGGTAGACGGTGCCGGATTGGCCTGCTTCCAGAATGGCGCGGTAAGCGGCTACGGCATCCCGGACATCCAGATAATCCCTCTTCTCATGCCACGACGACAGACGGAAGACGGAGGCATCCGTGCCCTTCTCCCAACGTGCGATCCGTGCGGCCAGAAGCCCGCAGATTCCGTTGGAGCGGCCGGGGCCGATCAGGTTGGAGGGTTTGGCTACCAGCACCTCCTGGCTGTACAGGAAGCTCCAGGCCTGGGCGGTAAGCACCTGCATGGTTTTGGCCAAACTGTACGGGTGCAGGGGCTGGGGGGAATTGCTCAAGTCAAAATCCAGCATGGAGCCGGCCACCAGCAGCCGGCAGTTGGCAAGCCCCCGCAGAGCCTCCAGTAAATACAGGGTGGACAGGAGATTGGCCTCCATACACCCCAGCGGATCCTTCCACGAATCGGCCACGGCATTCCTTCCGGCCAGATGCAGCACAAAGCGGGGCTTCGTTTCCTCCACCAGCCGCCTGACCTCCGCCTTATTGGTGAGATCGCAGACATAGAGACGGCCCTCAGGCGGTTCCCCGTCCTCCCTCCGGACGGCTGCTGCCACCGAATAGCCGTGGGCGGCAAAATGCCGGCAGGCATGGCGGCCGGTAAAGCCGCCTGCCCCCGTAATCAAAATCGTACTCTCCTTCATTCGTGAAGGAAGCCTCCTTTAATCAGAAGCTCCCGGATTTGATCTTTGTCCATGAGGGATTGGCTGGAGCAGAAGCTGCTGATTTCGGCCTTGGGATAAGAAGCGTACCGACCCTTGATGCCGGGAATATCCAGGGTAGGCAGGATCACCAGATATTGCTCGTCAAAAAGAATTGTGGTCTGGCTTTCGAATTCGGTCAGCAGAATTTCATGGATCTTCTCGCCCGGACGGACGCCAAGCTCCACCATTTCCACCTCCGGCTTGCCCATAGCTTCACCCAATACCAGAGCCAGATCGGTAATTTTGCAGGTAGGCATCATCATGACGAAGGTTTCGCCGCCGATACTGGCTTCCGTTGCCTTGAACAGCAGGCTGATGGCCTCCTGCAGGGTGAGGAAGAAGCGGGTCATCGCCATATCGGTAATGCCTACCCGTCCTTTTTCCCGGATCTGTTTCATGAACAGATGGATCACGCTTCCGTTGGTACCCAGCACATTGCCGCCCCGGACGCAGACGAATTCCGTGTCCCCCTGAAGCAGATTGGCGTGGATAATCAGCTTTTCGCCGATCGCCTTGGTCATGCCATAGAAGTTGGAGGGATTGGCGGCTTTATCGGTGGAGATGTAGACGACCTTCTTCACCTTATTCTCAATGGCGGCCTCAATCACATACTGGGTGCCCAGCACATTGGTTTTCATGGCCTCGTAGGGCTGCTCCTCGCATACCGGTACATGCTTCAGCGCAGCCAGATGGAATACATAATCAATTTGTGCGCACGCCCGGACCAGCGCTTCCTTATCCCGGATGTCCCCGATGACGAAGGTCAGTCTGCGGTCCTCGAAGGTGCGCATCATGGCCACCTGGCTGGATTCGTTCCTCGAGAAGATGATGACCTCCTTTGGTTCAAAATCCAGCAGCTGCCTGACCAGCTCATACCCCCAGGAGCCGGTGCCGCCTGTCACCAAAATTCTCTTATCACGAAACATACCCTTTCCCTCCTAATAGGAATTTGACAACCTTGGCAGATACATCCGTATCCAGATACCCTTGCGGGCAATCCCAATCCGTCGGCATGGCCATCATTACCTGGGCGGCGCTTTCGATGCGGTCCGCATCCACCCCTGATACCACATTGCTGCCGCAGTCCACCGTCTCCGGCCGTTCGGTGCTGTTGCGCACCGTCACCGTCGGTACACGGAAGATGCAGCATTCCTCCTGAACGGTCCCGCTGTCCGTCAGGACGCAGGCCGCATGCTGCTCCAGCTTGACGAAGTCGAAGAAGCCGAAGGGCTCGTGGAATTCCACCAGCGGATGAATCTTCAGGCCGCTCAGAGCGGCCAGCCTGGACCGGGTCCTAGGATGAACGGAGAGAATGATCCGGAGTGCGGTGTTTTTGGCGATGCGGTTCAGGCCCTCCATAATCTCCATGAGCGGCTCCGCCCGGTCCACATTCTCGGCCCGGTGGATGGTAGCCAGGAGATAATGCCCGGAGGCCAGCTCCAGTGTCTCCATAACCGTGCTTGCTTCGATCCGGTCCCGGTAATGGGACAGAACCTCGTATATGGGATTTCCGGTGAGGATAATCCGGTGGCTGGGAAAACCCTCCCGGACCAAATGATCCTTGCTCTGCCGGGTATACGGCATATTGTACGAGGAGATGGCATCAATCACCCTGCGGTTCTTCTCTTCGGGAACGGACAGATCATAACAGCGGTTGCCCGCCTCCATATGCACCACCGGAATCCCCATACGCTCCGCCAGAATGGCCGACAACGCGCTGTTGGTGTCTCCCAGAAGAAGCACCTTGTCGGGTTTCTCCGCCCGGAGAATCTCTTCGATCCGCTGGAACATAATCGCCATCTGGCTGCCGAGCGATTCCTGTTTTTCCGATAACACATAATCCGGCTTGCGCAGCCCCAACTCCTTGAAGAAAACCTCGCTTAAGGAATAGGTGAAGTTTTGCCCCGTATGAATAACGGTGTGTTTGGCTGCAAGCTGATCCAGCTTTTTCATTACGAGTGAGAGCCGGATAATTTCCGGTCTGGTGCCCAGAACCGTCACGATTTTCATACGATCACCCGCTTTTTTTGATTTTCCTCCGTTTGCCGTGGCCGTTGCTCCGTCTGGAGACCGCAGCGCTCCTTCCCTTGCGCCCGGCGGCTTTGGGGGAGACCCGCTTGCCTTTGGGCGGAGCGGACCTTTTCTTCCGGGCCAGGAGCCGCTGCCCCTTGCCCTTCCAGGTCTTCAGCGTGCGGCGGCGCCCCCTGAACCGGCGGGAGCCGGCCTTAGCCTTACGCCCACCCCGGCGGGCAGTCCGTCTCCCAAGCAAGGGCTGGCCCGTGCCCAGAACACCGCCCATGGGAATCCGGCCCATATAGCCGTCATCCAGGGTAAGCACCTCGTCAAACCGGAAGCCCTTGGCACGGAACACGGACTCTTCGGAGAAGAGATACCGGCAGCCATACTCCAGCAAATAAACGGCGGGGGCTGAGCCCTTCAGCAGCAGGGCAGGCTTCTGCAAAAGCGCTTCTTGGGGCAGCGGACGGGGACCCAGTGCCGGAAGCGTGCCGGCGGCCTCCTGCAGCCAATCTCCCAGTCTCAGCCGGTAGGAATCGATCCCGAAGGCCTTCTCCACCGCAATGCTGTTGCGGGCACCCCAGCTTTGGATAAAGGCGCCTTTGACCAGAAGAGAGCCTACGGTGTCGACTAAACCCCGGATACTGCCCTTCTCCACCAGATAACTGCCGTTGCCAGTCAGCGTCATGATTTCACCCAGCCCGCCGGAGTTGTACGTCACCACCATTTTGCTGAAGATCAGTCCCTCCAGCGCGGTCATGCCGAAGCCCTCTTCAATTAGGCTGGGGATAACTAGGATATCCATGGCCGGATAAATCTGCTGGACCTGCATTTCGAACGATTGGAAGTAAAACCGCCCCAGGAGCCCGGACAGCCGAATCTGCTCCAGGCATTTGGCGTAATAGCCCACATCTGTCATTTTGCCTGCTACCATAAACCGGAGATCGGGGTAAGCTGCCCCCAAATCAATGGCCATCTGGATAAAATGCTCCAGACCCTTGTTGGGATAAATATCGGAGGATACATATCCGATGACCCGGTGGGAGTCATTCCAGCCGATTTCCTCCCGTTTGACGCTGCGGTAGACGGGCCACAGCTCCCGCTCCAGCTCGTGGTCATTCCAGGAGGGGTACAAAATGCGGATTTTCTTCTCTCCCGGGGTTCCCCGGAAGGGCTGGAGTGAGGCATGGGATATTCCGATGATCCAATCCGAATACGCGTTGATGATTTCCGTCGAATAAGACGTGTAGCGGTTGCTTTGAATCTGCTCGGTCATCATCCAGCCTACGGGAATCCCCAAGGAGCGGGAAATCCAGGCAGGCATCAGATTGACACAGGTGTTGACAATGGCCAGGTCCGGGCGCCGTTCCAGCATGAGAGTCAGAAGCGACTGGACCGCATCTCCGTTATCCCGGATGAATCCCTCCAGCTCCTGGCGGAAATAAGGCCCGGGCGCATATACTTCGTAAAAGTTGGGATACGAAATCACGATGGTGGAGATGCCTCTTGCTCTTGCCTCCGCTGCAAGCAGCCCTTCGCTGGGTACAACCAGCGTGCAGTCATGGCTGCCCCGGAGCTCGGTGGCAAAAAACAGCAGAAGCTTCTCCGCTCCGGTAATATGCGTGTCTGAGCAAATGTGGGAAAACAACATGATGTTCAACCGGATGGCGGTCATGTTTGGCGTATCACCTCCTAAGAGTTTTGCAGGCCGGGGAAGACCGGTAATCCGGCCTCCACCGGCCGCAGCCCCTTCGACGAACAGACCCCATCGGCGTTTGGCGGGTGTTCTGCGAATAGTACAATATATTAGGGAGACAACCTACTGGGCACGACAGTTGACCCTCCGGCATTCGTACAAATTTTGGAATGGCCGGTTTTGTCCAAAATGGGGAAGCCGGATTTTCCCATAAAAAGGCGGCGAAACGGGAATAGGGAAGGCCGCTTCCATTATTCCTTGCTTCGCCGCCCCAGGAAGGCGGTCTGACAATGGGCGGACCGGCCCCGCTTCACTGTGCCAGGAAGTTCTGCCCATCCTGCATGCCCTGGGCGAAGCCCTGGTTAAAGCCGGTATCATACCCGTTGTTGAAGGCCGCGAGCGCCTGGCGGGACATCCCGCCCGGTTGGCGCCTTTTGGCCGCTTTTCCAGCACGCGGAGCCTTGGCGGCCGATTTGCTCCGTTTGGTTCTCCTCTTCGCGGCAAGAGGCTTTTTCGGTCTGGCGCCGAGACCCTGTTTGTGGCGTTTGGCTTTCATGCGTCTACCTCCAGGTATAGGACTGCCGGGCCCGAAGGACCGCCAGCGCATAACCATTATTCGATGCGTACTTTATCCTATGCCCGAAGGGACAGCAATCCCTCCGCTTACGCCCTTTGTTCCAACAAAAAAAAGCCCCGCCCGGGATAACCCGTTGGCGGGACCTCTGCCATACATTAGTCGGAATAAGCTTCGGCATTGAAGCTCTCCGGCCCGACTCTGGTGGGGAATACTTCCAGAAGTCCAGGGGCGCTTACAAATGCCTGATAGACGATAAAGCCGTCGTTAGGCGGATTGTAATCGATACCGTTGGCGGTAACAACAGTTTGCGACAATACGAGTGTACCAACCGGAAGGTTCTCCGTCACAGAGAAGATTAAGGTAGATACACCGCCTACTACCCGGAAAATGTCAATAGTAACAGGCGTCAGGACTGCAACCAATGCAGCTGCAGTCACTGTAGCGGTAAAATGCACCCTAAGGTTTGTGCCTGCCCCGCTGACATTCAAGCCCAATGTGCCGAACAATGCCGGCGTAGCGCTGAGCGGAATTGCGATGGCGTTAGCGGTGCTGGCGTTTTGCGATACCTGTTGATCTAACAGAATGGCCATAGTTCCACCTCCTTCCCTATTACTTCTACAACATATGCAGGGTGAATTGGAAGGAATGGATTTTTATCCACATGGCTGGAAAAAGGCGCTTGGTCTCCTATATGGATTCTCCCGGGAATACGGTATTCAGCAGTTGGAAGAGTCTGGACCGGAAGGAATGGTCCCGAAGGGTGCGGTGTAACCCGCGGACGGCAACCCGGTTGCGCTCCGCCTCGTTATGGAGATAGTAATCGGCCAGATTCACAAATTCGGCGGCAGAAGCATAAGGGACGATTTCCTGGCCGGGAGTATAGTACAGGGCCAGATCCTCCCTGATATCCGTCAGTTGAAGCGCCCCGCAGGCGGCGATTTCGTAAGTGCGGGGATTGATGGAGCGGCCTTCGATATTCCTCGCATTTTTGCTGTAGACGGGGTCCACGGCCCCCCTGTGCATGTTGATCACCAGCTTGGCTCCGTTGTAGAACTTGACGGTTTCATCCACCGGCGTCCATGACAGCCGTATGCTCTCCGCCAGCTTTTCATAGCCGGCCAGGCGTTCCCATAAAGCTCCGATGATCACAATCCTGTGCCGGGTCAAAAAGGGGGTGATTTCATTGAAAAAACCGATCCGGTTGGGAAAGCCGTTGCCGATGAAGCAGATATCGCTATGGTATCGGTTCTCCACCGCCATGGGGCGGTAGATGGCGGTGGAGGCGGCCAAGGGCAAATAATGGGTCCGGGGATTACCGGCTTGACGGTAGAGCTCCACGCAGCTGAGCTCATGGGTAAATACATAATCGTATTGGACGGCCACCGAAGGGGTCCAATCCGTAAAATAGGGATCGTCTGCAAACCAAACCGCCGTCCGGATGCCTTGGGCGCGGATCTGGGCGACCATCTCCAGATGATTCTCGGGGAACACATGAAGACCGTTCATGACCAGCACCAGGTCGGGACGGAGCTCGGAGGCCAGGCGGTACAGATCCCCGGGATTGCCTGTATACGGCTCGCTGACCAAGGCGGACAGCGCCTCCTCCACTCCCCGGTCAATGGCTTCGAATCCTTGCCGGATGTACAGCACCCGCAGAGGCAAAACCGGGTAGACCGGCGGACTGACGCTCTGCAGGACGGTTTGGCAGCATCCGGTCCGGTAACCGTGGGACCGCCCGGCGGCATAACCGGTTTCATAGCTCAAGGCGGATTGCCTGGATTTCCGCCGCCCGTTTCGTATGCTCATGTGGATCCCCCGCTTCCATCAGATGTACCGGGACGGATGGGCCCTCATCCAATCCCGCATCTCGGCAAGCATGGTCCGGTACTCCGGAACCAGAAGGGCAGCCTCTGTTCTGGTGCAGCGGAGCGTCCGGTCCTGGCGGAAGTGGTCGTCGGGCACAATAACCGCATCGGTTTTGCCGAACATGTCTTGGAACAAACCCAACAGCTCGTATTTGCTGACCTTCTGGGGGGCGGTGAGATGGACCAGCCCGGAGGTGCCGGCGGCGAGCATCTGCTCTACGGATTTAGCCAGCTGCAGCGTCGTCACCCCGTTCCAATAGACCTGGGTAAACCCTTTGACCTCGCCCTGCTGCGACATAAACCAGTCGAACAAGCCGATCCGGGTGCTGCGGATTTCCGGTCCGACAATGGAGGTCCGGACTGTCAAATGCGGAGGATGGCGGACCTCGCCCATGGCTTTGCTGATGGCATAAACGGTGCTTCCGTCCGGCAGGTCAAACTCCGTATAGTCCCCCTGCTCCCCGGAAAACACACAATCCGTGCTGATATGCACCAGCTTCCCTGCCCACTCCTCCAGCTTCCGCCGGAGCAGATGGGGCAACAGGCCGTTCACCTGGTAGGCCAGCCTTTCATGCTCTTCCGCGTCCCGGTTCAGGATGCCTACGGCGTTCATCACCACATCGGGACGCAGCTGGTCCAACAGTGCCAAAACCTGCCCCTCGTCCCCGGCATCCAGGTACAGAGCATGGGGATCCTTCCTGTCGCGGGAGGTATAGGTAACCTCCCACCCCTCTTTGCTGCGGAAATAATCCACCAGCATATGGCCCGCCATACCGTTGCCGCCCAAAATGCACAGCTTCATCACGATCACCACCTCGTGTCTTTATGGAGTTTCGTCTGCAAACACACTGCTCAATAGCGATTGAATCCGTTTGTGGTACGTATGGTCGGCTAATGTCCGCCGCAGCCCGCGCAGGGCAATCTCCCGCCGCTCATCCTCGTGGTTGAGGTAATGCCGGATTTTCTCCATACAATCCTCGGGGGAAGCGAAGGTGACCACTTCCTCGCCAGGCTTATAATAGTTCAGCAGATCGCTACGTTCGTCGGTCATCTGGAATGCGCCGCTGGCGGCAATCTCGAAGGTCCGCGGGTTTACCGAAAGGGCCGGAATTTTGCGGACATTGCAATTGTAGGACTCGTCATCATAGGCTCTGTGTACATTCAGCACAATGCGGGAGCCGTAATAAAACTTGGCTGTTTCCTCAGGGGTAAGCCATACGCCGGACTGGATCCGGGGACCCAGCCGTGTGAAGGCGGGCAGGCGCTCCCACCACCATCCGGAGATCATGGAGTTGCAGCTCTCCAATGCCGGCAGAATTCTGCTGACGAAGGAAACCCGATTCCAATAGGCGGAGCCGATAAAGCTAACATCCCGGCGGTAGGTGGTTTCAACAGGCTGCGGCCGGAACACACCCGGATTGGCCCCCAAGGGCAAATAATGGACCCGGGGGCAGCCGATGGATTGGTAAAAGGGTACGCAGTTCAGCTCCAGAGTGAACACATCGTCGTAATGCACCGCAATCTTCTCCGTCACATCCACGTAGTACGGATCGTCAGTGAACCAGACCGCCGTCCGGACCCCCCGCATCCGCAGCGCATCCACCACCTGCACCGGCAGCTCCATTCCCTCCAGAACCAGCACCAGCTCCGGTCTCATCTGATCCACCAGCTCCAGAATAGGCCCGAATGGTGATACGGCAATGCACTCTCTGGCATTGGCTTGCAGGGCCTCATATACCGCCTGATCAATGGGAGAATAAGGGACGCCCTTGCCGGACATAACGAACAACACCCGGATATCCCATACGTTCGTCACCTGGGGAGGCGCCTGAATCAAAACCGAATTGCTCCTTCCCCAGCTGTAGCCGTAGTCGAAGCCCAGCCGGAAGCCGGCCGCCCGTTTCTCCTCCAGTGCAACAGCTGATGTCGTTACCGCTGCCGGGGAGCCTGCAGGCACAGGGCTCCGTCTGGTTTTCCGGACAGGCAACCGCCGCCGGACCTGCCGCTTCAATGACCGCTTCATGGCCATATCCCTCCATTCCTTGGTAAATGTCCGCGCATGCTAACCTGAAATAACAGGGTTCCTGCCGCAGCAAAAGCGGCTACTTCCGTGTTATTTTCCCGCACCGCCGGTGCTTGTGACCAGCCCGTTGACCGCAGCAAGCGATTCGAAGGTTCCCGCATCCATCCACCAGCCCTCCAGAATATGATGGGAGAGCGTCCCCCGGGCCGCGTACACATTGTTCACATCGGTGATTTCCAGCTCACCCCGTTTGGAGGGATGAATGGACCGGATGATCTCGAAAACGGCGTCGTCATAAAAATAAATCCCGGTTACGCTGTATTGGGACGGCGGATGCTCGGGCTTTTCTTCGATCCGGCTGATGCGGCCGTTTGTCAGATGGGGGACTCCGTAGCGCCTGGGGTCCTCTACCTCCTTCAACAGCACCGCCGCCTGGCCGGACTTGCCCCGGAAGGCGCGTATAAAGGGCGACAGGGAAGCCTCGAAGAGATTGTCGCCCAGAATCACCACGAAGGATTCCCCCGGACGGACGAAGGATTCCACCAGACCCAATGCCTGGGCGATTCCCCCTGCGTCATCCTGGATGCAATAATGGAGTGCAACTCCCCATTCGGAGCCGCTCCCCAGCAATTCCGCAAATTGTCCGGCGCTCCCTTTGCCCGTGACAATGCATATGCTTGTGATGCCGGCTTCCTTCAGCTTGTTGATCCCGTGCATAATCATGGGCAGCTGCCCGACGGGAAGCAGGTGCTTGTTAATAACCCGCGTCAGCGGATAAAGGCGCGTGCCTTTGCCGCCCGCAAGAATAACTCCCTTCACCGGCCTTCTCCTCCTTCAGGTGCTCATATATATTGGCGGGGATCAATCCCCCATTTATCCATAAATTTGCGGTAGTTGGTTTCAATCAGCGATATGAGCGCTGCGTTATCCTGCTTCCGGAAGCTGGCGCTTCCGTGGTGGTGCACGAAAGTATCCCCGGCCATCATCAGCCGGAAGCCTGCCAGCCTGATCCGGTAGCAGTAATCGTCATCCTCGTAATGCCCCGGCGAAAACCGTTCATCCAGATAGCCGATCCGCTCCATGACCTCCCGCTTGAACAGCAGGCAGAAGCCCACCAGCCGTTCGAGAGGAATACGCCGGGAGAGGTCCGGAGTGTTGCGCAGGGAGGACCAGGCATGAAACTCCTCCATCGTGTTATAGGGCGCAGCATCCTGCTGGCGGCCGCTGACGTAATTGGAGCAGGGGCCGGCGGCGCCGATATCCGGGCTTGCGTCCAGGCAGTCCAGCATATTGTCCAGCCAGCGGTGGGTCACCACCACATCGTTGTTCAGAAGCAGAAGCGCATCTCCCATCGCTATTTTCAAGCCGGCATTGCAGGCAGCGGGAAAGCCGGCATTGTCCGGATAGGAAACAAAGGCCAGCTTCTCCCTCACACAATAGTCCAGCGTTCCGTCGGTGGAGCCGTTGTCCACAACAATGATTTCATACGGTGTGGACGTATAAGCACGGATGGCCTCCACACAGGGAACCAGAAGCTCCAGCCCGTTGCGGGTTGGAATGACGATGCTGGTCATTCGCATGTGGCTGCCCCCTTCGCCGCTTCCCGCTTGCGCAGACGGTCCGGATACCGGGAGCGCGGCCCGGTGGCGCGGAGATGCTCGTGCAACGCCTCCAGCCGGTCCCCCATCAGCACCTCAGGCCCGGCGCCGAAGGGATACAGCTCCTGCCGGATGCCGGCCCTTCTGAACGGAGAGGTGGGCAAGGGCACTACAGCGGCTCGCAGCCCTTGGAGAAGAGCTGCGGTTTGTGCCACGGGCGGCACAGCCAGGCTGGCTGCTCCCAGCCGGTCAAGTGCTCTCCGGGAGAGGGCATGGGGACAATGCTCCAGTGAAGCGGTCCCCAGATCCCGCCGTCCCTGGGTCAAATTCATGAATTCCTTCAGCATGGCAGCCGGATCGCGGCCTCCGAAGGGCCCCTGCTGGCCGGGCATGGCCGATACCGCCAGATCATTGCCTTTGGCAATGGAGGCGATGAAGGGCAGGAGCTGTTCTGCTTGGACCGGGTCATGCTCCTCCAGGAACATCACAATATCCGATGCGGCGAATCTGGCGCCCGCCGCCCTGCCGGCCCCATAGCCCAAGGGCTCGGGATAATGGACCAGCACGGGACCGGCGGGGTGCTCCCGGATGAGCCGTCTTTTTTCATCCGGCAGGCTGCCCGCCACAACAATGATTTCATCCAACGCCAGCCGGCCCAGCTGCTCCAGTACCGCACTTATGGACGGATGGCCGGAGGCCGCGTGAATCACGGCGGCAACGCTTCGTTCCGTCGGCAGCGGGAGCTTCCGGCCAACGGGCAGGCCGGAGGCCTTGGCATACCCCAGCATAAAGCTGCGGGCTTGCTGGAGGTATGCTTTTCCCGGCCCGCTGCGGGACCGGCCGTTCCACCAGCGGGCCCAAGCCCGGCTGGCCGCCGCAGCCTGTTTTCCGGCGGCGTGGAGGCCCCGGACAGCGGAGCGGCCGGCGGCAGCTCCTGCCGCCCGGGCGCCCAGTCGCCGAGACTTAGCCGGAAGGCGGCGGGCCTTGCCCCGGGCTCCGGCGGAGGGTTGGGGCCGGCGCCCACGGGCACGTCCCGCTTTGGCACGGGGTTTGCCGCCGGCAGCGGATATGCGCACCGGGCGGCTGTCTCCGGCGGAGCCTGGAGCGGCTGTCTTCTCCCGGGTTAATGCAGAGGGGAGTGCAGGAATTATAGGGATTACAGGTTTCACCGGATCACATCCCTTCGTTTGGGCGGGTCGGGAAACCGGCCACGGGGACCATTCTGCTCCAGCAGCCACCCGATGGCCTCCAGATGGTCACCCAGAATCAGATGCTCCAGCGGGTCCTGCCCGTTTTTCCGCCTTCTCCGCCTTGCAGGATTGGTGCTGCCTACCTCCACATAACAGGCCGGTACCAGCTTCAAGCCCGAAACGGCGCCGATGGCCTGGGCCAAGGGAGGAACCGCCAGATGTTCAAAACCGATCCGCTTGGCTGCTTCCCGGCTCATGGCATGCGGAATAGCGGTCAGCGACATTCCTTTGAGCTCAGGTTTATCCAGCACAGCGTTCAGTGCGTATTTGGCCAGCACCACACTGTGCACCTGCATTCGTTCCACAGCCCCGGAATAGGTGTTCAAGGCAATATCCGCCCCATTTTCAACCGCCGTCACAAAGCTACGCAGCTGGCTGCCCGGAATGACAATATCCCCGTCTGTAAATACAAGAATCTCGCCCTTGGCATGAAGAGCGCCGATGCTTCTGCCCACATCATGGCCCAGCGGCTCCGGAAAAAAGAGCACACGCGCTCCGGCCGCCTCCGCCAATTGGCGGGTGCCGTCGGTGGAGCCGTTGGACACCACAATGACCTCGGCTTCCGGATGTACGCTTCTTGCCGCCCGGATCACCGCCTGAATGGACCTTCGTTCGTTCATGACGGGTATAATCACGGAAACCTTAGGCTGGTCGGCGTTTTGGATAGGCAGCGGCCGCCCCCCTGCCGGGACGTCCAAAGCGGCGGTTTTCCGCCGGAACGGAGCTTTTCCTTTTCGGGTTCGCTTAACTTGGACCAAATATGCCACCTCCGAATGTCCTTGGTTTCATCCTATAGTATGTAACCGGGAAAAGAGTGTAACGGCTCTTGCACACTGCGGGCGCGGGCGGGCGTAGGCAAAACCGGGACACCTGCCTTCTCCGCTGCAGCAATCGGGCTTCCGCAGCTGCCTTGGGACATGTTCAACAAACCTATACAAGTTTCCAGGGGGATCGCCGGGACAAGGAGCTATGGAGCGCAACGGCGGACTCGACTCTGGCCGATCGGATGATGCGGATGGGGAGGCGAGTGTAAAGAGTATGGGGTGCAGGAGTGAAAACCTGGGTTAGTGGAACGGCAGACGCGGGATCGAAGCTGAGAGAATAGGCGGCGCGGGTTTCCAGTAACCTTCAAAATTCTAACGGCGGTGAGCGCCGTTATTCCTGCTTAAAAGCCTGTCCCAAAAATCTAACTTAAGCCACGGCCGCTATTCGCCTCGATTCGGGCCCCAAACCGGCCGAAAGGACCAAATAGCGGCTCTGGCCGCCGTTAGAATTAAAAAGGTGGATAATTTGGCAAAATAGCGTCTTTAGCCGCCGTTAGAAATAAGCAAGTGCGCTCGCGTGCCTAACCCCTTCGCCGGAAGGAAACAGAACTGCCCTGCACGGATGAATATCCGTACAGAAGCAGTCCTGTTTTTCAATGCCCACGAAGATGGCTTAACTCATGGAAGTAGCAATCCAACTGACTGCGCCGGATATATCGCCGCTGATTTTGGTCCGTACCAGCTCGACGATGGCCCGGTCAGGATGAAGCTCCTTCAACACGGCGTAGCAGGCCGGATGATTAGTCATGGCTACCAAAACGTAGCTGGTGTCGGGATAAGGAAGGCCCAGCGTAATCTCCAGTTGGCAGATTTCCTGCATTGCCGGAAACCGGAAGGAGAATGCGCCGCATTGCGGTCCTACGGTAACCTGCTGCAATTTCTTGCGCAGGGAAGGCGCCAGATGCTCCTCGCTTACGGCTTCTTTGGCCAGCTTGGCGCTGTCTACTGCTCCGTCTGCCAGCTTGCTGCCTTCTACCGCTCCGTCCGCCAGCTTGCTGCCGCCTACCGCTCCATCCGCCAGCTTGCTGCCGACTACCGCTCCGTCCGCCAGCTTGCCGCCTTCTACCGCTCCGTCTGCCAGCTTGCTGCCGACTACCGCTCCGTCCGCCAGCTTGCTGCCGTCTACCGCTCCATCTGCTAGCTTGGCGCTGTCTACCGCTCCGTCTGCCAGCTTGCTGCCGACTACCGCTCCGTCCGCCAGCTTGCTGCCGTCTACCGCTCCATCTGCTAGCTTGGCGCTGTCTACCGCTCCGTCTGCCAGCTTGGCGCCGCCTACCGCTCCGTCCGCCAGCTTGCCGCCGTCTACCGCTCCATCTGCCAGCTTGGCGCTGTCTACCGCTCCGTCTGCCAGCTTGGCGCCGCCTACCGCTCCGTCCGCCAGCTTGCTGCCGCCTACCGCTCCGTCCGCCAGCTTGCTTCCGGCTACCGCTCCGTCCGTTAGCTTGCTGCCGTCCACTGCTCCGTCTGCCAGCTTGGCGCTGTCTACCGCTCCATCCGCCAGCTTGCTGCCGTCCACTGCTCCGTCTGCCAGCTTGGCGCTGTCTACCGCTCCATCCGCCAGCTTGCTGCCGTCTACCGCTCCGTCCGCCAGCTTGCTGCCGTCTACCGCTCCGTCCGCCAGCTTGGCGCCGTCTACCGCTCCGTCTGCCAGCTTGCTGCCTTCTACCGCTCCGTCCGCCAGCTTGCTGCCGACTATCGCACCATCCGCCAGCTTGGCGCCGTCTACCGCTCCGTCTGCCAGCTTGCTGCCGTCTACCGCTCCGTCCGCCAGCTTGCTGCCGACTATCGCACCATCCGCCAGCTTGGCGCCGCCTACCGCTCCGTCTGCCAGCTTGCTGCCGTCTACCGCTCCATCTGCCAGCTTGGCGCTGTCTACCGCTCCGTCTGCCAGCTTACCGCTGTCTACCGCTCCGTCCGCCAGCTTGCTGCCGTCTACCGCTCCGTCGGCAATTCCTGTGCTATCGATTATGGCTTGAAGGGTGTTGCCTGCCTCTTCCACCCATGTATAAGCCTGCTTCAGCATGCCCGAAACCTCCGCAGACAAATGCCGCATGCCGATGATGCCGTCACGCAGATGGCGGCTGCCGATGGTTTCCTCAGCCAGGTGCACCCCGTGCACAGCCCCTTCCGACAGCTTCGCCGCCGTTATGGCGCCATCCTGCAAATGCTCCTCCTGCACGGCAAGGGTGCTGATATGCTCCGAAAAAATGGCATCATTGTCGATATGCTCGCTGCGGATAGAGGCAAGAGCCACCTTTTCCGACGTGATGCACTCATTGCCCAAGTGTTCGCTGCCTACCACAAGGTTGACGATATTGGCCGCATCCAGCTCTACCGCACCCAGATGTTCCGTGGTGATGCTGCCGGGCTGAAGATGCCGCCCTGCCACGCTCCCCGGAAGCAGATGGCGGGAGGTTACAGCGCCGTCTCCCAAATGAATTCCGCCGACAGCCCCTGCCGACAGCTTCGCGGCATTCACCGCTCCATCCTGCAGATGCCCTTCTTGGATGACCCGGGCGCCGATATGCTCCGCACTGATGGCACCTGCCCGGATATGACCGCTGTAGATCGAATCCGCAGCCAGCTTCTCCCCTGTCACACTTCCGTTGCCCAACTGCTCTGTGCCGGCCACAAGATTCACAATATTGGCCGCATCCAGCTGCACATTCCCCAGATGGGCCGTCGTGATGCTGGCCGGCTTCAGGTGCTCGCCGCCCACACTGCCGGGCAGAAGATGCCGGGAGGCAATGGAGCCGTCACGTACATGACGGCCGCTAACCGAACTCTCGGCCAAATGAGTGCCGTCGATAGTCCCTTCCGTCAGGTGGCTGCCGGTGACTGTTTTCTCCGCCAGCTTCGCTCCGGTAACCGTCCCATCCTGCAGATGCTCCGTAAGCACGGATTCGGGGCCGATATGCCCGGCAAGAATGGATTTCTCCTGGATATGGCCGCTGTGAACGGAATCCAGAAGCAGCTTCTCCGAGGTGACGCTGCCGTTGACCAGCTCCTCTGCTCCTACCTGCAGATTGACGATACTGCCCGCATCCAGCTCCACTGCACCCAGATGCGCGGTGGTAATGCTGCCCGGCAGAATATTCAGCCCGCTTACGCTGCCGGGGGCGAGATGCCGTGCGGCCACAGCACCGTCGCGGAGGTGGCGTCCCTCTACGGAATGGGCGGCCAGCTTGCCGTCGGTGACTGTGCCGTCCGCCAGGTGAAGCCCTTGGACACTGGAGGGCGCCAGAATGGAAGCGTCGATAAAGCCCGCTCCAAAATGCTCCTGCTTCAGAATCCCCTTCTCCAAATGGCTGGCGCCAATGGAGCTGGGCTGGAGATGGAAGCCATGAACCGCGCCGGGCTTCATGTGTTTGCTGGCTACAGCCTCCACTGCCAGCTTGTCGCCGGTGACTGCACCGGAGGCCAGCTTGTCGGTGGTCACAGCCCGGTTATGGAGATGGGCTTCCCCGATAGAATCCGGTGCGATCTGATTAGGACCTACGCCGCCGTCCGCCAGATGTTTTCCCTGCAGACTGCCCTGGATCACCTGCTCCCCGCCTACAGAGGAAGGAGCCAGATGACGGAAGCCTATGGTCCCGTCCGCCAGGTGACGGGAGGTGACAGAGGCCGCGCGGAGCTTGGCGCCGTATACGGATTCATCAGCCAGCTTGTCGTTGGTAACGGCATCCTGCTCCAGGTGGTAGCCGTGCACGGCACCCTTGGTAATGTGATAGCCTCTTACCGTTTCCTGCTTCAAATGATCGCTGCCGATAATATCCACCGCCAGCTTATCTTCCGTTACACTGCCCTTCACCAGCTTGTGACTTGTGACGGAGTTGGCTGCCAAGGCCTGCTCGCCTACGGAGCCGGCTTGAATCTGCTCGGCGCCTACGGAGTCCGCCGCCAGCTTATCGGCGGTCACGGAGCCTTTGGCCAGGGCCGATGCCGTTACACTGTCCGCCGCCAGTTTATCTGCCGTCACCGCGCCGCTGGCCAGATGTACGGTGCGGATTTCATCCGCGGCAATGTGGGCCCCGACGACGGAGTCCGCCGCCAGCTTCTCCCGGGTTACCGCTTCGTTGGCCAAAGCAGCTGCCCCTACGGCACCCGGAAGAATTTCCTCGGCGCCTACGGAGCCGATAGCCAGCTGGCCCAGGATCACGGCACGCTTACGGATAGCGGAGGTGCCTACGCTGCTTTCCGCCAGCTTCTCCGCCGTTACGGATCCGGCCTGCAGATGGGCGGTGCGGATTTCATCCGCTCCGATATGCGTCCCGCGGACCGCCTCAGCGGCCAGCTTCTCGCCGGTGACCGCCTCCTTTTGCAGGGCTCGGGTTGTGACCGATTGATCATCCAGATGCTCCTGGCCTACCGCCCCTTGGCGCAGTTGGGCAGGGCCAACCTCACCCTTCCCGATTTTTCCTTCGGTAACCGATCCATCCTCCAGGTGGCGGGACGTGACGGAGAACGGCTGCAGATGCCCGCTTTGCACCGAATCCGCCTTAAGATGACGGGTTTCCACACTGTCGGAACGCAGCTTTTCCGAGGTGACGGCCCCATCTGCCAGCTTCTCCTCCAACACGGAGCCATTCCCCAGCTTGGCGGAATTGACCGCTCCGTTCAGCAGCTGGGATGCCCCGATGGAAGCCACGGCAATATGATCCGGTCCGATGGATTGGCTGCGCAGATGCTCCGGCCCGACAATGCCCCCGGCCAGATGTTTGCCTTCGATTGCACCGTCCTCCACCTGCATGCCGCCGATGATTTTATCTGCCAGCTTCTCCCGGGTCACGCAGCCGTCCACCAGTTTGTCTGCGGTAATGCTGTATAATCCGATTTTGTTGGCCGTTACAGCCCCATCGCGGAGGTGCTCCTCCCCTACGGATTCATCCGCCAGCTTATTGGAGGTAACCGCCCCTATGGAAAGCTTCCCCTCCGTAACAGAGTAATCCTCCAGTTCCCTGGTCCCCACTGAGCCCGGAACAATTTTATCCGATGTGACGGAATGATCCGCCAGCTTGCTTCCGGTTACAGCCTGATCGGTAATGTCATCCGTATAAATGACGGGAGCCTGGGGAATTTCCACTTTCCGCTCCAAAAGCTTGCCTGCGTCGGCTTGCCGGGGTTTGGAGGGAGAGGCGGACACATTCCGGATGACGGCTTCCTTGGCAGAGCGGACCGGGCGTTCGGGTGCGATGGCCTTGTGGATGCTCACCGTCTCCTGGACAGCCGGGGTCTGCACCGGCGGAGCCGGGAGTTCGGGTGGCTGCTCCCGGATGTCTACTGTAGCAGTTGCGGGAGGCGTTGCAAGTGCAGCCGGCAGCGTTCCTTCCGGCACAACGAGCCTGGGCGCTTCCGGCACAGCCCGGGATGACGGCGCCGGTGCTGCTTCCGCATCATTTCCGGGAGCCCGTTCCGGCTGCTGCCGTCTGTCTCTAGTGATTCTGGCTTCCGCAGGTTGTTCATCCAGCCACCGCAACTCAGACTGGTGAGCGTTGATGATGGTGCCTTTACCCGCATCCTTGCGTTCCCTGCCGACGGGCAGTTTTTTAGGTTTCATGGGGCTCTTCCCTTCCATTTGTGCTATGGGCGAATGCTTACAGAACTAGTCATCTGTAACATATGCCAAACACCCAGATGCAGGTTCCTGGAACCTCCGGAAAATAGGCGGATACCCATGAATCAAATTAAAAAACCAAGCCGAAGCCGGCCAGCATCAGCCAGCGGACAGCCGCGCTCTCCCAGGTAAACTGCTCCCGCACACGCAAGGCTGCCTGCTCCCCCATACGTCTGGCCAGCTCTTGATCGGCCAACAGCCTCCCTACCGCGTCGGCTATCCCTCCGCTTAAATATCCCACAGGAACCAGATAGCCCGTTTCCTCATGAAGGATAATTTCCCGCATGCCGCCTGAATCTGCCGCCACCACGGGGACAGCGGAGGCCATAGCCTCCACGTTGACTAGGCCGAAGGCCTCCCGTCTGGGGGAGGGCATCACTGCCACATCCGCCAGCCTGAACCATTCCGGCATCTGCTCATGCGGGACGTAGGGTACGAAGCGCACATTCCTGGGCAAAGACCGGGCCATGCGGTGGAGCTTCCGCACATAATCCGTAGTCCGTTTCGAGCCGTAGAAGGCGCCTCCGACTACGAGCAGGACGGCGTCGGGATACTGTGCCGCCAGCCTGGGCATGGCCTCCAGCAGATGGTGGACCCCTTTGATCTCACGGAGCCTGCCTGCATAAAGGATGATTTTTTTGCCGGTATAGCCCATAACCCGCAGCTTTTCCTCACGCAGCCGCGCACCTTCCCCCTCCCACCTGGGCAAAAACAGGCCGGTGTTCACACCGGGATACAGCACCTGCAGCTTATATGCCGCTTCGGGAACCAGCCGCGCAATCTCTTCCTCCAAGTAGCGGCTGTTAACCAAAATCCGCTCCACATGACGGAAGCAGTTGGCCAGCTCCTGTCTTCCGATATGCCGCCGGGAAACGAAGGTCAAAGAATGCAGCGCCAGCCAAACCCGGCTTCCGGGCAGCGCTTTTTTGACCGCTCTGGCCATTCTCGGGCGGTTGTCCACTTGAATTAAGTCATAATTCTCCTGCCTCAGGCTTTTGATGACCGCAGGCAGATAGTTCCTTCTGCCCGACGGGCGGAGATACCGGACCGGCCCCCGGATTTCCCGTGCAGGTATACCCGGAGTACGAATCCCGTATACTGTGCAGTCCGTACGCACACCGAGGCGGTTGGCCAGCTCCTCCATCACCTGCTCCACAGAGCTGCTGACGCCGGAGGGAATAATGAAGGAACCGGGGGAGATCAAGGCAACCTTCGGTTTAATCATCACGATCGGCACCTCCTTTTGCAGTAGCTTCTTCTACAAGCTTATGCGTAAAAAGGAATGGCGGCTTAGACAAACATCCATGCGGATTCGCCCGGAAGCCATATTCTGTTGGAGAGGAGGGTGGATCATGACGCAAAACCGGTATGTCGGCATTCTTCTGAATGCCTCCGTGTACGACCGCATGTGCCAAGGAAGAAAAACCGGCCATGAACAAATATCCTTTTATGAAGAAGCGGCTGCCGCCCATGGTCTCGCGCTGTGTTACCTGAAGCTGTCAAGCTTAGCGCCGGGGCGTCCTAAACGCCATGTACCTGCGCTGGTGCGCCAAGGCGGGCGGTATGCCCGGAGGGTGGTGGAAACGCCTGCTGTGATTCATAACCGCGCCATCCATTTGGATTCCCGCTCCCGGGCCAGACTGGAGGCTCTCTCCAGGGAAGGCTTGGAGATTTTTAATTTGCATACCCGCTACGACAAGCTGATGCTGCACCGGCTTTTGGAGCAAAGTCCGGTGATCCGGCCCCATCTGCCCTTAACAGAGCAAGCCAGGCCGGAGGTGCTGGAGCGGCTGATGCGGGAATATCCCGCGCTTATCGTAAAACCCTCCAATGGCAGTGTAGGACAAGGCATCATGCTGCTCAGCCTGTCGGAAGGGGGCAAATGGCGCTGGAAATACCGCTCCGCCAAAACAGGCGCCTGGCGCTCACAATTTTTTGGCAGCCGCCTGCCCGTAGAGCTGGTCCGGAGGCTCAGGAAGCGCAGCTTTCTGGTTCAGTATTTTTTGCCGCTGGCCAAATATCAAGGGCGTCCCTTCGATATCCGGGTATCCGTGCAAAAGAATGAATCGGGCTTGTGGCAGACAACGGGAATGGTGGCGAAGGTGGCCCGTACCGGTGCTTTTTTGACCAATGTGGCTCAAGGCGGGAAGGTAGCGACCATGGAGCAGGTATTTGCCGATTTTCCCGGCTGGAACGGCGCGGAGCTTCAAGACAGAATCGGTCAGTTATCCGTGCAAATTGCGGAGTTTTTAGGCGGACGGCTGCCCGGCCTGGCGGATCTGGGATTGGACATGGGCATTATGGAGGATGGCCATCTGATCTTTATTGAGGCCAACGGAAGAGACCAGCGCTACAGCTTTGGCGAGGCGGGGATGCACGAGGTTTGGAGGGCGGTGTACCGCAATCCGCTGGGATATGCCCGTTATTTGAGCGGCGTGGACAAAACGACATAATAATTTCATTGGAAGGCAAAAAAATTTCGTGTACAATAAAGATATGAAAAAAGTCACTATCGCCAAAATTTAATCTGGAAGGAGGACAGATCTATGAGCTCATTGGATACCCGTCCGGAATTTACCCCCAGCAGCTATCAAATCGGGCATTTTCTCTCTCCGGAGAACGTGTCCCGTCTGGAAAATATTATGTATCCCCAGAATGCGCCCGAAGGCTCCCATGTTTTTTGGGAAGGCGACAAGGCGGAGAAGCTGTTTTATATCCGAAAAGGCCAGGTGAAAATCACCAAATCCACTGAAGACGGCAAGGAACTGATCCTTAACATCCTTCAAAAGGGAGATTTTTTTGGCGAATTCGGCGGCTACGGCGACATGCATTACGGCTACAACGGTGAAGCCATTAAGGACAGTGTCATCGGCGTTGTCCAGCAGAAGGACCTGGAGATTTTGATTTATCAGCACGGGGACTTTGCGGTTGAATTTATGAAGTGGATGGGACTCATGCAACGCACCACCCAGTCCAAATTCCGGGATTTGATGCTTTTCGGCAAAACCGGCGCTCTTGCCTCCACCTTGATCCGGCTGACCAATACCTGCGGCGAAAAAGTCGAGGACGGCAGCATCAAGCTCGCCATCAAGCTGACCAATACCGACCTGGCCAACATGATCGGCACTACCCGCGAAAGCGTCAACCGGCTTCTGAG
This sequence comes from Paenibacillus mesotrionivorans, assembly GCF_046098205.1. Taxonomy (NCBI): domain Bacteria; kingdom Bacillati; phylum Bacillota; class Bacilli; order Caryophanales; family Paenibacillaceae; genus Paenibacillus; species Paenibacillus mesotrionivorans. Next base: position 93,807 of record NZ_JBJURJ010000015.1, on the reverse strand, counting down.
CACCTATAAGGAAGAAGGCGTGATCAGCTACGAACAAGGCCAGATTATCATTCATGATCTGCTCTATTTGAAAAGTATTGTGAATTGCCCTAATTGCCCTCCGGAAATTTGCCGGATTTGAACTTTCTTTATACTTATCTTTTGCACCGGATGCGATCCCACGCATTCCGGTTTTTTTGCGTGTGGCGGCTCTGTTCCCGCACGGGTTATCCGGCGTCACCTACGATATTAACATGGATATCCGCCGCGGCTCTCCGCTAGTGTAATGGACCGTAGAACCCTTATTCCCCCCGTTTCCCTGTTTCTCGGATTTTCGCGGACTCACAGGCCTTTATTTAGTCAAAATCCTAGCAATTTCGGCGACACTTAGCCAAATAAGGGCTTCTGTGTCCGTTAGCAACCCAATCCCTTCTCCGCAAAAAAACAAAGAGACAGGTTTCCCTGTCCCTCTGCGGTAATTATTTATAGGGGGCTCCCCCAAAAGTAATCGGATTATGCTGCAAAGCTTCTCTTTACTTTTGGGGGACATTGATTACTCCTTGCCGTAGAAAGCCTTGCGGTAGATGTCGGCCAGTTCGATAACCAGCGGCATTCTCGGGTTAGCTGTGGTGCATTGGTCTTCGAAGGCGCGGTCGGCCAGGTAGTCAACCTTGGCTTCGAATTCCTTGGCATCAATTCCGGCTTCCTGGAAGGTTGCAGGCAGGTTCAGCTTCTTGTTCAGGTCTTGGATAGCCTTGATCAGGCTGTCGATAGCTTGCTCAGTGGTTGCAGCAGGCAGACCCAGAACACGCGCGATTTCGGCATAGCGTTGGTCGGCGATGAAGTGATCATATTTCGGGAACGAAGCGAACTTCGTCGGTTTGGTTGCATTGTAGCGGATTACATACGGCATCAGGATGGCGTTGGTCCGTCCGTGCGGCGTATGGAATTCTGCGCCCCATTTGTGAGCCAAGCTGTGGTTGATACCCAGGAAGGCATTGGAGAAGGCCATACCTGCGATGGTGGATGCATTATGCATTCTTTCACGGGCAACCGGATCACCGGCATAGGATTTCTCGATGTTTTCGAATACCAGCTGGATAGCCTTCATAGCCAAGCCGTCGGTGTAATCGTTAGCCATGATGGACACATAAGCTTCGATGGCGTGAGTCAGAACGTCCATACCGGTGTCGGCAACAAGGCCCTTCGGCAGTGTCAGCACGTATTCCGGGTCGATGATGGCAACGTCCGGAGTCAGCTCGTAGTCAGCCAGCGGATACTTGGTGTTGCCTGCATTCTTGTCGGTGATAACCGCGAAGGAGGTTACCTCGGAACCGGTACCCGAAGTAGTCGGGATGGCCACAAACTTGGCCTTTTTGCCCAGACGGGGGTACTTGTAGATCCGTTTGCGGATATCCATGAACTTTTGCTTGATAGCAGAGAAGTCGGTGTCCGGATATTCGAAGAACAGCCACATTGCTTTAGCTGCGTCCATTGCGGAGCCGCCGCCCAGTGCGATAATGCAGTCCGGCTGGAAGCGTTCCATCATAGCGCGGCCGCGTTCTACAGTTTCTACGGAAGGATCGGGCTCAACCTCAGAGAACACTTCCACATAAACCGGGTTTTGACGCTTGCGCAGGTAGTATTCGATCTTCTCTACATACCCGAATTTCACCATCATCGGGTCAGTAATGATTGCGATGCGGGAAATGTCAGGCATCTTGGACAGGTATTGAGTTGCACCTTTTTCGAAGTAGATCTTCGGCGGTACCTTAAACCATTGCATATTCACAGTACGGTACGCCACCCTTTTCACATTGATTAGGTTAACTGCAGTTACGTTGGAGGAAGTCGAGTTTCCGCCGTAGGAGCCGCAGCCCAGAGTCAAGGAAGGCAGGTTGGTGTTGTAAATGTCGCCGATAGCGCCGTGTGTGGAAGGCGAGTTGACGATAACACGGCCGGTTTGCAGACGGTTAGCGAAAGCAGTGATCACGTCTTGGTCATTGGAATGGATCGCGGAGCTGTGGCCCATGCCGCCGAATGCAACAACTTCAGCCGCGCGTTCGATGCCTTGCTCTGCAGTCTTAACCTTGTAGCAAGCCAGGATCGGGGACAGCTTCTCAGCGGACAGCGGGAACTTGGTGCCTACGCCGCTGATCTCGGCGATCAGGATCTTGGTGTTGGCAGGAACCTTCAGGCCAGCCATTTCGGCAATCTTCACAGCGGATTGGCCAACGATAACCGGGTTAACGGCACACTTCTCAAGGTTGATGGCCAGCTTGGTCAGCTGCTCGATTTCTTGCGGGTTCAGGAAGTAGCAGCCTTGGTCGGCGAAGCACTTCTTGGTTACTTCATAGATCGGCTCTTCGATGATGACCGCTTGCTCGGATGCGCAAATCATGCCGTTGTCGAAGGATTTGGACAGGATAATATCATTAACTGCTTGCGCAATGTTTGCTGTTTTCTCGATGAATGCGGGCACGTTGCCTGCGCCTACGCCCAGAGCCGGTTTGCCTGTGCTGTAAGCAGCCTTTACCATGCCAGGACCGCCGGTAGCCAGGATCAGGGACACACCCGGGTGGTTCATCAGCAGGTTGGTAGCTTCAATGGAAGGAGCTTCGATCCATTGAATCGCGTGCTGCGGAGCGCCGTTAGCCACTGCTGCATCCAGAAGCACCTTAGCCGCTGCCGAAGAACATTTTTGAGCGGAGGGATGGAAGGCAAAGATAATCGGGTTACGGGTTTTGGCAGAGATAATGGATTTAAACATGGCAGTCGAAGTCGGGTTGGTTACGGGAGTTACACCTGCAACAACACCTACAGGCTCAGCAACCTTCTTGAAGTTTTCGTACGGGTTCTCTTCAATAACACCGACGGTTTTTTCGTACTTGATGCTATGATAGATATATTCCGTTGCAAAGATGTTCTTGGTGATTTTGTCTTCATACACGCCGCGGCCGGTCTCTTCCACTGCCAGCTTAGCCAGATACATATGCTTGTCAAGCCCGGCAAGAGCCATTTCTTGAACGATCTTGTCGATTTGCGCCTGATCCAGCTTCATGTACTCTTGATAGGCTTGCTTTGCGCGGGAAACCAGAAGATCCACTTGTTCTTGAACTGACATCTGCTCTTTTAACTTGGTTTCTTTAACTGCCATGTTAATCTCCGCCTCCTAGAGCTATATTCTGGGTTATGTCGAATGCTTCACGTTAGTATGATACTTATCACAGTATCATATTGAACTGGTAATAACTAGTGTGAAGTTTGTAACGATTTTACGTGAATAATTTCACATCTTTTACGTGAATAATTTCACAACCCTTTATTGATTCTGATTATAGCTAAACTTTTTGCATTCGTAAAGAGTGTACAAACGCTTACATTAAAAAGATTTTATTTTGACAATTGATTACGTTTTCATAATCAATTTTCACGTGAAACTTTGTCCGAAATGTGACGCGTTGCGTTAATTCTTGACTATTTTGTGATCTTCGCTCCGAATGTTCGGATTTGGGTTGAAATAATGTCTAAATGTTGCAAAATACTTTCCTAAGTTGAGTGGATTTGAAATTAATGGAAATGGCACTAGCACATGGATTTTGCAGGGTTTGGGACATGTTGTTTGCTCCTTTACGTCCATTATCCCCTTCCCTCAGGGTCAGTTTGAGATGAATGGAGAAGGGGTGTACTTCGGCTGTATGGAAGAGCACTATCGGGTAGGGTGAGGAATCTGCTGCTCCAGAGTTAGCTTGTTGCTAACGGACTGAGGCTCCCTTATTTCTACTTTTTTCGCGCTTTTGCAGATTTCACGGACACAGAAGGCGTTATTGTGCCCGCATCATCTGCATACCACTCTTTTTGCACCGAATAACGGATTCACGGTCCGTTGGGTCCGGAAAATACTCGTTTTGTGGGAATTAACGGATCGTCGGTCCGCAAGGCAAACGCCGTACTAGCGTCCACCAGCCACCGGCAAAATAAAAGCTCCAGCCGCCTTCAAAAACAAGGCAAGCCGGAGCCTTTTTTTTCACGGGATGGATCCGTTACTATTACCAAGTCACTACAGGCGGTGAACCCGGCACCGGATTGACCACCATATCCATAACAGGGACGGCATAGGCTGCCAGGATCAACGCCACCACCACGGCCATCCATACGCCCCAGCGTTCAAACAGCCGGGGTGCAGGCGCGGCTCCCTCCGCAGGTTCGGCCACGGGAAATTCAGTGCTTCCGGTTGGCGCCCTAAGCAGCCGGACCACATTAACCATCATCAGCAGCACACCTGCGAATAGAATGGTGCCGCCCACTGCCATTGCTACATAATAAGGCATCCAAAGGACACTGTCCGGATGATCCCCGTAGGTGGTATACGCCGTGCGGCGGGGAGAGCCCAGAAGGCCCACCGTATGCATGGAGCCGGACATAAACACCATACCCACCAGCCATAGTACGGTCTGGATCAAACCCAGCCGGTGCATACCCGGCGTGAGCGTCTTCCCCAGAATAGAAGGGATCAGCCAATAGGTGATGCCGAAAAAGGTCAGGGCGACCGTTGTGGCCACAGTCAGATGCAAATGTCCCGTCACCCACAGCGTGTTATGAACCACTGCGTTCATCTGGTTGGAGGCATTGATGATGCCGCCTGCACCCGCGGGGATAAAGGCCAGCATGCCCATAAACGGAGCGAAAAACCGGACATCCCGCCAGGGCATGAGCCGGAGCCAACCGAACAGCCCCCTACCCCCCAGCTCCCTGCCGCGCAGCTCAAACACCGCAAAGGTGGAAAAGGCCGTAGTCAATGTAGGAATGATGACCATAAAGGTGAGTACCACCTGAATGTACTTCCAAATGCTTGGAATACCCGGCTCCATCAGCTGATGATGAAAGCCCACAGGAACGGAGAATACAAGAAACAGCAAAAAGGAAAGCCGGGCCAGCGCATCGCTAAAAATTCGTCCGCCGATCACCTTCGGGATGACCGTGTACCAGCAGATATAAGCGGGCAGCAGCCAAAAATAGACCAGCGGATGGCCGAAATACCAGAACAGTGTCCGGGACAGCATCACATGCACCCGGTCGACCCAGCCGAAGGACCAGGGAATCAGCAAAGCGATAACCTCGAAGGCGACCCCCAGCGTCGCCACCATCCACAAGGCCATGGTAACCGCCGACATAAACATGAAGAGTGGCGTAATCCCGCCGGGATTTTGGCGTTTCCAGACCCGCAGGCAATAAAACACGCTAAAGGCCGGCAGCCAGCTTCCGGCTACAAGCAGCACCAGGGCGATGTAGAACCAAGGGGAAGCCTGCATGGGCGCATAAAAAGTATAGAGCACCGTCGCTTGATCCAGCAGGATCAGCACCGTGCCAAGAACGGTTCCCGCCGTCATCAGGCCAAAGCCCGTCCAGGCCAGCCGCCGCGCCGGGGAGGGCAGAACCCCGCCCAACGCCTTCGAGCAGCCCGCCAGCAGAAACCCGATAATGAAATAAGTGGTGAAAATAAGCGCCATCAGCACGCCGTGTGCCGTCAGCAGCTGATAATAGCTCATGCCGAAGGGCAGCGTCAGATTCATCCCCCGGGCCATCCCCTGGAGAAGCCCGGCGAAGCCTCCGATAAGAAGGGCTATAAAGGCGGTCAGCACAAACGCAAGGACAACAGAAGCATCCCTGCGGTCAATCGATCCCTTATGGACGGTGGAACTCACGACGGCACCCCCATCTATTTCACCACAATCCGGGTGGCCATCTGTTCATGGCTGATCCCGCAATACTCATTGCACAGCACCAGATATTCTCCCGGTTTGTCGAAGGTATAGGTCATGTGGTTAATTTCACCGGGCACTGCCATCAAATTCACGGTGGTGCGGGGAATGGAGAAGCCGTGCACCACGTCCTGGCTGGTAATATAAAAGTGCACCCGGGCACCCCGGGGCACCTCCATATCCACCGGGCTAAAGCCGAAGGCAAAGGCCAGCACATAGGCATTGTACTCATTCTCCCCGATCTGGACCAGCCCCGGCGTGTCAAAAGGGGGCTCCGAGCTGACCGTTACCGGGTCCACAGCATGGGTTCCATGGCTTCCGGGCGGCTCCATCCCCATGGCAAAAGCGCCGATGCCCAGCACCGCCAGAAAAACGGCCAGCATGGCAATGCCAAAGGTTAACCAGATTTTCTCCAGACGGTGGATGGGCATCTATTGAGCTCCCTTCTTCTGCGCGGCAGGTTGGGCTACGGCAAGAAGAGCCATCACCCGTTCTGCGATAAAAACAGAATAAAAACCAAAAGCCATGTGAGGGCCAAAAATCCTCCCAGCAGCATAACCGAAACGAAGGTTCCCTTCAGGGAAACCTGCTTGCGGTTGTTGTCTGCAGCCTGACCGGGCTTATGTTCGGAGTGTTCGAAATCCGTCATGGGCTGCCTCCTCCCGGATGCGAAATAATCATCATTCAACCATGCTTGGCCGCTTCACAGCTATGAAGTCCATCACAGACCCCGCTATTTCCGCCGGCCCGCTTTATGAAGGAACGGCGCCGAGCCGCTTTTGGCCAGCCGCCGGATCAGCTCCTTCCGGTCCACCAGGCGCAGTCCGTAGTCAGCCGCCGCCTTCCGTGCCCGGTCCGTAAAGCTGGTGTTAGCCAAACACCACTGCTCGGCCTCTCCCAAGGGATGAGGCGATTCGTTCAGGGTGTTCGCCGCTATGGCCACATACTCGCCGGTCAACCGCCGCCGGGCCGTATGCAGAATCAACTGCAGGCAGGTGCCCGATTTTTCCAGATAAAGAACAGTACCGGCATCTGCGGAGCGGCCAACCTGGCTGCTCCAGCCTTCTCCTTCGCACACATGGGCTATGTATTCCGCAAAGCTGGTGTCATCCAGGGCATCCACCCGTTCAATCTGCGAGTTGGCGTAGACGATTTCGCCGTGGAGGCGGTAGAGACGGATGCCGATATAGATGCTCTGGACCAGAATCGCTGCGCCCAGGATATAGTTAAACCACGGATCGCCGACACTGGCATCCAGCTGCCGGAAGATGGTCATGTTGGCCACAAGCAGCAGTACACAGCCGGCGGTCCAGGTAATGGACAGCTCCAGGGACAGCTGCCGCTTTTTGGCGGGACGGGGCATGGGCTGTATCCTCCTTTATTTGATACGAAAGTGTCATCTTTTCGCCCCCGCTTTCACCAGGGGAGATGGCCGTCAGGCCACGCTGGAATCTAACGGACATGAGAGCCCTTATTTCAGCGAAAATGCTCCTTCAGAAAATCTAACGGCGGCCACAGCCTCTATTGGGGCAAATGACCCCGACGCAAGCCTTATTTTGGACAAATAGCGTCTCCTGCTTCCGTTAGGTTTGGCAGACTCCCGTTTTGGGGCAAATAGCGTCTCTCACCGCCGTTAGCAATATAACACCGCTGCCCGCGGACACATAGCAGCCGATTGCCCGGCATCACATTTTCACAAAACCGTCTATCATTATAGCATAAACGGCCTGCCGCCTCTCCTGGACTTACGTCCCACAATATATATTGCCTGGGAAATGGAAAAAGCCGGCGAACAGCTGCCGGCTTGTGAAGAGAATCCTACTATTATTGAAGATTGGTAAAGGCATCCTTGGCGGCAGGGGCTTTTTTGAGCTGCCCGGCATTATTCAGCCAGTCGATGATCCTTTGCCAGGAGGCTTCCGTTTGGGAGCCAAAGGAGTCCTTGCCCGCATCCATCAAGGGAAGCAGGATATCCAGACTCTTCTTCTCCACCTCAGGGTCCAGCGGGAAGTCCTTGTTTTGCTGGTCCAGCAGGTTTTTCAGAGAAGCCTCGGGATTTTTCACGGTATAATCGTAGCCTTTGGCGACCGCCTCCCAGAATTTCTTGTACACCTCGCGGTTTTTCTTCAAGCCGTCCTCACTGGATGCCAGCACCAGCTCATAAAAATCGGGAACCCCGTATTTCACCGGATCCAGGGTGCTCAGCTTCACACCCTCCTTCTCCAGCAGCAGCTTCTCATGGTTGATATAACCGCCGATAATGGCGTCCACCTTCTTGGTGGTCATGGCGGGAATCAGGTCCCAGCCGATATCGGTATACTTCACCTTGGCCGGATCTCCTCCGTCCGTCTTCACCATGGTGTTCACAATCGCCTCATCCAGGGGAATGGAGGGGTAGCCGATGTTTTTGCCCTCCAGATCCTTGGGGCGTTTGATGCCGCTTTGCTCCAGGGCAAACAGCTGGTTCAAGGGATGGCGGACAATGGCCGCCAGGGACACCACGGGGATATCCTCCGCCCGGGAGATGGCGATAACCGTCTGGTAGCTCAGAGCCAGATCGGCCTTGCCTGCGGCCAGCAGCTTCACGGCGTCATCCGTGCCCGCCGGGGTCTCCAGCTTCACCTTCAGCCCCGCTTCCTTGAAGTAGCCTTCTTTTTCCGCAGCGAACAAAAAGGAATGCACCGCGTTGGGGTACCAGTCAAGCAGCACGGTCAGCTCCTGCTCCTGCCCGGAGGCGGAATTGGAGGCTTTGCCGCAGCCAACAGCCGTAAGAGCCAGAGTCAGAGCCAGCACCAGCAGCTTGCCGAGGCGGGCGGTTTTTTTACCGGATAATAGCATGTTTTTCGTCTCCTTCTAAAAGTTAATAAACGGCGTCCTGCGCCGGTTTTCTCACCTGCGGTTCTGCCAGCGCACCACCCGCTTCTCCAGCAGCAGTGCGGCCAAAAACATGGCTATGCCCAAGAAGGACAGCACCAGCACACCCGCAAACAGCGCCTCCGACCGCATTTGACTGGAGGCCCGTTTGGTGTACATGCCCAGCCCGGAGTCGGCGCCCAGCCACTCTCCGATGGTGGCTCCCCCGATACTGAAGGTGGCGGCCACCTTGAGGCCGGTGAAGAAGGACGGCAGAGCCGAGGGGATTTTGAGCTTGCGGAAAATCTGGCCGTTGCTGGCCCCCATGGTTTTCATCAGCTCCAGCGTGCCCGGATCGGTCTGGCGGAAGCCGTCGACAGCCCCCACGGTGACAGGGAAGATGGTAAACAGAATCACCACCGCCACCTTGCTCCAGATTTCGTAGCCGAACCACATGACCATAACCGGCGAAAGCGCCACGATGGGAATCGTTTGGGAGGCAATAACCAGAGGATACAGAGTCCGTTTGGCCAGCCGGGAGCCTTCCATGAGAGAGGCCAGCAGCACCCCGAACAGCACCGACAGGAATAGTCCCAGAAGCGCCTCCTGCAGGGTGTACAAAGAATGGCGCCACAGTAAATCCCGGGTATCCCAGACGGATACCAGCACCCGGGACAGCCGCGGAATAATGTAGCGGGGGATGTCCAACCAAACGGTTGCCGCCTCCCATACCCCCGCCAGGATAAGCACAAAAAGAATAGCCGGGCCGTATTGACGGAGCCAAGGCTTCATACGCGTCCGCCCCCTTCCTCCGGCTCTCCGGGGTTCTGCCCGCCTGATTTGCCCGCTCTTAAGAGCCGCAGAATCTCCCGTTTGGCCGGCAGCAGGCTGGCGTCCAGCATCGCCTCGCTCTTCCGGGGCCGGTCCAAGGGCACCCTGAATTCCTCCAGGCGGCCAATCGGCGAGGTGCAGGCCACCAGCACACGGTCGGAGAGAAACAGCGCTTCATCCACATCGTGAGTGATGAAGAGAATGGTTTTCCGGTGCTCCTCCCATACCTGGAGCAGCCATTCCTGCATATCCAGTCGGGTCATGGCGTCCAGAGCGCTGAAGGGCTCATCCAAAAGCAGCAGCTCCTGGCCGGCAAGCAGCGTCCGCAGGAAGGAGACCCGCTGCCGCATACCGCCGGACAGCTCGGCGGGCAGGCGGTCGGCGCTTTGCTCCAGGCCGAAGGAGGGCAAAAGCTCCCTTACCCGCCGCCGGGCTTCACCCTTCGGCATTCCCCCTACCTCCAGGCCCAGGGCGGCATTGTCCAGCACGGTGCGCCAGGGCATCAGCCCGTCCCGCTGGGGCATGTAGCCCGCCAGGCCCAGCCGCTTCGGCTTGCCGCGCGGCGGAGCGGTGAGACCTGAGCCTGTTCCGGGTGCCGGTTGGGATGCAACCCCAGCCCCGGCACCGGGTAAACCCGGCTCCCCGCCGGATAACCGAATTTCTCCGGCATCCGGCTCCAACAGCCCGGCGATGAGACGGAACAGAGTGGTTTTGCCCACCCCGCTGGGAGCCAGCAGGGAGACGAACTCCCCTTTTTGGATGGTGAAGGAAAGGTTTTCGAACAACAGGCTGTCCGGGTCAAACCGGTAGGTCAGCCCCCGCACATCGAGAGCCGCCGCTCCGGGACCCTCCGTATACGCAGCCTTCGAAGACCTTGCCTTGCCTTCCTGATCACAATCGGTCATACCGGCCACTCCTCCATCCGGTAGGCCATCTGCCAGAACAGATACTCAAAGCGCGAGGCGGTTACGAACCGCTCCGTCAGCAGCGCCAGCTCCCCTTCTGGAAGCCCCTCGGCCAGCTGGTTCATCAACTCCATACACCATTCATTCAGCTTGGCGAACTCCTCGGAGGCATACATCTCCACCCATTCTCCGTAGAAGGGATGCTCCAATGACCCCGGATGGGCAGCGATGGCAGTGCCAATCTCGCAATAGCTCCATGTACAGGGCAGGAGCGCGGCGGTCAGCTCCGCCAGATTGCCCGCCGCTGCTGCGTTCAGCAGGTAGGACGTATAGGCTGTGGTGACAGGTGCGGGCTTGGTATCCTCCAGCTCCTGCCGGGGAATGCCCAGCCGTTCCGCATACTGGCGGTGCAGCTCCATCTCCACATTCAGCGTGCTGTCCAGAAGCTTGGCAAACAATCCCATGGTGGCAAGATCCTTGGCTTTGATGCTGCCGTAGGCGAACATCTTGGCATATTCCTTCAGATAGGCGTAATCCTGCTTCATATAAAAGGCAAACCGTTCGGTAGCCAGCGTCCCGTCCCGCAGCTCCGTCAAAAAAGGATGCTGATGGCTGGCCTGCCAGATGGTATAGGCTGCGTCATGCAGCGTATCGGTAAACCGTGTCATTGATCTTCTCTCCCTTCGGTTTTGGGGCTGTTGCACCAGACGGCAATAAAACGGAGCAGGCTTTCGGCAAAGGTTAACAGCTCAGCCACGGACACACCCTCGTTCACTCCATGCGCTTCCGACAGAAGCCCCGGCCCGTAGATCGCCGCGGGCACACCCGCTTCCGCCAGCCAGCCTGCGTCAGTAACGGATGGGCTCATGCTGATCTCCGGCTTCCGCCCAGCCGCCTCCTCATGACATCCAGCCAGACAGTCCAAGCCCGGGTGCTGCCGGTCCAGCTCCAGCGAGGGGAAGATTTCCCCCCGGTCCTCAATCATGGAACGCCCGCCCCACTGGAATGTAGGGGGATGCTCCCTCAGCCACGGATCGGCCATGGCCGCATAGCGGATATGTTCCTCGATTTCCCGGGTCACTGCCTGGTAATCCTCATCCGGATAAACATGCACCGTGATCCACAGCCGGCAGCTATCCGCCACAAAAGCGGCATGCCGCCCGCCCTCGATTACGGCGGGATTGATGGTGGTGACTCCCAGCGGGAAGCCGGGATACTGCTTCACTACCGCCCAGTGGCGCTCCAGCTCCTGGAGGCAGCCGATGAGCTTCGCCATCTTCTCGATGGCGCTGGCGCCGAACACACCGCCTCCGGCATGAAGCATGCTAGCCCGCATCCCGTCATGATGCACCTGGGGGCTCTGAACCGTCAGCCAGCCGGTGATAACGCCTCCCTGGCCCTGGATGGCCAGATTGCTGGTGTCCATCACCACCGCATAATCATACCCGTCGGCCAGTCCGCGCTCCGTGATGGAGCGTGTGCCGGCTTCGCCCGCCTCTTCGCCTACGGCGCTTTGGAACTGGAGGTTACCTCCCAATAGGATGCCTTCATCCTTCAAGATGCGGATGGCCAGCAAGGCGGCGGCTAAAGCGCCCTTCATATCCGCCGTGCCCCGGCCAACGGCCCAATCACCGTCCACATGGAGCTTGAAGGGATCACCCAACCATTCCCCGGGCTTTCCCACCTCGGCCACATCCATATGCCCGTTCAGGATCAGGCTGCGGCAGCTGTCCGGCCGGGCTCCCGGCTTGATCCCGACCACCACCGGATCCCCTGGATAAAGCTCCCAGCGGCTGATGCCAAAACCCGCCGCCTCCAGCTCATTAGCCAGAAAATCCTGGGCAACGGCCGTATTCCGGGCAGGAGGGCTGACCGTGGCATATCCCACCAGCCGCTCCAGTATAGCGAGCAGTTCGTCTCTGCTTCCCCTGATCCGCTGAACGGCATGCTGCAGCTTTGCCCCGTCCAGGATTTCCGCCTTTTGCCGTGCTTCCGGTTCTCCCATATGTACGCCCCCTTCGACCTATTTTTTCCAAAAAAATGGATTCTTGGCGCAAGAAAAAACCCTCCGAGAATAGACGAAGGGTGTGGTTTCGTTGTATTCTCTACGCCAGCATTACCTGGTTCAGATTAACGGTCAGGAACAATCGGTTCCAATCTCAGCCGGACTATATCCAGCCCCCGTAAACATATATTCAGTTACATCCACTATACCGGATAGGCGACCGGTTGGCAATTGAAACGTGCGGCTTACGCGTGACCGGGCCTGTGCTTAATCGGCGCCCGACCCGTTCCTCCGCAGCAGGAGCAGGTTTCCGTCAGAAGCTCGTCCAACGCCGGACGGACCTTCTTCCGGGTGATTTCCACCAGCCCCAGCTTGGTCCAGCCCACCACCTGCACCTTGGTGCGGTCCTTCTTCATGCAGGTCTCCAGCTTGTCCGTCACCAGGCGGCGGTGCTTCTCCTCGGCCATATCAATGAAGTCGACAATCACCATACCGCCCATATCCCGCAGGCGCAGAAGCCGGGCAATTTCCTCCGCGGCCTCCATATTGGTTTCGAAAACCGTCTGCTCCAAATCCACGGTTCCCGTGTACTTGCCGGTGTTCACATCAATCACCGTCAGGGCTTCAGTAGGGTCAATCACCAGATAAGCGCCGTTCTCCAGCCAGATCTTACGCTTGTAGGCCCGCTCCAGCTGCTCCTCAATCCCGTAATGCGAAAGCACCGGCTCCGGTCCCTCATACACCTTGACCCGGTCCTGGAGCTCCGGGGCCATGGCACAGATTTGGGCGCCGATCTCGTCGGCGGAACGCCCGTCATCAATAATGAGCTCCTCCACAGAGTCGGAGAACAGATCCCGGACAAGCCGGGGAATCATCCCCAGGTCCCGGTACAAAAGCGCCGGCGCTTCAGCAACGTCTGCCCGTCGTACCAGGCTGGCCCAGATGTCGCTTAAGATGGCCATATCCTTTTGCAGGGACTCCTGGCATTCATTCTCGGCCACGGTGCGGATAATAATCCCGTCCTCCGGTGGTTTGATCTGCATGCCGATCTGCTTCAGCCGGGCCCGCTCCGGCTCGGACTCAATCTTGCGGGAGACCGCCACATAATCCGCATGTGGCAAAAGCACCAGCCAACGCCCCGGCAACGTAAAGTGGGTGGTCACCCGGGCGCCCTTGGTGCCCAGCGGCTCCTTGCGCACCTGGACCAGGATTTCCTGGCCTTCCCGCACCAGCTCGGTGATGGAGGGTTTGACCTTGGGTTTCTTCTCCAGGTGAACCGGCAGCAAATCATCAATATAGAGAAACGCATTCTTGCGCAATCCGATATCCACAAACGCCGCCTGCATCCCCGGCAGCACGTTCACAACCTTGCCCTTGTAGATATTGCCGGCCCGTTCCCCTTCCGCCGGCTGCTCCACGAAAAACTCGGCCAGCCTTCCGTCCTCCATCAACGCAACGGAGCTGGCGCCGGACTCATAACGAACCACAATCCTTTTCAATACGCTATTCACCTCATTGCCTGTTTCTCCATGTAGATATTGTAGCATAAGAGGAATGTGACCACACTAACCGATTTTTTCCCCCTTGCCGCGGCTTCGCCCGGGTCCTATTCCCCCACGGCCTCCCGGCGGGCCGGACATCCGGGACAGATACGCCCGCAGCAGCCTGTCCTCCGGGCATACCTGCAGCACGTCTCCCGTCCGGTCCACAATATACAAGAGATGATGCCGCTCCCGCTTGAAGCGGCGCAGCACATGGGCGGGCTCCTGGTCGAAGGGCACCACCAGCATCTGGGGAGGGTGACCGGCCCGCTGCATCCTGAGGCAGCTTGCCTCCCGGCTAACCAGAAACCGGAAGAATTGATAAGGCAAATGCTTGATGCTGTACCAGTTGCTGAAAAACAAAAACAGCCCGATAGCCAGCAGATTCAGATGGATGCCCCCTGCGGCATAACGCGCCAGCGCTGCAATCACCATAGTCAGAGACAGCAGCAGGCTGGTATGCAGGACCGCCGACAACACCTTGTGGTAGGGCAGCAGATAGCTGAGCATGCCGAGCAACAGCTTCCCGCCATCCAATGGAAGAACCGGAAGCAGATTGAATAGCCCGATCATCAGGTTTGCCTGCAGGAAATATGCCCAATAATCCGCCGATTGTCCCGGTCCCCATTCCAGCATCAAGAGGGCAAAAGCGGCCATCCACGCATTCTGCAGAGGTCCGCACAGCGCCACCACCATCTCTTCCTTGGCCGGAACATTGGCAGACTCCTCCATCTCGGCCACACCGCCGAAGGGCAACAGCTGAACCCGCCTGATCCGCCAGCCGTAGGCCTTTGCTGCGGCAACATGGCCCAGCTCATGGATGGTTACTACCCCGAATAAGGTCAGCATTTCCGCGAAGTAGCCCGTCCACACGGAGAACAGCATCAGGATGAGGAACAACGGATGAAGCCTGTATACAATACCTCCCCATCTAATCAAAGGTTACCACATCCAGGGGATCGATGAATCGCTCATCCTTCATAACCGCCAGATACACATTGGCTGAAGCGGCCTCCATCTCTGCCAGGGCATGACTGATGACCTCTCCGGCCTTGACCCAATCCCCGGTTTGCCACTGGGCCGGCTTCAGCCCGCCGTAAGAAACCCGCAGCCCGCCGGAATGGCGGATGGTCACCAAATAGCCGAAGCCCTCCTTCGGGCCGGCGAATTCCACTCTGCCCTGATCCAGCGCCGCCACCTGGGCGTCCGGCTTAACCGCCAGCCATATCCCCTCCTGATTATTGGAAAAAGGCTTGATTACTGTTCCCCGCACCGGCTGCACCAGTAACGATGCTGATCCGGGAGCCTGAACCTTCACCGCATTCTGGCGTTCGCCGAAGGCGGGCAGGAAGGATGGCGCTCCGCTGAAGGTGCTCTGGTACCAGGCCGCCGCCCGGCTGAAGTCCATTTCTTGGGTCAGCGCTTCCGTTACCACTGCCTGAGCCCTGCGGGTCCAGCCGGCATCCCACTGGAACATCCCCCATACTCCCGCAAAAAGAACCCCCGCCAATACCAGCTTCGCCTGGAACAATCGGAAGAAAGGCCCGCGTCCCGGTGAATGCCCGTTATACCGTTCTCGTTCAGAGGGGCCGCCGCCCGGCCCGTTCCGCTCCTCCTCCGCATACCAGGCCAAGAGCTGCTTTTGGCGCTCCTTCCAGGCCAGCTCCGGATCGCCGCCATGCCCGCTCTCCGGCTGACCCCGCATATATAACGGCAGACCGGGATGCGCCCCGCTGCTGCCCCGTGAACCATCGTCTGCGGAAGCGGGTAAATCCGGCCACTGGCCGGGCACCGGGGGTGGTCCCACCCATCGATCCGCCGGTGAGGCCCCCTGCCCCGCCACAGGAGCAGAAGCTGCTCCCGGCTGTTCCTGGTTGCGGCTTTGAAGCTCCCTTAACCGGCTTTGCCGCCTTCTTTGCACATTGGCCTTTACCTCCATCTGCCTCGCCCTCCTTTAGAAGCCTCTTCCCTTCTATGAGCCGTCAGTTCATCCTATGCCTGTCCCCGGAGCATTATGAGAACAGAAGGAAACCCGGCTGGAAAAGCCTGTGGCGGGGTGTAGAGAGGCGAAGGCAGGCAGGTTGGGTGAATGGCTGGGAAGGGACTGGATAGTGTTGGTGGGGCGGGCGAATGACTGGGACGGGATTGCGTGGAATGTTGGTGAACCCTCACAAACTCTTACGGACAGGAGAGCTGCTATTTCGCTTCAAAGCGACCGTTTGCCGTTTTCGCGGACACAAGAGATGTTATTACTGGCTTTGCCGCGCTAAACTTACGCTTTTGCACCATATAGCGGTTCCTCGGTCCGTTAGACCACTGAGAGCCAATGGAGAATCAGCGGAGAGCCGTCGAAGAGCCGGCAGAGAGCCAGCGGAGAGCCGTCGAAGAACAGCTATCCAGGCCCAGCGCCCAGCGGTGAAAACACCTGTGCCAACGCGGAATCTTTCGCAAACATGCAGCTGTTGTTTCCCCCTAACCCCAAAAAAACACCGACACCCGGCGTTAATTTGCCGGGGCATCGGTGTTGATATGGTTTTAGCAAGAACCAGAGACGGTGCGGAATACCACAGGAGGAGAACCCTGCGCCAGAAGCAGCTTGTACCCAGAGACCCCTTGTCCGCAGACGTCCTGTCCCGAAATATCTTGTCCGGCAGTTCCTTGTCTCTCGGTTCCTTGCCCCTTGGCTCCTTGTCCGGAGCTCCCTTGTTCCAACGACCCCTGTCCGAGAGCAGCAGCTGCCCCTTCCGGGCCAGCGAGCACGACACCCGCAGAAACCGCCCAATCCGGCAGCAGGACCACCAGCTCGGTATCCCGGTCTGCTGTAACCTCGGCATGGAAGCTTCCCGCATCCAAGTCCCATTCCAGGGTGACCCGGCCGGTATGGAAGCGCCAGTCCGCCAATCTGCCCCGCCTCCACCGATCCGGCAGAGCGGGCAGCAGCTTCAGCATGCCCGGCGACGCCTGCAGCAGCATTTCCTGTACGGCGTTGATCACGCCCATGTTGGCGTCCATCTGAACCGGGGCAGTGGGCATATTCATGGAGACGCCCATTCCCCGCCAGTCATTGTGCAGCGTAAACAGATTGGGCAGCAGGCTGGCCCGGGTGAGCAAATCCAGACACTCCAGCGCCCGGCTGCCATCCCCCAGACGGGCATAAACCGCCGCCATATGGGCCAGGGACCAGCCCGTTTGGGCGCCGATTTCCCGCTTTTGCACCGCTGTTTCGAAGGCTTGGAACAGCTCCGGGCTCTTCTCCCGGGTTACCTCGTGGCCAGGGAAAACCGGGTACAAATGGGAGAGATGCCGGTGGGTGTAACGATCCTCAAAATCCGGATGGATCCATTCGCAAACCGCCCCGTCGCCGTTGATCCGGTACGCGGGAAGCCGCTCCAGCATGGCGCCCCACTCGGCAATTTCCGCCGGGTCCCCGCCCAAGGCACGGCTGCCGTCAATCAGATGGGACAGCAGCTCCTTCAGGAGCGCCACGTCCATGGTGGCATTGATGGTGGTGGGCATGGGATGGGCCAGCGGTTTGCCGTCGGCGGGCATGTAGTTCAAGGGTGTATTTTCCGGGGACACGGACGGATACAGCTTGTAAATCCCGTTTTCGTCCGTCACCAGGAAGTCCAGATAGAAGGCCAGTGCCTCCTGCATAAACGGCATCGCCCTATCCCGCAAGAAATCCCGATCGCCGGTATACCGGTAATATTCGTCGTAATGACGGGCGAGCCAGGCGGCCGCTCCCGTCCAGTTCAGGATCACCGGCACAATCTGGTTGGGCGAACCGTTGCCCGGGGTGGTGCCTGCGGGAATATAGATGCCCCGGCAGCCGTAGAGCTTGCGGGCGTTGCTGCGGAAATCCTCCATCAGCCCTTCATAGTAACGGAACAGCGCCTCCGCCAGCCCGCCCAAACCTCCCGTATGCGCATGCCAATACATCATCTGGATGTTCTCGTTGGCCATATTATGGCTCCATACCAGCCGGTAATCCCCTCCCCATAAGCCGTACAACCCGAAGGGCTGGGCCTGGGGCTCGCCGGAGGTGCCGCTGATAAACAGATAACGGCCGAAGGACCACAGCTTCCGCACCAGCGCAGCCGGCGCCTCGCCTTTATAGGCCTCCAGCAGCAGCCGCTCATTGGGCAGCTCAAGCAAATCCTCCCCGCCGCCGTCCTCCAGCTCCAGGGATACCGAACGGTAAAGAGGCGTATGCAATGCCGCATGGCGAGCTAGAAGCTCCTCATAAGCCTGCTCCTCCGGCAGCCCGGCCAGCTCGGACTTCAGCCTGGCAATCTCCGAATGGCGCTCCCCCTGCACAAACACCTTTACCAGAACCAGCACACGCTTTGTCTCCGCAAAATGGACAAATCCCTCCGCCGCCTCCAATCGCCCGCCCTGCGGAATCACCCGCAGCACGGCGCCGAAGTCGGTTCCGTCGTCGTTTTGGGCCGCATACCAGGCGTATCCGGCAGACGCTCCCGTTTCAACGGACTGCGCCAGCACCTTAAACTCCGGCGTATCGCCGAAGCGGTCGCTGGGGTGGAGAACCAGCCCCAGCCGTCCGGCAACACCGGTTTTGTCACCGCCTCCCCCCACACAGTCGATGGCATACACCGTCATCCCGTCGGCCCGGGAAACAAACAGTCTGCGCCGGAGGCTCTTGGAGCCGTCCTTCCAGCTGACCTCCACCTCGCCGGTATCCATCCGGAGGGTCCGGCTGTAGCTTTTGAAGGCATGGTCACAAGGCATCTCCAGACGGAGGGCCGCCAGCGGAAACCGCGAGGCCAGCCGTGTCCCATAACCCTGCTCCTTCAAGGCATCGGCCAACAGCCAGCTTGCCTCCAGGTACCGCTTCTCATCCATCAGCCTCCGGGTCCGGGGCAGGACGCCGCTCACATCCGGCAGCTCATCCTTTTGCCCCCAGTGCCAAAGAGCCGCATGATTAAGAAGCACCGTCTCCTCCTGGACACCGCCGAAAACGGAGGCCCCGATCACACCATTGCCGGTGGGCAGCGCCTCCCGCCACATATTGCCCCACCAGGCAGCCGGGTAGCTCATGATCAGCTTATCCGCATAGCTTGCTTCCGAAGATTCCCGCATCTTTTGTCCCTGTCCCCTTTATGCCGTCATGGTTCATGCTGTCCGCAGCCGTTATCCCGTCTGTTCAACCTTCCGTTTCCGCTGCCAGCCGTTCCATTTCCACACTGGCCAAAAGAAGCGGAGCCACACCCATCAGCACATCGCTGACCACGGCTTCGCCCAAATAATAGGTGTACGAGCCGTCCCGGTATGGACGGTTGCCCAATCCGGCTCCATGGCAAATGCGGTGGAGATGCACACCCTCCGCATCCTCTGTGACAAAATGCGTTCGGATGCCTTCGAAGGCACGCTCCACAGATTTACGTCCGATCCCGGACAGATAACCCAGCCGCACACCCTTGGCCAGGGCATAGGTGAGCATACAGGAGCCGGAGGCCTCCAGGTAGTTGCCCTCCCGGGCATTGCAGTCCATTACCTGATACCACAGGCCGGTCTCCCGGTCCTGAACCCGCAGCGCCGCTTCGGCGAAGCGCTCGAAGATACCCATCAGCTGCCCCCGCTTGGGATGCAGCACCGGGAAAAAGTCCAGCGCATCCACCATAGCCATGGCATACCAGCCCATTGCCCGGCCCCATACGTGCCGGGAGCGGCCGGTGCTGCTGTCGCACCAGCGCTGCTCGCCGGATTCGTCCCAGGCATGGTGGAGCAGGCCGGTCACCGGGTTGCGGGTATGGCGTTCAACGAGCAGCAATTGGTGCGCCGTCTCATCGAACCAGGCCTCCTCACCGAAGGTGGCCCCAAACTCGGCCATAAACGGCGAGGACATATATAACCCGTCCAGCCACATCTGGAACGGATAAATTTTCTTGTGCCAGAAGCCGCCCTCGGAGGTGCGGGGCTGCCCGGTGAGCTGGGCGGCCAACAGCCGGGCTGCCTTGGCGTAACGCTCCTCGCCCGTTTCCCGCCACAGGCGCAGCAGGTTCTTGCCTTTATTCACATGATCCAGATTGTATTCATTCAGAGAATACCCCTTGATAGTACCATCCTCCGGGATAAACACATCCATATGGCGCTTCACGAAATCATGATAACGAGCCTCCCCTGTCCAATCTCCGGTGCGCGTGAGGGCGGTCAGCGCCATGCCCGCCACATAACCCCATTTGTTAGCAATACCTGGGTGGTAGCCGTCCTGAGATTTGGAGAGAATCGTATCGGCCACCTGAACGGAGAAGCATTTAGTCTGTACCGCATTGGTTTTCGCCTGCATCATCATACTCCTTTTTTGATATATGGTTTATAAAAGGTGCAGCTGTCCGCTTCCATCAGCGGCAGTACATTGAGATCCTCAGGAATATCCACCAGGTACAGGTTGGCGTAGCCGTTTTTGTCGCTGGTGAATAACAGGCGTTTGCCTTGGGCGTCAAATCTCGGGTGGGCATGCACCTTCTGGGAGTGGAAGCTGCAGCGCAGCTCGCAGAGTGTCCGGGGGGCTTCATAACCCTCCCCGTTTTTGCGCCAGATGGTGAGAGTTTGCACATCCCCCCTGCCGTCCACCACCGCCTGGCCAAGCCCGTCGGCATAACCGTGCCAGGTATCAAAGGAAAAGTCCGTTTCCTCCATCCCCGTGTTGTCGTAGCGGATGCTGCCGAAGAAATTGGTGCCGTTTGCCCGGAAGCCATGATACCCCACCGTCACACCGTCGGGGAAAAAGAACTCATGCCCCACCATCTCCAGCGGCTCCAGCCGTTCGCGGATTTTCCAGGCCTGGCCCGTACGCAGGTCCAGCCCCCAGATGCGGTGATCCACCAGATGCCACGGCCCCTCATGGCAGAAGGTCATCAGCCAGGGCTCCGTGGTGGATGCATTGATGTGGGTGATGAAGCTTCTGTCCTCATACATCTGCTCCATCTGGCCGCTCTCCGCGTCAATACGGACGATCATGCTGTGGGGGGCGGCCTCCATCAGCTCCCGGTGGCCCACGTAGCCGTTGCCCAAATCCAGCCGGATGCGCGCGGACAGATCCTCCTGCACGCAGGTCAGCACATAACGGCTGTCGGCGGTAGCGTTGGCATTGCCCAGCTGGTAACCCGCCGGGGCTTCATACAGCACCTTCTCCTCCAGCGTCTTCAGGTCCAGCCGGATCAGGCTGCGCTGCAGCTTTACAATGGCTGCACGCTCATCAGGCAAAAGACAGGCACTCAGAGCATCATTATCCGGGTAATCCGTCAGCTGCGTCATTTCTCCCGTTGCCAGATGAAGGCTGAACAAATTGGTGCTGTTCCCCCTGTCGGAAATGAACAACAGCCTTTCTTCACGGTCATACCATCCATTTTCCGTAAAATACAGATGATGGCTGTGGGTTTTGTAATCGGTCAACTGCTTGACCTCTATACCTGTCAGCCGGTCAACGGCTGTTTTCATCTCGCTTGGCCACACGGTTCCTTTGCCCATCATCGATTCCTCCCGCGGTTATTCAATTTTGAGGGTTGGGACCTGGCCGGCCCCACCGTCCGCCCCTACTGTACACCCCTGCCGGCGGGCGGGCAATCGGACAAAATAAACGCGTTTGCACTTTATTGTTCCGTCCGGTTACATCAGGGGTTTTAGCCCCTCCCATTTCACCGTCCAGCTGCCGTCCTGCGGGAAACCGGGGTTATGTCCCGGGGCATCGCTCCAGCCGCAGGCCATCATGGCGATAGCGGTCAACAGGCCGCCGTTGCCGGGCAGATAAGCGGAGAGCCCCGGGCGCTGGTAGTTGTGGCCGTTGACCAGATAGGTGTTTTTCACCGCATCCAATAAGAGGAAATCCACGGCCAGATCCCCTTCGCCCAGCCGGGCCGCCGTCATGGCGCACATGGGGAAGTCCCAGCCCCAGGCCGAATCCCACATCCAGACCTCCTTCACCTTGAGGAGGGTATTGCGCATAATCTCACGGTCCACCAGCGTGCCGGGCAAAATACCCAAGGCCCCCAGCATGGACGGATGGTCACGGTTCTTGGCGGTAAAGGTATCCTCACACAGCGCATGGGCCAAATACACGCCGTCCGCCTGGGGAGGAGGAGACATGGAGGATGCTACCTCCACCCATCCCGGATCCGCGGCCACACCCAAACGCTCCGCCCAGCGGATGGCAATCTCCAGCCCGTATTTCCAATATTCCAGCTCATACGGCGGGTTTTTGCTGCTGTGCAGCGGATGGCATTCCTGCGCCGGAATCAGTGGCGGGCCCAGATCATAAGCTCCTGTTTCGTCATTCCAATGGGCGTAAGACACCATAAAGTCAGCGGAGGCAAATACAAGCTCCCGGAACCGTTCCAAAGTAGCCTGCGACGGGTCCGCTTTGTAGATCAGCTCCGCCATGGTCATAGGATGGGGCTGCTGCCAGATCAGGCCCGGCGCCACCGGGGAGGGGCAGGGTTTGCCGTCAAAGCCTACCATCTTCGGCCAACGGGCGCCTTCGTAGCCCTGGGACTCCGCCAGCTCCTTGGCGATGGGAAGAATGCGGGTGTACCAGTCCATGCTTTTCAGCAGCTGGTCCTCGCGGCCCCACAGGGGAAAATGCGCACCGTGCCACCAATGCATCTCCAGGTGGGCCTTGCCGAACCAGCTGTTATACATCAGCCCTGTCTCCTGCGGAGGCAAGGAGCCTGCACTGTGCAGCGCGCACAAAAACTGGGACAGAACCACCCGGCGCTCCAGCTCGAAGGCGCGGGGATCGGTGCTGCCGGAGAAATCCACGGCCGCACCGCTTTGCCAGAAGGCCTCCCAATGACGGCGGCTCCCCTCTTCAATCTCCACAACGGTCGCCGTATCCGGCTTCACCGGACCAAAAGCCACGGACAGCTCCAGGCTTTCACTTTCCAGCTCCGGAAGCAGGGTAATTTCGTGAATCCCGGTCTGCTCCAGCTGGCCGGCATTCCATTCCAGCTTAATCTCATAGCTGTCCTCGTCCATCACCCGGCCGATGCGGCCCTCTGTGGCTCTTTTTTCCAGAAGCAGGGTCGTATGCCGGTCATCATTTCCCCAGTCCAAATCCACTGTCTTGGCCCAGGCGGAATGCGTCATATCCGGTGCCGGGAAACGAAGGAAGATCTGCAGCCGTCCGGCAGCAATCAGGGAAGAACGGACGCGTACCCCAATGGTATCCGCTTGGGGATGGCAGGAAGTAACCACACTGACAGGCACTCCCCGGACGCTGAATTCGCTGTGCAGAATACCTGTCCACAGGTCCATCCGCTGCCTGATCGCGGAGATATCCTCGGGGCCTGCCTCCTCTCCGGATTCCAGCAGGAAGCGGAAGGATAACCGACCCAGCTGCAGCCGGTGGGGATTCTGGCGGAGCCAGTGATACGCCTCGGGTTTACTCCCGGGCTTCATGGGGTAACCCACCATCCGTCCATGGGTATCGAACTGCTGCAGCTCCGCATCCTCCGCGGTGAATTTCCGGTGACCCCCCGTAAAATGCCAGCCCCAATTGGATTGGGTGCCCAGAGGCACCTCGTAGGCTTGCGGGAAGGTTTGCAGGCCGGTAATATCGGCGCTGAAGGCGAATTCTCCATTGCCTACCGTAAAGGGGGACAACGGGTCCCAATTTTTCAATTCCGGCTGGTGCCGTTCTACGATCTTGCGTCTGTCCATGGCTCCTCCTTGTGGCGGAAGCCGGAAACGCCTGGCCGGAAGCTACTCCAGCAAGGCGTCCGTCCGGATTCTCATCATGTCCCGGTATTTGCCGGGCGTAATGTCCTTGTATTTGCGAAAGCTGCGGATAAAGCTGTTCTCGTGCTGGTAGCCTACCTGCTGGGCGATATCCGATATCTTATAGTCGGTTTTGAGCAGCAGCTCCGCGGCCCGGTCCATCCGCAGGCGGGTGAGGTAGTTGTAGATGGTTTCGCCGGTTTCCTGCTTG
This sequence comes from Paenibacillus mesotrionivorans, assembly GCF_046098205.1. NCBI lineage: Bacteria > Bacillati > Bacillota > Bacilli > Caryophanales > Paenibacillaceae > Paenibacillus > Paenibacillus mesotrionivorans. The sequence continues at coordinate 69,985 of NZ_JBJURJ010000015.1, read as the reverse complement.
AAGACCTGGCTGGCCAGGCTGCTGCTGATCTCGATGGATTCGGCGATCTCAGGAATGCCGATAGGCTCCCCTAACCGCTGCTTCATGTAGTCGATCATCCGGTGGCACAGGATAAAATCCTTGCTGGCGATGAGCCGGTGGAACCCCTCCGCCATCCGGATAGCCCGGGTGGAGAGCTCGCCTCCAATATCCTCCAGGGTAAGCGTATCGAACCGTTCAAACCCGTGGCCGGGTGTGGAATCCTGCGGTGTAGTCCGCAGCTCCTCAATCCGTTCCGCCGTCTCCTGCAAAAGGGCTGCTGCAGCCGTAGGATACCCGTACCGGGAACGGATGGAGGCCGTCAGCCGGCCCACCGCTCCTGCCGCCGCTTCCGTGTCACCGGCCTGGATAGCGCGGAGCAGCTCCCCCATCGTCTCCTCGTCGGACAACGGCTCCATCACTTCATGGCCGGAAACCTCCCGGAAGGAAATGACCTGCCCGTAGCCCTGATAAAGCCGGTAGGTAAGGGCATTCTCGGCCTCCAGCATCCCCTGGCGCAGCCGGGTAACATCCGTCTGGGGGGTGCTGATGCCGGCAGATATACTGAACTTCAGGAGCCGGGAAACCACCTCGATGGCCTCCGCCAGAATATGCTCCGTCTTGGACTCCGCCTCCAGGTGTTTGGGCTGGAGGAGGATGGCGGTTTTGTCGTAGCCGAAATCGGCGCAGACGATTCTCCATTGGGGCTCGGACAGCTCGGCGGCAATGTTGGCCAGCGCAAACTTCAGGAGCGACCGGTCACCGGCGGGGAAGGTCCGCTCGAACTCCTCGAACCGGTCAATGGACAGAATGGCAACCGTCACGGCTGCCTCCGACCAATCCCCGAAGTACCGCCCCCATTTTTCCCGGATATCCCGCTTGCCTGTGAGATTGCCCATGTAGATGTCGTACAGCAGCTTGGAGGAGGCCTCGGACATGGTTTCCCGGATCAGCTGGGCCAGATGGGCATGGTTGCTCAGCAGCTCTCCGGCCAGCTTCTCCAGGTCAATCCCGTCGGGATTACCGCCTTTGCGGCTGCTGCTGCCGTCGTAGGTATTGAACAGCTGCTTCAAGCGCCGAATCGGACGATAGGCAGCCGCGTTGATATAAAAGATCGTAACCAGGCCGATGAGAATGGCCGCCAGGGAAACCAGGAGCACGGCATCCCGGACTGTTTTGGACTTGGCCAGAAGGCTGTCCTGCTCGATGATGGATACGAAGCGCCACCCCGTCTCCGGGGATTCCAGCTGATTCACCAGAAGCTTGCGCCCCTGATACGGCAGCTCGTAAGTGCCGTCCACGGAGATTTCACGGATACCCTCGCGGATCGCCTCCTGGTCCACCTGGTAATTGGAAGCGGAATACAGCACCTCATCCTGCTGGTTAATGATGTAGCGCATCCGGTTGAGGTTGTTCAGCACCGGCGGGTTGAGCCGGGCGAAGAGGTCGTCGCTTTTCAGGTTGACGGCGACAATTCCCTTGAATTGGCCTTGAATCATAATCTTGCGGAACAGGGTGATCTCCGAACCCTTGCTCCCCGCTCCCTCCGGCACCTGCCGTTTCTTAATAAGGGTCATGCGGTCCCCGAATTCATGCTGGACGCTGACCCAGTCCGAATCTACGAAGGTCAGCCTGCTGGAGCTGTAGCCCTGGGGAAGGGCAAGGAAGCTTTCCCGGTTCAAATCATATACGTAGAGGCTTTTGATATACTGGGAATTGCCGATGAGCGTGGACAAAAGCTGATACAGCTCGGAAATATTGGCGAAGGAGTTCTGCACCTCTGCGGTCAGAAACTCATAAATCCGGCTGTTCACCGCCACCTGGACGGCTACCTTGTCGCTTTCCTTGATGGATTCGTCAATGACACTCATGTTCAGCTGCAGCATCTGCCGCTGCGGCTCGCTGAGCTCCTCCTGCAGCACCGATTTGGAGGTGTAGTAGGAGGTCAGGCTCACCGCCAGAATGATGATGAAAACGATTACGGTCTGTACCAGCACGAGCCGTGCCTGGGTATGGGCAAAATTGCTTTTCACCCAATTCTTGAAGGATTGTGTCACGGTTTAAGCCCACCTTATAGTCAGGATGCTACCCTGAAGCAACACGGTCCTGGCCGCAGGCCGGATGTGTTGTTGAAGCCTCGAGATCGGCACAGCCGATTTGAGGGCCTTCTTCGATACTTCATCGTTCTTCGGTGCGGCAGGTGCCGCACCATGGGTGCCTCTTCCCATTATAACGCGGCCGCTCACCCGTGACACGCTCCTTGGGGTCTGTCCGACGAAAGCAAAAGGGTGAATCCATATTCATCAACATGAAACGGGAGGGATAGGTTGGCTTGAGGGCGAGTTTTTTTGGCGGCCTTGACACCTTAGAATCGAATCAAATCAAGGCCGACAAAACGTGTTTGAGCTTCCAAGCCAAGCCTATCCCGGTAGTGAATGTTGTCCAGTGAATATGGATTTACCAAACACTCCGTCGGACGATTCTGAGCAGGAACGGGACTATCCCCGCAGATACTCCCTCATCCGCTCCGCCTCAATGCCGGCCAACAGCACAATGCCGATGCCGTGGGTATCGTTGAGATTCCAGCCCAGATCATGCTTGTAGTAGGAATGGGAGTGGGACCAGCTGGAGCCCTTGCAGACTCCGTAGAGATTGCCGTGGCGGTCAATAGTGCGGCTGCACAGACCCAGCCAGCCCTTCTGTACCGCCAGGGCATAACGCTCCGGCTCCTCCAGCCAGCCATGCCGGACGCCCAAAGAGAAGCCGTACATGAACATGGAGGTGCAGGAGGACTCCTCATAGGATTCATGGTCCACCAGCACTTGGTGCCACAGCCCGTTAGGGCCCTGGAGCCGGAGATACCCCTCCGCCAGCTCCCGGTAGAAGGCCAGCACCGCCGGATAATCCCGGTGATCCGAAGGCAGCACCGACAGGAGCACTGCCAGGGAGAAGAACACCCAGCCATTGCCCCGGCCCCAGGCCGTACCGGATTGCCGGTTCTCCGACACATTGAACACATGGCTCATAATTTGCCGTTCCGGCATATACAGGTAGTTCTTATACAGCAAGAGCTGTCTGGCCGCTTCATCCACATAAGCCGGGTTCCCGGAAAGCTCCGCATAGCGGCACAGGAAAGGCACGCTCATGTACATGTCGTCACACCACATGGTGTTGCGCATGCTGATGGATACACCTGCCTTGCGGTACAGCGCCCCGTCCGGCATCCGGTCCTGCTCCTCCATGATGTAGCGGGCGATGTCGTCCGCCGCCTGCTCCACTCCCTTAATGGGGCGGAGGCGGGAGGCCAGAATGGATAATGCCCCGAAGGAGCCGCAATCGTCCAGACTGTCCACATGGGAGAGCTGATTATTCAAGCCGGCCGCTCCGAAGGTTTCCCGGTCCCAGAGGGAATAGGCGTAGGTGGAGGTGGCAAATTCCACGTGCCGGGCCACATAATCCGCCAGATCACCGCGGCCCAGCTGCCTGGAGGTTTCCAGGAGGCCGAAGAGAGTTACGCCCAAGGGATAATTCCAGCGGCCGAACAGCTCATTCTCCAGGAAGGGCCGCACATGGGCCCCGGGTTCCCCGGCCATCCAGAAGCAGGGCCCGTCGATTCCGGGGGCTACGGTATCCATAGCCAGATAGGGAGTTATATTGGTAACCGCCTCCGGGGTAAAAGGACCGAGATAAAGCCAGTTCCCTCTCCAACCGTGCACCCGGCAGGGCTGTACCAGCTCCGCCCCCGGTGTCAGAAGCGAGAGGGTAAAGCCCCAGCACAGCTTCCCGCAGGTGCTGCGGGCTACCAGCTCGCCGCTTCCGGGGGCAGCGTCCAGCTCCAGGGCAAACTCCCCCGGCTGCCCGGACGTATATACAAGGTTCCCGTTCCACTCCAGCTCCAGGGGACCGTAAGCGGTGCCTGCTACAGCGATCCGGGCGGGCTGAAGCGCCGGATTCACCAGCCTGGTCCACGCATATGCGGTAAGCCCCGGCCGACTGCCGAAGAGGGAGTCCAGCGGGCAGGGGTTTGTATTACGCCCGGCAGATTCACCGCTCCCGGCGGGAACCTGACGCTCCGGTAGCCACCCGGAGTGGATATGACCTTCCGGCTCAGCAGCGGCCGGAATGCGGTTCAGGGGCTGATCCAGGGGTGCCGTGTAGATCCAGCCCTCCTCGCCCTCCCGCTCCAAGGATGGAGTAAGGAAATGCAGGGGTTTGTTCTTGCGGTTGCCGGTGCCGAATTCGGCTCCTGCGCCGCCGGCGCTGTTTTTGCCCAGCTCCAGCACAAAATGGTTCCAGCCCTTCACCAGGTTTACCTTCAGCTTAAGCACCGGCAGCTCGGCGGACTCCTCCTCGGGGGAGGTGCCCACACGCTGCTGGCCATTGTGATAAAGCCGCACCGGGCCGGAGGGACGGAGGTGGAAGATGAATTCCTCCCCTTCTGCACTCCATAGTTTGGCCCAGGCATACACAAGCTGGCCTTCTCGCATGGACGGATACATCGCCGCCAGCGGAAAGGTGTACATGTGGTTCTCCAGCTTGTGGATGGGCGACCTCCGTGTCACCCGATAGACGGGCCCATGAGGCGGGTTGGCCCCGATATAACGCTGCGCCATGGTCTCCAGCACATGGGGAATGCTGGTGCCTGCGCTTTCTCCCGCCATACTTTCACGGGGATCGAAGTATTGGGTCATTAGTCCGCCGCTCCTTTGCCTGCCGTGCTGGTTACCGCTTCCTTAGAGCCATGCCCGCCCAGGACCTCTTCAATGGTGATGGGGCGGTGCTCCTTGACGGAGCGCCATACGGCCTCGCCTGTGGCTACGGAATAAGCGCCGTCCTCTGCCCCTGACAAAATCTTGTAGGGGCGGTATTGATCCTCACCCAGGAACAGATCCTCGATCAACAACGGATCGCCGCCGCCATGGCCGCCTTCCCGGTGCACCACATGGATGGTTTCCTTGGAGCCGAACAGCGGGAAGTAGTCGATAGTCTGCACCGGCGTCGGGAACGGAGTCCGCGCAGGCATATGGTATTCCACTGTCTCCAGGCGGCCCTTGGTGCCGTTGATGGCCAGCCGGTAGCCTTCATACGGCAGCGAGAAATTAACCGAATAGCTCAGCAGAGCGCCGCCGTTATAGCGGATGGTGGCCGTATAGGTGTCTTCAATTTTGATATCGGAATCGAAGATGCACCGGTCGGGACGGTATTCGGAAAAGGGGAATACATTCTTCACCGCTTCCATGTTGCCCAGATGGTCGTCCGGAACGCGTATATTCTTGCTGCGTGAATTCCAGCGGGAATAATACTCGCACTGGCTGGTGTAGTCGCAGATGCCGCAGAAGCGCCCATCCTCCTTCTTGGGGTTGGCCTCCCCTTCCGCGCCGTAATAGTTCAGCGCCCCGTAAGCGAACACTTCTACCGGCTTTTGGTCCAGCCACCAGTTCACCAGGTCAAAATGATGGGTGCTCTTATGCACGGACAAGCCGCCGGACAGCTCCCGCTGCCGGTTCCAGCGTTTGAAGTAGCTGGAGCCGTGGAAGGTGTCCAAATACCAGTTGAGATCCACGGAGGTGATCCGCCCCAGCTTGCCGCTGGCCACAATCTCCTTGATCTTGGTGTGAACGGGGCCGTAGCGGTAGTTAAAGGTTACGGTCACCTTGCCCTTGCTGGCCTTCTCCGCCTCCATCACCTGGCGGGCTTGCTCCCCGGAGATGACCATGGGTTTTTCGGTAATCACATCCAGGTCGCGCTCCAGAGCAGCGATGATGTACCGGGCATGGGTATCGTCGCGGCCTGCCACGATAATGCAATCCGGGCGGGTTTCCTCCACCATCCGGTGGAATTCATCCTCCCCGTAGGTGTTGATGTCCGCATGCTCGGGGAACCGGGTCCGGTAGGTATCGAACCGCACCGGGTCCACATCGAGCAGACCCACAACCTCACAGGTTGCGGAGAAGGTGCTCCAGATGGGCTTGACGAACATCCCCAAAGCACGGCCGCTGACGCCGCAGATGGCGTATCTTTTTTTCATAACAGTATACATTCCCTTCCGTATGTTGGAAATCTGCCCGGCGAAGGAGAAAATATTCCCCACCGGACAGACCCGTTATGTTATTTTTTTACTTTTGCATACCATTCCTGAACCCGTTTGGTGACGGTTTCGCCGCCGGCTTTTTTCCACCGGTCCACAAACTCATCGAATTTCTCAATCGGCCATTCGCCGATTACGATCTTGGTCAGATATTCCTGGAACAGCTTGTGGGACTGGATGTCCGGGAAACCCTCGTATACGGTGTTGGGCAGGCCGTCACCTGCAATACGGCGGGCGTCCGCGGTGCTGATCTCAAAAATGTCGGATACCATCTTCTGCATATTCTCCGGAATGGTTTCCTTGATCCGGATATCCATGTCATCCTTGGTGGTCAGGTTGCGCATACCAAGACCCAAGGGACGGCTGTCCTCCGCCGGGAGTATTACCTTCTTGCCGTCCACCACCTGATGCTGCATACCCTCGATGCCGAAGCGGGTAAACTCGGCGTTATTGGTGTCATAGAAGAAGTCCAGCAGCTTCAGGGACGCTTCCGCCTTCCCCTTGGCCGAGGTAGGGATGATCCATTCCGGCTCGCCCATGCTCTTCTGGGTGACGAAGGCCTGGAAACCCTCCGCCTTAGGCAGCGGCATACCGATTATATAGGCATTAGGGGCGCTCTTCTGCATAGCTGTAAAACGGTCGCGCAGGTTGGCCGGAAGATGGTACCAGCTGCCCACCAGGTTGTTGTTGATTTTGGCTGTCCAGATGTCGCCTTTGTTCAGGAAGGTTTCGTTGTCCAGCAGCTTCTCCGCATACAGCTCACGGATAAAGCTGATGGCGGCCTTCATGTTGGGAGTCACGCCGGCATATTGGATCTGGCCGTTGTATTCATCCCACTCCGGGCTGCCTTCCCACATGGCAACGCCGTACATGGCGAACAGGTGGTCCATCCACTTGCCAAACTCCCGGCCCGAGGTGGGCAGCTCATCAGGCTTCCCGTTGCCGTTGGGGTCCTTGTCGCGGAAGGCCTTCAGCACTTCCTTGTATTCCGCTGTGGTTTTGGGCAGCGGCAGTCCTACCTTGTCCAGCCAGTCCTTGCGGATCAGCGGAGCCCGTTCGGGCACCAGGAATACCTTGGGCACGTAATAAATTTTCCCGTCCTGCGAAGCGGAACGGACTACATCCCATGCTTCCTGGGGGATGTTCTTCCATACATTGGGCGCATATTTGGGAAGCAGGTCATCCAGTGCAAGAGCGCCGCCTTGTTTGATCAGAGTCTGCTCGATTCCGCCGATGGGGCGCAGAATATCCGGCATGTCTGCGGAGGCGATGAGCAGATTGAGATATTCCGTGGGTTCGGAGCCCGGCGGGGTGGTCATCAGCTGGTACTGCACCCCGGTTTTTTCTTCCACATATTTCACATGGGGATTATTCGCATCGGGAATGGTGCCTACGCCCATGTGGCTCTTAAACACCTTAACCTGTACGCTTTTGCCGCTTTGGGCTGCCGCTCCCGGATCTCCGGCCGCGTCCTCCTTGCCGGAGCATCCGGCCAAGGCCGTTACGGCCAGAAGCGAAGCCAGTCCGGTCAGCTGCACAGATTTACCAAGCCAACGTTTTGTCATGTATAAATCCTCCCTTTTTAATTGAAGATGCCGTGGGAAATCTGTTCCTATATCAAGCCGCTATAACGGCCTAATACCGTTCTTGCTGTTATAGCCGTGAAGCACTACTCCTTCAGGGAGCCCAGCATGGTGCCTTTGACAAAATATTTTTGCAAATACGGGTACACCAGAATAATCGGCACTGTAGCAAACAGAATCGTAGCCGCTTTCAATGTGGTGGTGTTAAAATCGTAATCGCCTGCCAGCAGGCTGGCGGAGGCCAGCTCCTCCGGCGAGGTCAGATATGCCCGGAGCTTCATCTGCAGCGGCCATTTGTCCGGATCCCGGATAAACAGCACCGCCCTCTGGAAGGTGTTCCAGTAGCCTACCGCATAGAACAGGCTGACGGTAGCCATAACCGGCTTGGACAGCGGCAGATAGATGCGGAACAGAATACCGGCATCGGTACAGCCGTCCATCCGTGCAGAGTCATCCAGCTCACCGGGGATGCCCATGAAGAAGGTACGGATGATAATCATGTTGAAGGTGCTGATCAGGCCCGGCAGGATCAAGGCCCAGAGCGAGTTCATCATGCCCATTTCCCGGATCACCAGGAAGAAGGGAATCATCGGCGCGTTGAAAATCATGGTAACGATAATGCCGAACATGATGGGCTTACGAAGCAGAAACTCCTTGCGGGACAGCGGGTATGCCATAACCACCGAAAACAGCATACTCAGGAAGGTGCCCAGCACAGTAATATAGATGGTTACCCCAAATGATGTCCATAACCCCATGTTTTGAAAAATCCGCTCCCAGGAGGCGGTGGTGAATTCCACCGGAAACAGGAAGACCTGCTTGGAATCAGCGGCAATGGGAGAGCTGAGGGACACAGCCAGCAGGTTCAACAGCGGGAACAGCATCGTGGCCGAGGCCAATGCCAGAAACAGATAGTTGAACGCCTGAAAGATTTTTTCTCCGCTTGTTTGCTTCATCACCATAACCCCTGTTCTGTTTTTCGGGCAAGCCGGTTGAATGTCCACAAGAGGGCAAAACCGATGACCGATTGGAATAAGCCAATGGCTGTCGTCACGCTGTATTGGCCCTGCAGAACCCCTGCCCGGTATACATAGGTTTCGATGATATCGCCTACCGAATACGTCATCGGCGTCAGCAGATTATACACTTGATCGAAGCCCAGCTCCAGGAAATTGCCGATATTCAGCAGGAACAGCGTCAGGATGGTAGGGAACATGGTAGGCAGCGTAATATGAACCGTTTGCTTCCAGCGGTTGGCGCCGTCCATAACAGCCGCTTCATAAAGATTCGGATTGATGCCCGTGATTGCCGCCAGATAAATGATGGTTCCCCAGCCGACTTCCTTCCAGATGCCGGACAGCACCACGATGGGGCGGAAGAAACGCTCCTGCTGCATGAAGAGGAGGGGCTCCATTCCCATCCAACCGCGGAATATGTTGACCACACCTTTGTTGGACAGGAGCTCGAACACGATGCCGCCGACCACTACCCAAGACAGGAAGTGGGGCAGGTAAAACAGGCTTTGCATCACCCGTTTGGCCAGCATGTGCCGGACTTCATTGAACAGCACCGCCAGAATGATAGGAGCGGGGAAGCCGAAAACCAGCTTGTAGAAAGCGATAACGGCCGTATTTCTCAATACATTGTAGAAATCCTGATACGTGAACAGGAAGGTAAAGTTGTCGAAGCCGATCCACTTGCTTCCTGTGATCCCCTTCATAATCTGATAGTCCTGGAAGGCGATCATGCTCCCCCCCAGGGGTACATATTTGAAGATGATAAAATACAGCACGCCGGGCAGCGCCATCAAATAGAGCATCCAATGCTTCCGCACATTCGTGAGATAGCGGTTTTGACCGGATTTGGCTTTGACGGCGGCTGAGGGTGGGTTGTTCTGCTCCATTTCAGTGTAAGCTTGTGCCACTGCCGCGAACCTCCTTTGCTTTGTGTACCGTCATCTTACCTGCCCCAGCAGCCGGCGGACAATAGTTCATTCCTCGGCGGAATGAGCCGATACGTGATTTCACGAATAAGGGTGGGATGAGAGGAATCGGTTGGTTACGGCTATAGATGGGGCGGGTTACAGCGGAGGGGAGCGGATAGATGGGGGCTCCGGGTACATGGAGGATCCGTTCATAGTCTGGAGGATCGGTTGGTTCTGTGGAAAGTAAGCGCATTCCTGCAGGTTTATGTGCAAAGGCGTGCCGTGTATGTGCATTGGGGAGCCGTGTATGTGCATTGGGAAGCCGGAAGGGGACGTTCCTCCTTAACCTGGAAAGGGGGAAATGCAAAAGTGCAGTTCATTACTGCGAATGGCCTGTTATAACCGGCTTATCCTGCAAATGTGCATTTAATCCTAGGCTGAATGGGGCAATTAGGGGTCCGGCAACGAAAATAGCTGCACTTTTGCAGGATGTCATGGCCGTAATCGAAAATATCGTATAAATAGCTGCACTTTTGCATTGTGAACTGTCTTATCCAATGCCCCGCGGCAGCAAAAAGAAGCTGTACGGCATTATACCGCACAGCTTCTCTATTACACGCGGACTATTCCTCTGCGCCGAACATGGACTCCTTCTCCTGATGGAGCTTGACGCTCATCACCAGGCCCAGGGACAGCATGTTGATCAAAAGAGACGTTCCCCCATAGCTGATGAAGGGCAGCGTAATCCCCGTCAGCGGCATCAGCCCCAGGAACATCCCGATGTTCTGGAAGATCTGGAACACATACATGGACACAATGCCCACAATCATATACGAACCCGCCAGATTGGTGGACTGAATGGAGATGAGGATCATCCTGTAAATCAGGATGAAATACAACAGCAGGAGCGCCGAGGACCCGATAAATCCGAATTCCTCGGCCACCACAACGAAGATGCCGTCCGTATACGCTACCGGCACAAAGTTGTTGTGCACCGAATTGCCTTGCAGATAACCGTCGCCCCTCAGGCCGCCGGAGCCGATGGCAATCTTGGAGCGCAAGTACTGGTATCCGCCTACGGCTGGGTCCACATTGTCCGGATCAATAAAAGTATCGATCCGGGCTACCCAGTGATTGTATTTGGTGCCGGCCATTTTGACGATATCCTCATGATAGGTCTTGAAGGTATAAACAAAACCGCCCACCAACATAACCACCAAAGCGGTGCCGATGAGCACATGGGTATACTTGACGTTGCTGATCCAATACATCCCCAGCAGAATGACCAGGAAGATCATGGCATTGCCCAAGTCGGGCTGAACCAGCACCAGCATAAACGGCAAAAATGCAATAAGCCCGATGGGAAGCACGTCCCGCATGAACTCCAGGCGCTCCCCCTTCTTGCGGGCGGCATAGGCGGCGATGGCGATAATCAGTAGCACCTTCATCAGCTCCGCAGGCTGGAAGTCACCAATGACCGGAAGGCTGAACCAGCCTACCGCACCTTCCCGTTCGGTCCCCCATACAAAAAGCGCAGCCAAAAGCAGCACGCCTGTTATATATCCGTAAGGCGCCGCTTTGATCAGAAGCCGGAAATCCACCAACGATACGGTAAAAAACACCATAAAGCCGATAGCGGCATTCACCGGTATCTTCTTCCAGAAATTCGGGCCGTATTTGACAATATCCACAGTGGCGCTGTAAACGAGAAAGCAGCTGATTACCACAAACAAAATCAACAGAAATACAATAAACCAGTCATAACGCTTCAGTTTGGCCAGCATGCTCGATCAACCTGCTCCGAAGAATTTCTTCATTTTGCCCAAAAGGCTCACTTTATCATCCAGCTGCAGAAGCGGAACGGTATCCCCCAGGATACGCCGGGCAATGTTCCGGTACGCAATGGCCGCTTTGGAGGCGGGATTCATAACTGTCGGTTCGCCCATATTGGCGGCTTTAATGACATGCTCGTCGTCGGGGACAATCCCCAGCAGATCGATGGCCAGCACCTGGCACACCTCATCAATATCCAGCATGTCGCCCTTCTTCATCAGATTGGGCCGTATCCGGTTAATCACCAGCTTGGGCGAACGGATGCCGTCATGCTCCAACAGCCCGATAATCCGGTCCGCGTCCCGCACCGCCGCATTCTCGGGGGTGGTGACGACAATGGCCTTGTCCGCTCCGGCTACGGCGTTTTTGTATCCTTGCTCGATGCCCGCAGGGCAATCGATAATCACATATTCGAATTCCTGCTTCAGCTCCAGGACAATCTTGCGGACTGCTTCAGGCGTCACGGCATTCTTATCCTTGGTTTGGGCAGCGGGAAGCAGATACAGCTCAGCGAACCGCTTGTCCTTGATCAGCGCCTGGTTCAGCCTGCAGCGGCCGTCGGCCACATCTACCAGATCATAGATGATGCGGTTTTCCAGACCCATTACCACATCCAGATTGCGAAGTCCGATATCCGTATCCACCATGCAGACTTTTTTGCCCTGCAGGGCAAGCGCGGTGCCGATGTTGGCGGAGGTGGTGGTCTTGCCGACGCCTCCCTTACCGGACGTAATCACAATTGCGTCCCCCATGTGAACACGCTCCTTTGGTCACATACCCCCTTAGCCTTTATGGGCGGATCCGGGACATATGCTGTACTTTATCGATTTCCATAACGCCGTTATTGATATAAGCAAACTCCATATACGTATCGCCGATGGCCCACTCGTCCGGCGGGCGGCTGATGATCTGCGCAATGCGCAGCTGCGTCGGCTTCATATGGGAAGCGGTAATAATTGCCTTCTCATTGCCTTCCATACCTGCATGGGCCATCCCCCGAAGGGATCCCATGACATAAATATCCCCTGTAGCGCTCACCGTTCCGCCGGGGTTCACATCACCGATTAAGAGCAGGTTGCCTTCCATGTGCAGCACCTGTCCGGAGCGGACGATGCTTTTCACCAGATGAATGGGCTCTTCTGCCTTCTCCTGGGGTATATCGTTCTCCGACTCGATGGACTGGATCAAGAGATTGCCCCGGGTGCCGATTATCTCCCGGATCTGCTCCTTCTCCTCATCGGAAACGGTTCGTTTGCCCAGCTTGACAAAAACGTGAATGATCGGGCCGGTGAGGATATTCTGATGTGTTTTTTCCAGCTTTGTAGTCAAATCCCCGATTACCGATTCAAACGGACAACTGTCATCGAGGAGAAACAGCAAGCCGTCCTTGACGCCTTTGATCCTGACCGGATGTTTGACTGCCGCCATGCTTTTCCCTCCTGAACATACTCTTTCTGTCCGAACGCCCCGATTTCCTGCCGCGGGATGAAAATTAATCCTCCTTGGGCTTCTGGGAAACCATATCCTCCAGCCATTTGCGCAGGGGAACATAAATAAGCAGCGCAAACAGAAGATTAATCAGGACGCTGGGCAGCATGATGTGGAAGAACATCCACTGCGGCGTATCCTTCGTCACTTGGAACAACCGGTACAGACTGTAGAGAATGCCTTCAAATAAAAAGTTACCCATGGTGATGATGAACATGCTGAACAGAATATTGGGCCGTGACCGGGAGGAGGCCATACCGCACACATAACCGATCACACCCATAGAAAAGGAATAGGCGCCGATCATCGTCGGGCCATAATAGACAATATCATGGAGCAGTCCGAAGCCAAGCCCATAGAACAGGGCCAGATGCCGGTTGTAATATAATCCAATAAACATAATGACGACCAGCGTAAAATGGGTAGCTACGGCCACATTCCCCTGCCATACGGAGGGGATGATCCACTTGAGCACCGTTCCTTCCAATAAAAACAAAACCGTCACCAGCACAAACAGGAGTCCCCGGTTCATCGCCATCACTCTACCTCAGGCACTTTCACAACCAGAACCTCGCGCAAATGGCGGAAGTCCGTCGCCTTGGGCTTGACGGTGGCCAGATAGTTAATGCCGAAATCACCGACACGCTTTTCGGAGACAACCCCGATAACCAGTCCCTTGGGAAAAATCTGGCCCAGCCCCGAGGTAACCACAACATCACCGGGCTCCAGTTTCATCTCGCTCCTCTGGTCGATCCGGGTCATGACCAAACCCTGCTCCTCATTGCTGTAATAGTCAATGGTGCCGAACACCAAGTCTTCCTTCCCAAGCACTGTTGCGGAAATCCCCTTCTCCAGCTGGCGCTCCGCAGAACCGCCGGATTCCGCATTCATATCCACCAACAGCTGGACGCTGGAGGTGAAGTTGGAGACACGGGATACCCGGCCGATCAGTCCCTCCACGGACATAACCGCCATATTCTCCTTGATGCCATCCAATGAACCCAGGTTGATATTCACCGTATTGCTGTACGGATCGGGGCTGACGGAAACCACTTCCGCCACCATGTATTGGTAGTTATCGGCATTCTTCTGGCGTTCGGTAAATCCGAGAATCTCCTGGAGATGCTTGTTCTGCGCCTCCAGCATATTCAGCCGCATAGTATCCTGGGCATAGTGGGTCAAGGTTTTTTTGAGCTGCTTGTTTTCCTTGTAGGTGTTCTTCAGGTCCTCCACATCCCGAAAGAAACCCGCTGCATACCGAGCGGGCTTGTAGAGCCAACCTTGTGTCCAGGCTACCGTATCCTTAATCACCCGTTCCGGCCAGGTCATTTCCGAGCGTCTGCTTAAGGTGAGCCCCATCAGCGCGATAAAGACCATCAAAGCCAGGAGCAGCGTGAGCAGCTTTTTGTTCCCCAGCAATCGAAACACTTGTTACACCCTCATTCTGAAAATTCCCCGCAAAGTGAAGCTTGGGCTATGAAGCTGATACGGATTACTTTGCGGGGCCCCGTAAGATCAAATTCCCGATTTTCCTATCTACAAATTAACGTCTTCCCCGGTAAGCAGGACCCGATCTGGACTTGAACAGATGGATGTTCTCCAAAGCCCGTCCGGTTCCGATGGCCACACAATCCAGCGGATTCTCCGCCACCAGCACCGGCATGCCGGTTTCCCGGGCCAGAAGCTTATCCAGGTTGCGCAGCAGACCGCCGCCTCCGGTGAGCACAATGCCCCGGTCCATAATATCCGCAGCCAGCTCGGGCGGACATTTCTCCAGGGTTACTTTCACGGCTTCCACGATGCTGTTCACCGTATCCGCCAGAGCGTCGGCTACCTCCAGAGAGGTAACCGCAATGGTCTTCGGCAGACCGCTGACCAGATCCCGGCCGCGGATTTCCATGGATTCCGCAAGATCCCCCGGCATCGCCGAGCCGATCTCCAGCTTCATCTGCTCGGAGGTACGTTCACCGATGGCCAGATTGTAGGTGCGTTTAATGTACTGGATGATGGCGTCATCCATCTCGTCCCCGGCAATCCGGATGGACCGGGAGGTAACGATGCCGCCCAGGGAAATAACGGCTACCTCAGTGGTGCCGCCGCCGATATCCACCACCATGCTGCCGGTGGGCTCCCATACGGGAAGATCCGCTCCGATGGCTGCCGCGAAGGGCTCCTCAATGGTATACGCCTCGCGGGCGCCGGCCTGTTTGGTGGCATCCTCTACGGCGCGTTTTTCCACGGCGGTAATGCCGGAGGGCACACACACCATCACGTTGGGATGGCGCTGAAACAGCACACGCTGCTTCTGGGCCTGGCGGATAAAATACTTGATCATCGTAGCCGTTGTTTCAAAATCGGCAATAACCCCGTCCTTCATGGGGCGAACCGCCCGGATATTGCCAGGGGTACGGCCGATCATCATCTTGGCGGAGTTGCCAACCGCCACAATCGTTTTATTGGAGGTATCGGTGCGCTGGGCCACCACGGAGGGCTCCCGGACGACAATTCCTTTTCCTTTTACATACACGAGGGTGTTCGCTGTTCCCAAATCAATCCCTAAATCCTTCGTAAAGCCGCCAAACATGGCACGCTCTCCCTTCACTGGCCAATTATCGGTTTCATCCAAGCCGTATTCTGCAGATCAAGCTTCTGCGTTCCCGAGACGGGCTGCGCTTATCCCTGCCCCTCTGGGGTGATTCCTTTTAGACGGGCAATATGCTGCTTTGGTTTAAGCGGTCCGGTCTCTTCATGAAACCTTTCGTATCCGCCCGTCCATTAGGGTCCGTGCGGAGGTGAAAAAACTTCAACCGCCCAACGTCGGCGGCTTCTATATCTGCTCTCCGTAGCGCCGGCTTCCACACTTCCAGCTGCCTCCGGTTCAGGAAAATTTGATGTTCAAATTTTATTATATAAAAAAGTCAACGACCGATGCAATTCAGCGATGAACGTTCCTCTTATAAGCGATGAGGGTACGTCCTTAGAGGTAGACCTTTATGCCGAATCAGGCTGGTATGTTACCTTTACGCCCCGGTCGCCCCTGTAACGGAACTCAGCGACTCTTACAGGCTTAAAACCAGCCTTTTCCGCCGCTAACGGAACTCAGGAGCTCTTACAGGGCTTTTGGCTACCTTTGGACAAATAAATCCGGCGCTAACGGTCGCTCAGTTCCGTTAAAACTTCAAACCATCCAAATTCAGCGTCTAAGCGTCATTTAGTTCCGTTACGCCCCACCGCGGCTTCAACCGCCGAGCAACCATCATACGGCTAAGATGCGCTCACATCAAACCCCGTTCCTTCATACTAAGAAAGGTGCCGTCGCCGATCACCAAATGATCCAGCACATCGATGCCGATAATCTCCCCGGCCTCCATCAGCCGCTGAGTCAGCTCAATATCCTCATGGCTTGGGGTAGGATCGCCGCTGGGATGATTATGCGCACATAGAATAGAAGCGCTGCTCCGCTGGATGGCCGACCGGAATACCTCCCGGGGATGCACCACCGTCGCATTGAGGCTGCCCATGGAAATGGTCTCGCGCCCGATCACATGATTCTTCGTATTCAGAAACAGACACACAAAATGCTCCTTGTCCAAATACCGTAAATCCTCCATCAGAAGCTCCGCGGCATCACCCGGGTTGCGGATGGTATACCGTTCCTCCGGCGCCGAGCGGGACAATCTTCTGCCCAGCTCCACACCCGCTTGTATCTGCATGGCTTTGGCGGGACCGACACCCTTAATGGCCGTCAGCTGCTCGATGCGCATTTCATTTAAGCCCTTCAGGCTTCCCGCCTCCCGGAGCACCCGTTCGGCCAGCCGGACCACCGACTCCGCCACCGTACCCGTACGCAGCAGAATCGCCAGCAGCTCCGCACTGCTTAATGCCTGCACCCCAAAATGAAGCATCCGCTCCCGGGGCCGTTCACCCGCAGGTGTATCCCGCAGAATCATATCTAAAGAACCCATTGTCCCACTCCTCTAATGATAATAGGGACACGGGTTCTTCCCGATGCCGCATGACAAGCACATGCAGAATTCATTATAGCACGTTTTGGCAGCAAAAACCGCGTCTTCCAAAAAAGAAGGGAGCCTTTTCCATCCCTACTTTCTGGCGATCCGCTGCTTGACGGTGGAAACCAGATGCTCCGCTGCCGCGAGCGGATGATACAGCATAATCCGGGGTCCGGAATAACGCATAACCGTCCTGATCTGTGCCCTCATATCCTTGTTATAGCAATGGATGGGACAATGTTTGCAGAACGGCTTTTCCTCGCCGAACCGGCAATGATCCAGCCGCTTCCCCGCATATTCCAAAAGCGCCGCACATTCGGGGCAAAGCTGCTCCTTGCCGTGCCCGCTTCCCCGGCAGTAGATGGCAATCATTTTATGTACAATCTCTTTTTCTTTGACAATTTGGGTTTTGGGCATGTGAAATAAACCTTTCCTACACTATGATAGATTACAGCCAATGAACTACAGCCATTTTATCATCAAATTCTTTTTATTTCACCGCACATCCAGCCGTCCCCAACCGTTAAGCATAATGAAAGGAGGGTATCCGGTGCCGGCCGACATCAAGGAACAGTACGACAAAATTTATCGCTATTGCTATTACAAGGTCGGCAACGCCGCTTTGGCGGAGGATCTGACCCAGGACACCTTTCTTAAATATTTCGCCCACAATACTTATCTGGAACGCGGCAAGCAAATGGCCTATCTGTATACCATCGCGCGCAATATCTGCGTGGATGCCTTCCGGCGCAAGAAGCCGGAGCCATTGACGGAAGAGCTGCCGGATACCCGGGCCATGGAGCAGCTGGAGCTGAAAATTACGGTGCGCCAAGCCTTGGATACACTGCCGGAGCAGGAGCGGGAGCTGATGTTTTTACGGTATGCAAACGGTCTGTCCGTCGGAGAAGCAGCGGCTGTCCTGGGGTTGTCCCGGTTTGCCGTATACCGCAGAACCAGTGCCGCCCTGGCCGCTCTGAAAACCTTGCTCCACGAGGAGGATTTTTATGAATAAGCAATGGAAAAAGGCGCTGCGGGATGCTTTCGAGGCTCCGGCCCCGAGAGACAAGGAGCGGTTCCTGCAGACTCTCCGTTATCCGAAGATCACCTTCCGGGAATTTTTCTTCAGCCAACTGGGCTATATACGCAAGCGGGTGTGGGCGTTTGCCTTTATGAACGTCCTGTTGGGCTGGTTTGTTTCCTTCTCCACTCCTGCCGCCAGCCATTGGTGGTCGGAGGCGGATGCCCTCTGGATCATCTCCGCCATTCTTCCGCTGATGGCACTCTTAACCACCACGGAGCTGTTCCGCTCGGCCTTTCACCGGATGGCGGAATTGGAGATGGGCTGCCGCTTCAGCCTGCCGCAGATTATCCTGGCCCGGGCGGCGATTCTGGGTGCTGCCAACTTTGCGTTATTCGCACTTCTCCTCGCCCTTGTGAGTCACGTGACCCCCATTGGCTTGATGCGGACGGCTCTGTATCTGCTGGTGCCCTACCTCATGACCTGCGGGGTTTGCTTCTGGATCTTAAACCGGTGGCATGGCCGTGAAAGCCTTCCGGCCTGTGCGGCAGCCGCCTGCATCATCAGCCTGGCGGACGCCGTCTTCAGCAATACGATGCAGCCTTTTTATGCGGAGACCAGCTTTATCTACTGGGTTGGGCTGTTTGCCGCCAGTATCCTTGTGGTCATCCGCCAGCTTACGCAAGTGCTTAAACAAACGGAGGAGAGAACATGGAGCTCATTCTTGACCGAATAACCAGACACTACGGCAGCAAAATCGCCAACGACCGTATTTCCCTTGTGCTCCGGCCCGGCGTATACGGCCTATTGGGGGCCAACGGTGCAGGCAAAACCACCTTGATGCGCATGATGTGCGGCGTCCTGTCCCCCACCTCGGGCACCATCACCTATGGCGGAACCGATGTCAGCCATGAGGATTACCGCGATGCGTTGGGGTATCTGCCCCAGGATTTCGGGTATTATCCGGAATTCTCCGCCTTGGATTTCCTGCTCTACATCGCAACCCTGAAGGGCCTGCCAAAAACACGCGCCAAGGAAAAAGCGCGGGAGCTGCTGGAGCTGGTTGCCCTGGAGCAGGAGGCCAAAAAGAAAATCAGAACCTTTTCCGGCGGGATGAAGCAGCGGTTGGGCATTGCCCAGGCATTGTTAAACGATCCGCGCATTCTGGTGCTCGACGAACCCACGGCCGGTCTTGACCCCAAGGAGCGGGTGCGCTTCCGCAATCTGATTTCCCGGCTGGGCAAGGACCGGATTGTGCTGCTGTCCACCCATATTGTTTCCGATGTGGAGCATATTGCGGATACCATCCTTCTTATGAAAAGCGGCCAGATCATCCATCAAGGCGGATTGGCCGAAATCGTAGAGCCCATACAGGGCAAGGTGTGGGAATGCATCGTCACCCGGGAGGAGGCGGATGCGCTGTGCGCCAAATTTCCGGTTATTAATCTGCGCCAGGAAACTGGCGGCATTCTCCTGCGGCTGGTCGGTGAAGGTAAACCTTGGGCTTCAGCCGTGCCCGTCCAAGCGGGGCTGGAGGATCTTTACCTTTATTATTTCAGTGAGGTGACGGCAAAATGATTCTCTTTTGGCAGTTAGCCGGTTTTGAATACAGGAAAATGCTCCGCAAAAAAAGCATCCTTCTCGGCCTCATACTGGCCTTCCTCTTATCCCTTATTAACGGCTGGGGCATCCTGATCGGGAATCATTATATGAACGGGGAAGTGTTTGAGTCCAATTATGACGCCATGATCAAGGACCGTACCTACGCCCGCTCATTAGCGGGACGCCCTGTCGACACGGAGCTGATCCTCGCCGCCTCCCAAGCCTATGCGCAAATTCCCGGGAGCGCCCAGTATCAAAATACCGAGGCGTACCAAACCTTTGCACGCCCCTACAGCGAAATCTACTCGCTTACCCGCACCATTTACAATACCGAATCCCGGCGCTTCAATATGGAGGATTTCCAGAAGCTGACCGAGGCGCAGGCCGGGAATTTCTACACCATCCGCGGAGAAAGACTGGCTCAGGTGATCGAGCAATCCCGGATGAGTGAACATGCCAAAAAAGAGGTGCTGGCCCTGGACAACCAGGTGCAAGCCCCCTTCATCTATTCCTATACCGATGGCTATACCCGGTTTTTTACCATGATGTACATCACCGGTCTGATTGCGGCCTTCTTCACAGCCATATGCACGGCGCCGTTGTTCTCTGGCGAATATGCCTGCCGAGCCGACCAACTGATCCTGACCTCCAAACACGGAAAAGGCCGGCTCATTGGGGCCAAGCTGTTTACAGGCTTCTCTGCGGCAGCCGGGTTGGCTATAACCTTCACCCTGGTCTCCTATCTGCAATGTATGCTTACCTTCGGCTTTGACGGAGGAAACGCTCCTTTGCAGCTATATATGCCTATGTGCTCCTACCCGCTCACCCTGGGACAAACAGCCCTGCTGCTGTCTGCCAGCGTGCTCTGCGCCTGCCTGTTCACCGCTGCCGTTACCATGCTGCTCTCAGCCCGGTTCAGGAGTCCATTCGCTGTGATTGTCCTCACCGGCTTGCTGCTGTTGGTGCCGATGTTCACCAATGTCTCCGAAGCCAACCTTCTGCTGTATAATCTGGTCCATCTTCTGCCCACAAACATGCTGGTCTTCAAGAATGTCACCTCCCTGATCCAATACGAGTTTCTCGGCCTGGTCCTGCGCCCTTATATTTTCCTGCCCCTGTTCGGAGCAGCCGCCAGTGTCCTGCTGACACCCCTGGCGTACCGTTCCTTCCGGAACCATCAGATTACGTAAGAGTTTCGTGACAGACTTCCAAGCCCGCTGCGAAAGCTGCAGCAGGCTTTTTTGCGGTACCATGTATAATAAAAATCATCCGAATTTGTAACCTTTTCGAATCTGCGGCAACTACTAGTTATGAGTGAGAAGCCCGAGAGGATGAATGGCATTGCAAAGCTTCCATCAGCTGTATACGGATTACCGCAAGGATGTGTTTTCCTTCCTGCTCCGGCTGTCCGGGTATGAGCAGGAACTAGCGGAGGAACTGACCCAGGAGACCTTTTACCAGGCTATCCGGTCCTTCTCCAAATTCAGAGGCGAATGCCAGGTGAAAACATGGCTGCTTCAGATCGCCAAGAATGTATTTTATCAAGAGATCCGGAAGAAACAGCGCGGCAGAAGCCTGTTGCGCTCTATCCTTTTTAATCTGGAGAGAAGTGAGCCTGTTTCCTTGCATCAGCAAGTGGAGAACAAAGAGAAGCTCGCGGCAGTTCTTAAGGTTCTGGATACCTTTGATTCGAGGACAAGGGATGTGATGCTGTACCGGTTTTATTCCGATTTAAGCTACGTGCAGATTTCTGCGATGTTGAAAATAAGCGAAAGCTCAGCCAAGGTCATTTTTTTCCGGGGCAAGCTTGCCCTTCAATCGAAATTACGGGAGGGTTACGGATATGAAATATGATTGTGAACTGATCAGGGATTTGCTGCCCCTGGTGCAGGATGATATGGCCAGTCCGGCCAGCCAAGCCGCAGCTGCCGAGCATATGGAGAGCTGCGAAGCATGCCGGGTATGGTATGAAGGAATGAAGAGGGAGCCGGAGGCCAACAGGGAGAATGAAGGTACGGAAGCCACAGATCATTACAAGTCCCTTGCCAGAAGACTCCGGCTTCGTAAAACGCTCACCTTGACAGGGTTAGCTTGCATAGTGAGTCTGGTTCTTATCACTTCCTTTGCATACACACAGGGATTGCGCTTCAGCGCCGAACAAGCTGCCGGAACCAGCCGTTACGTAGATGAACAATCCACTCTGCTCGGCGAGGTGGAGGTGGGAGCGTATAAGGTATTTTTCTATGAAAATGAAGACAAGTACCGCACCGTCCTGACGAAGGAAAGCTTCGGCCTGTGGAAGAACAGCAGCTCCTCCTGGGCCAACAAAACAGAGGACCAAGTGAAGCTGGTGGGCTGGAGCAGTATGACGGACAGAACAGGCGGCCAAGGCGTAACGGCCATTCCCGTGCAAAGCCTTGACCCGCAGGTAGCCTATATTGAAATGGGACCGGACAAGGAGCGGCAAAGACTTGAGTTAGCCGTTGGTGAAACCGCCATATTTGCCTGGGACAGCTCAATCCGATGGAATGATTTGAACGGCATCGCCTATTCCGGTGACGGCAAACCCCTGTATAAGCTGGGCTATGAGGCGGCGAATCATTCTATTCGCACTGATGAATTAAGGTGGCTTGCCGTCACCCCGGCTAATCATGCCTCCCATTAAGAGGAGAAACGTAATCGCAGTGCCACCAAGGCTGCCAGCATCAGAATAAGACCGGATAACATATAGACGAAGATAAGCGAGCTTTGGGCTACCAGCATACCGGAAAGAGCCGTGCCGATCAGGGTGCAGCCGGTAAATACAGGAGTTATGAGACCATTAATCCGTCCGATATATTCAGCTTGCACCAAAGTCAGCATATAGGTGCCGATTACAGTTTGAGTCAAAGCCAGAAACAAGCCGGTGACCAGCCGCATTCCGCCTGTCAGCACAGGCCAGACCGACCATACTTCAATCATCGTGCCCGCTCCCAACAAAAGCAAACCGGCAAAAACCACTCCTCTGCCCTTCAAACGGCCGGACAGACCGGCCGCGATGATGGCTCCAATTAAGAGGCCCAAACCGGACAAGGCGGTAAACCATTGCAGGTCCGCTTCCGCCAATCCCAGCCGTTGGGTAACCAGAAAAATGTCCAGCGGAGCGGTCAAGCCGGCTCCCAAAGCAAGGACGCCAAACATCACCAGCAGAACCTTCAGGTTCGCCTGTTTCCGCATATAACCGAGCCCGTCGCCAAAATCCCTAATCAACGCCTGCACGGACAATCTCTCCATGGTGCGCGGTGAATCCGGCAGGAACAGCAACAAACAAGCGGATAGGGCAAAAATCACCAGCAGGCTGCCCAGCGAAACCATCACTCCGAAGGTGTAATAAACAAAGGTGCCGAGAATGGGACCAAGAATGATAAACAGCGAACTAACCATCTGAATCATCGCTATGGCAGCCGTCAATTCCTTTTCCGGGACATGGGTTTTCAGCAGCTTGGATGAGGAAGGCTGGGAGAACTGGGACACAATCGCGGAAATCATCGTCACAATAAAAACAGCCTGCCAATAACCCCATGCCACCACGAATAAAATCGGCACAATGGAGAGAAAGCTTAGAATATCGCCCCAGATCATGGTGCGTTTGGGGCGCCACCGGTCTGCCAGTACACCTCCCACCAAGGAAAACAAAAAAATCGGTGCGTATTCCGCAACCGTCAGCAAGGACACCGCCACCGGATCACCTTGTGTCTGCTGCACCACATAATACAATAAAGCCATATTGCGTACCCAGATGCCCACCTGCTGCAGCACATCCGAAGCCATCACCAGCAGGAATACCCGGTTTTGCAACAAACCCTTCATCTTAGTTCCTCCTTTGAATAAACTGACCGTTCGGTTTACTAATGGCCAAATGTAAGGGGCCTGCCCGATATAAGAATTCGCCTGCTCGGACAGGCTCCGTTCGGTCATGGTTGGCCCAGTTCATCGGCTCTTAATTCCGTTCAATAACACATTCACCGCTTCTTGCGTATGCTTCTCCCTCACTTCTTTGGGGAACAGCTTTGGGTAGACCAACATTCCGCTTAACAAGGTGGTGAATAACACAGCCAACCGGCTGGGGTCCACCTCGGCAAAAAACTGCTGCTCCACCCCTTCCCGGAAGATCTCCGTAAATACGTCAATCTGCACCATTGAAATCTCCACCAGCCTGTCATACACACCCTGGTAACCCTCCTGAATATTCATGGAGAACTCTTCGGCAACCTTCGTCAGAGGGCTCTGGAAGCTGTTCACATAATGCAGGCTTGCTCCCATCAGTCTGCTCCCGACATCCGGGAAGTGGGGGCGGATTCCTGCCCACTCCTCCACCCATTCCCGGTTTATTTTTTCAACCATACTCACGAACAAATCATCTTTGCTGGAAAAATGGTAATAAATACTGCCCTTGCTGACCCCGGTGTGTTTGACGATATCATCCATCGAAGTAGCGGCGTAGCCCTTCTGCACAAAAAGCTCCAACGCCTTGTCTAGAATCATACTCCGCTTTTCCGAGCCTTTTGGCGTGCTCATGTTGTCCCTCCCAGATAAAACCGACCGTTTGGTTTAATTATAGGGGTTCTTTTGTGCAGAAACAAGTGGGTTTAATAATAAACCGAACATATGGCACAAGTAAAAAATAAGGGGAGAAGAACAATGAACAGACATGGTGCAGTACGGACAATTACCCCAACCCAAACGAGACAATCATTTCTGGTCTGGTTTGGGTTTTTCACTATTTCTGACGGGCGTCTACCGGATATATCTCGTCATCCACAGCATAAACTTGTTGCTTGGGTCATTGAATCCCTTCTGATTACGCTCCAGTACGGCTACGCGGCCCATCTCCTCCGCGGATAAGTGGAAGTCAAACACCTCCAGGTTCTGCTTCAGTCTTGACGGGTTGATGGATTTGGGAATCACGGCGATATCGCGCTGAAGGCTCCACCTGAGCATGATTTGAGCGGTTGTTTTACCATGTCCTTGCGCAATCTCTGTTAGTACCGGGTCGCTGAATAACTGCTTGTTTCCTTGTCCGAACGGCCCCCAGGCAACATGCTGGATACCGTGTTTGGCCAAAAAACCGTGTATATCCTCTTGCTGATAATAGGGATTGGTTTGGATCTGATTCACAGCCGGGACAATGGACCCCTGTGTAAGCACGTCCTCCAAGTGCTTTCGCTCAAAATTAGCGACGCCGATGGCCCGAATCTTCCCTTCCTTGTAGAGCCTCTCCAAGGTAAACCAGCTTTCCATATAATGAACGGCCGGCCAATGGATCAAATAAAGATCGACATAATCCGTTTGCAGCCTGCGGAGACTGCTTTCAAAGGCCTGCTTGGTCCGTTTCCCCAGGTCGGAGCTCCACACCTTCGTGGTCAGGAAAACGTCGGTTCTTTTGATCCCCGACTTCTGAATGGCACGGGCAATCAATTCTTCATTGTGATAAAACGATGCCGTATCAATATGGCGGTACCCATTCTGTAGAGCCCAGATCAAGGCGGATTCGTGCTGGGGCTTGAATTTGTAGACACCCAGCCCCACCTTGGGCAGGGCAACCCCATTGTTCAATACAAAATCGTTCATACTTGAATGCCTCCTTGTTTCAAGCCCGTTTCACGTTTCACCTATTATACCAAATCCTTACATTCTCTACTATTGAAAAAAGAGCAGATTATCTCTTAGGAAAAACAGGTTGCCAGGAGCACCTGCTGGACAAATTCGAGGAGCATCACATCAACGAGATTTTTGACCCGAAGCGGATCAATACCTGCGGGGATGTTTAGGCTGCGGCAATGACGGCCCATGATGAACCAAGGCTCGTACCGGCCAGGAGGTTTCCCTTCCAGGCAGTACGAGCCTTTTTATGATGCGTGTCCGCTCCGGTGAGCCGTCCGTTCGATGCCATCGATGACCATATCGTACAGTTCCTGAGGCAGATCATGCCCCATTCCGTCAAGCAGCATAAACTCCGCGTCGGGTATAGTGGAAGCCGTGTCCTCGCCGCAGGCGGGCACAAACAAGGGGTCATCCGATCCATGAATAATAAGTGCATGCATGGATAGAGCGGCCAGGCGTGGACGGCGGTCCCCGGAGACAGCAATAGCCGCAATTTGCCGCCCCACACTGCCCGGATCATAAGCCCGCTTCACCTCCTCCAGAATAAGCTCCCTGTAAGTCCTCTCATCAAACGGATAGCCTGTCCCGGCAATTCGCCTCGCAAAAGAAAGGCTGTGCGCGAGGAACCCTGCTTCATCCTCAAACGGATTCGGCGCCGGTTTCGTCATCATCGCCATCACTTCCGGAGAAGCTTGCGGCAGAGCGGAATTGCCGGAGCTAGACATAATTGAGGTGAGGGATAACACCCGCTCGGGGTAAACACTGGCTGCAAGCTGGGCGATCATCCCACCCATGGACCGTCCCACAAGATGAGCCCGCTTAATGGAAAGGGCATCGAGCAGACCGATAACGTCTGCTGCCATCTCATCGAGTGTATAAGGAAGGTCCGGCCGCTGCCCGGACATGAGCTTAGCCGCCAAGGCTTCAAAATCCAATGTCGGATAATCGCTGTAGTGTGTCGAGCATCCAGCATCGCGATTATCGAAGCGAATCACACGAAAGCCCCGTGCCGCCAGCCTCCGGCAAAAATCAGCTGTCCATCGGAGCATCTGTGTTCCAAGACCGGCAATTAAAATCACAGCCTCGTCCGTTTCGTTGCCGAAGCTGTCAAACGCCAGCTCCACATCATTGACTTTTACAATATTCATCCACATTCTCCTGCTTTCATCCTGGATTCCGCTTGGGAAATGCATCTAGGGCCAATTTCTTTATATGACTTTTGATATCGGGTGCCCATTCCTCCATGCTGTCATAAAAGCGATCCATATCACCGGAATAAAGCTCCCGCAGCGCTTCTTCGTAATGCGGGAAATTTCCGGCCACGGCCGTCATGAAATGATAGACTGACTCTTGTGACGCCCGTATTTTGCCTTGTTCCTCTCCGGCGCGGCGGGCTTCATCAATGAGCTTGCGCAAGGTGACGGAAGCTCCACCGGGTTGACCCTTCAGCCACTCCCATTGGCGCGGCAATAACGTAACCTCACCGGACACAACACCCAGCTTCGGACGTCCGGCCCGCCGGGGAGATTCGTCCGCGGCTAGATCATCAGTCTTGCCGCGGAAGTGAACATCAATTTGTTTTCCAGTAGAATCGTCAAAAATAAGCAGCTGCAGGAGCTCCCTGTCCTCCAACCTCTCCTTCACAATCGAAGTCACGGATGGCAAGGAACCTGATGCAACCATTCTTGTACCCAAAAATGCCGTACAGGTAATATCCGAATGACCATTTATCATGCTGCATTTCTCCTCTGCTCTTTTGCTTATTATACCCGGATAAAAATAGATAAGTCAATATTACCCGGATAAAATTATTCAACCCTTTTCCGTAGCCATACAAAAAGACGGTTGCCTCTGCATGACGCAGGAACAACCGCCTTTTCAAATGGATTCGTTTCTTATCTCAACCCGCATCCCCGCCGAATTGCTTCCGACACCAACTCCCCCAGCTCCGGCGGCGTCTGGCCCATTTCATCCTTGTACTTCTCATAAGCTTCTGCAATTTGAAGAAAGGTCTGGTCATCACAGGGAATCCAATTACTGAGCAGCTCCCTGTAAGCCGCAGCCGCTTCAGCTGCTTTTACGCTCTGCGGGCCATCCACCATAGCCTCCTGAAAGGTCTGTATGATCCTCCCGCACAGCGAAATGATCTGGCCGAAATCCACATTCACGATGACGGAGGCATTTTTCACGAGAGATTGATCACCCGATAATAAACCACTTTTGGCAAGGGGAAGAAAAAACTTGCTTTCGATTAGCATTCGGATTTCATTGGCGTAGATTTTCTTAATGGTTTCAATTCGGCTTTTATCAAAATCGCTTAACATGTAAATATCAAATTTGCCGTTTAAAATCTGGTCAATAGACTCGATCATTTTTTGCAGGGCGGCTTGTTTATCCAACAGAATTTGCTTATGCTGCCGCATAATTTCCTTTTCTACCTCAATGGGATTGTCCAGCAGCAAACGAATCTCGTCCAGGGAAAAACCAAGCTCCTTATAGAACAGAATACTCCATAGACGGCGCAAGCTATCGTCATTATATAAGCGGTAACCCGATTCTTTTACCGTACTGGGCGGCAGCAATCCAATTTGATCATAATACTGCAAGGTGCGGCGGCTTACGCCGGAGAGCTTGCTCACTTCATTGACACTTTTCACAGCTTTTTCCCCCTCAAGCCCATTTAAAAACCAGGGTTGACTCGAACGTTACGTTACACTCCATACTCACATTATCAACGAGCGGCAGCGTTTTGTAAAAGGCATCGCCCCTGACATTTCAACCGCCGCCTGTTAGGAGGGAGAATGGATAATGAGTATGAAGAAACAAACCGCAAAGCTTGATCCCATTCCCAAGGGGATCATGAATGTTGCCTGGATTTTGGTGCTTGGGGCGATCATGCCGCTCCTGGATTCAACCATGGTCAATATTGCCATAAACCACTTGAGTCAGGATTTTCGCATCGGACTGGACAGTGTGCAATGGGCCATCACCGGTTATGTGTTAGCGATGGCCATCTCAGTGCCGCTTGCGGGATGGGCCGCTTTGCGTTTTAACGGCAAGTGGCTGATGGTTGGCGCCAACGGCGTATTTTTGGCTACGTCCATTGGTGCAGGATTAAGCGGGAGCATCCAAGCCTTAATTCTGTTCCGGATTGTCCAAGGGTTAAGCGCCGGATTTATTATGACCTTGCTCACCACCCTGGTGGTTCAGATTGCCGGAAGCGAGCGAATGGGACGATTGATGTCCACCGTTGGCATTCCAATGGTATTAGGCCCCATTCTGGGTCCGGTGATTGGAGCGCTACTTGTTCAATTCTACTCCTGGCGTTACATTTTTCTGATCAACATTCCCATTGGCCTGATTGCCATCACCTTGATGATCCTGAAGTTGCCTACCTTCACACCTGTTAACCCGAAGGCCAAATCTGATTTTGCCGGCATCTTTTTATTGGGCGGCAGCTCAGCCGCATTGATCTATGGCATTTCCCAAGCAGCGAAAAATACCGTGTTGACCAATGGCACAACCGTGGGTTATGTGATGGCCGGCGTCGTTATTTTGCTGGTCTACCTGATCTACGCTGCCTTCAAAAAGGAACAGGCCATTCTGCCGCTGGGTTTATTCAAATCCAAAAGCTTCAGTGCGGTCATGGCGGGTTTGTTCCTTTCGAGTATTGCCACCAATGGTCCCATGTTATTGCTGCCTCTCTTTTTCCAGAACGTCAAGGGGTTCTCTGTTCTAAGTGTCGGGTTAATCCTGATTCCGCAGGGAATCGGTATGTTGATCGCCCGTCCCTTAATCGGCAAACTAACAGATCGATGGGGTGCGCGTTATGTGGTGTTAGCCAGCTTGTTCTTAGCCGTTGCAGGTACGGTTCCCTTTCTCTTCTTCCATGAGGGATCTTCTCTTGTGCAGATCGGGGTTGCCTTGTTTATCCGAGGCACGGGTATCGGCGGGATCGCCATTCCCTTGATGACAGACGGCTACACCGGCATGGTGAAGGAGGAGATTGCCCAAGCGAGTGTCGGAACACGGCTCATGCAAAATATTGGCGGCGCGTTTGGTTCAGCCGTAGTGGCAACGGCCGTCAGTCATTCGATGCAGGGCCAAACTCCCACGATCCCACTTTTGACCGCGGCTTACCAGGATGGATTTATGTTGACTTTGATCTTGAGTATCGTGATGCTCCTCCCTGCATTGTTCCTCACGAACAAAACGTCTGCTGCAAACAGAAAACCGGATAGCCAAGGCATAGGGGAGCTAAAGGAAAGCCGCTCTACGTAAAAATGAACAACCCCAACGAGACAATAAGTTAGTGTCTTGTTGGGGTTTTTATGATTTATTAGTCAGATCAATGTTTATCTTCCGCTCTTATCTTCTTCATCCGGGATACCGCCGTAAGCAATATTCTTCTTAACATCAGTGCTATGGTCGTCGATCCGTATCCGCGGCTCACGTGTTTGAATAAATTGCTTCAACTGTTCAATGCGTCCACGCAAGGACTGACAAATGGCATAACTCCGGGCTTCATCCACAAAAAGCGAATCATCAAAAAGCTCCCGCACCTGATCTTCTATCCCATCTAATCGTGTCAAATCCAGCCAATCAAAAGAAGTGACCAGCTTGAGCTGCTCCTTGTGATCAATCTTAAAGGGCTTACAGATCAACTTACTGTCTGCATGAATCAGACCGATAGGTTTGGAAAACCAAAGAGATGAACCACTATCATAAATCGGTGCCGGGCCAATCCATTCCAACGTCTCCGCATTCCGAATCACGCCAAAATTGTTCTGGTGCCGGTCTTCATTGGCAATCAGATAATCCACAACGATCATCCGGTCAAGCGCTTCCACAATGCCCCGAATGCCTAGCGCTTCACAACAGTTAACGTAATGCTGATAAACGGAAATATGATTTAGTTTTTGTTGGGTATGCATCACATACCAGGCCGTAATGAGTTCAGTCTGGGGTGTAATAAAATTTTCGCACACACTAAATGGGTAATCTTCCTGCTCTATTAACATGTAAGGAACATGAGGAATGCCTAACCGTTCCATGATTTTACTCGCAATTACTTCATTATACGGTTCTTGTTGAGTAGAACCGCTTCCGCCTTTAACCAAACAGCGCTTGCCATCAATAATCGTCCACTTTTTTTTCAGCCAACCATCAGAGGTATTATCCGGTGAAAGCAGGCTTATCGCATCGGATGCACCTTTACCCAGTAATACATTCCCCACATCCTCCGAAAAAGAGTTATGGAAAAAGTTAATGGTAGTCCATTCCAAATGTGAAGCCTCCGGAGAAATCCAATAGTGATCGGACAAGCTAAGCCCGTAACTTTTATCCAGCAACTGTTGTGTAGCAGACAGATTCAATTCAAGCAGGGCTTCTTGAATTCCGTCGCGGCTGGCCGGAATGGCGCGTCCCCTCCACCATTCATTGAGTGCTGCACGGTCGATCTTGCCCCTTTTGACAGGAATCCCAATAGGGATGTGCTGCTTGGAAAAGATTTGCCCAATCGCTGAAATGGAGGCTGTCGCTTCATCCAGTTCAACCTCAGCAACGGGTATATTTTTGTGCATGAGCATATAGGATTTCTTGCCGGATTCCGCCACAATTGTTCCCTCCCATTCTCTGATTATTCTTTATTATAGCAAGAGTCAGAGCCATACCCATCTTTAAAACCCACAACTTTGTTCAACATTTCAATGGACGTATTAATTTCATACACGCACTCCATACGGAGTGCGACCCCCAGATCACAAACATCCGCCCGCCCAAATTATTTCAATCCACGCACTCCATACGGAGTGCGACAGCTACCATTTCCCTGATTGATAACATAGTGGGAACAATTTGCAAGATTACGTCAATTCTTCTTCCAAATAAAGTATAGCATACGTATTGACATGACCAGAAGGGAAATATTTCCGTTTGACTTCGACAAAGTTTGAGGTGCGAATGTCCTGGAGTTTTTATGGGAGCTTGACATTCGCACCTGTGCTGGAGGGTAACTTCAAAACATTCACCGAACGAGGCATATTTCTCCAAAAACTGTCCTCTCCCGTCTTCAGCGGCGTAGGCGCACCCACCTGGTGGACTGCTATAACGTCTGTTTTTAACTAACCAATATGTGTTTATACCTGCTTGCGGAAGGTAATCCGCCCCATCTGATGAATGCGAGAGGATAATCGGGAGTTGGCCACTGTGAGTTGACAGCTAACGGAACTGTGGAGCTCTTAGCGGTGAATTTTCGGGAGTTGTCGCGGCTAACGGAACTGAGAAGCTTTTACAGGGTGGAATAGTCGCATCTACCTGCGATTTTGCCGTTTAAGGTCGCCTGAGTTCCGTTACATTCGCAAAAGCTGCATTTTGCGCCTCTAAGAGTCGCTCAGTTCCGTTAGCGCATCCGGACGAGCAGGGAACCTGAATCAACCAATTATGATTTACATAATTTGTAAATGTATATCCCCATTTAATTGGAGGGAACTCCGAATACACCTTGCATCCGCTCCAGCCATCCCCCACGTCCTTCCCTCCCCCTCACCGTCCGTTCCGGCTCCGAAAAGCATCGAATTGGCGTTGGATTTCCGCCTTCACATGCTCCAAACCGGCGTTTTTGAGCTTAGCCTGGAACCGGGACAGGGTGGTGTCCCAGTCCACCTTCTCATCGTAGAGCAGGGCCAGATATTCCGACACGATGACGTTTACCTGGGCCATCTCCGACTTGATGGGGGTCAGGTCGGGCATAAAGCCCAAGGTGGGCGAAGCCACCGCGTCCTGGTTCCAGCTGCGCAGCTCCTTCTTGTAGGGCTCCGACAGGTACTTGCTGAACCGGAAATAACGGATGTCGTTCCAGGCCCAATGAATGGACATATACCGCTTGGTGGGATGCACCTCGTCATAGGAGATGGCGTCCCCCACCAGCTTGTAATTGACATTTTTCACGCCATAGGTGAACAAATCATAATTTTCCTGGCTTTTCCGCACCCAGTTGATCAGCGCCACCGCTTCATTCACATGGCTGCTGGTGGAGAAAACAGACAGCATATTGTCCGCCGCCGTGAACATATACTTGGGCCGTTCGGGATGGAGATACACATTCTCCAGCTCGGCCAGAGGCAGCTTTTCCTTGAAGGAATCGATACGCTCCGCCTGCTTCAGAACCACACTCCAAGTGGCGGCAATTTTCCCTTCATATAAAGCCTTCTCCGGATCGGGAATCTCCGGTGTCCCTGACGGACCGTAAGGAATATAACCCTTGCGCTGCCATTCATGGAGCTTCTCCATAATCTGCCGGAAAAACACCGACTCATACGTGTTCTTGACCTCCAGCTCGGGATCGGCCGGATCGATATATACCGGGGCATTCAGGTAATTCCCCGCCAGGAACGCCACATCCCCATACTCCCGCAGCAGAAACCGTCCCGTATCATAAAAATATGGAATCATCTCCGGCTCATTCTCCGAGATGGCCTCCAGATAACGGTCCATATCCGCCACACTTTTGATTTCGGGCAGCCCGTATTTCTTCCGCAGATCCCCCCGGATCTGAACGAAGCTTTCATGCTCGGCAATAGGCATCACCCGGGGGATGGCATAGATATGCCCGTTGATAGTCACCCCTTGCAGGGCGTAATCCGGAGTATGGGCAAGAATTTCCGGCCCGTATGTCTCAAGCGCACTGTCCAGTGGGGCCAGCACCTTCTTCGAAACCATATCCGACAGATTTGAATAGGAGATCAGGGCCAGATCATAGTTCTCCCCGCTGGCTGCATTCACCCACACCCGGTTCCAATATTGGTCAAACGGGACAAAGGTAAACTCCAGCTTCAGCGGCAGTCCATCCAGAGCCAGCTTCTCCTCCACCGCCTTGGTTACCTGGGCCTGATCCTTGGGTTCGTCCAACGGGAACAGGAGCTTCAGCGTAACCGGCTCCGTTCCCGGCGCCGCCTGCTCATGGCCGGAGAGAACAGGTCCGCGAGGAGCACCGGGCCGGACCATAACCATCACAGCTGTGGCGGCTCCGGCCACCAGCACCAGCGCCAACGCTACCCATACGGCCTTCCTCATCTACATTCCCTCCTGTCTGCGATAAAACCTCTATGCTGTTTGCCTGTCGTTTTCATTATATCCAAAACCAGCCCCTTAAAGAAACGCAGCCTGCTGCCAGCCCAGCGCAGCACAGCCCACGCCGGCCCCCT
This sequence comes from Paenibacillus mesotrionivorans, assembly GCF_046098205.1. NCBI lineage: Bacteria > Bacillati > Bacillota > Bacilli > Caryophanales > Paenibacillaceae > Paenibacillus > Paenibacillus mesotrionivorans. The sequence goes on along the minus strand of NZ_JBJURJ010000015.1, from coordinate 36,574 downwards.
ACAAAAAACAGCGGCCCTCCTGAAGCGGCCGCTGTACATCATGTGCTATTTTTTGCTGGCCGCCACATAGCGGTCGTATTGGGCTTGTTTGCCCTTGATAACATCCTCAATGCCCATACCCTTCAGCGCCTTGATATAGCTGTCGAACTTGTCGAGACTTTCACTGCCGGTAATGAACTTGATATGCATTTCGTTCACATACGTGGTGATATCGGGCATAATCGTGCTTTCGGTGCTGGCTTCAGACGACAGGGCATATACGAAGGGGAACGGAGCCTTGATATATTTCTCCATGTCCTTGTCGATCTTGGCATGCCACGGTGCCACCAAGGTATCTACCGCTTCAACCGATTGCTCGATGGGCAGGTTTACCGGGTTGATGCCGGACTTTTGGATATAATCATTATCCTTACCCTTCTCCGTGTACTCCTTCTTGCCGTTGACTACATCATAAGTGTCGCCTTTGATGCCCCAGGCGTACAGCTCCTTGGCTTCCTCGCTGCTGGCATAATCCAGGAAGCGGAAGGCCAGCTCGGGGTCCTTGGCATTCTTGGAGATGCCGAAGATGCCGGTAATCGGGTTGCGGCCTACATAGAACTGGTCACCGTGAGGGCCTTTAAGCGGTGCAATGCCCTTGATCAGAGGCACATTGGGATCGTAATCCTTAAACAGCTTGCTATACACCATGGAAGAATGATAGCTGAAGTTGTAAGTGATACCGGTCAGGTTCTGCGAAATTTTGGAGGTCACCTGGTCGGCGGTGGTGCTGGCGAAGTCCGCCTCCAGCAGCCCTTCCTTATACAAGCCGTTCAGGTAAGCCAGGTATTCCTTGTAGGCCGGCTCATAGTAGGAATAATGCACCTTGCCGTTTTTGTCGGCATAGTAGTTATTGGCCAGGTCCAGACCGAAGGAGGGGCCGAAGGCTTGAGTCACCATTTTGGACTCCATGGACATGGGGATTTCATCCTGCTTGCCGTTGCCGTTGGGATCACTGGATTTGAACTTGCGCAGCACCTCGGTAAATTCATCCAGGGTGGTGGGCTCCTTCAATTGCAGCTTCTCCAGCCAACGGGTGTTGATCATAAAAAGAGGCTGATAGTTTTTGGTGACCGCCAGCTGGGGCACATAATAGATTTTGCCGTCCGGCGTGGTCAGACTGGCCTTCAGCTCAGGATATTTTTCGAACAGCTTCTTCAGGTTAACACCGGATTTGTCCAGATATTCATTCAAGGGTTTAAACAGCCCGCCCTGAATGTTCTTCATGTTCTGGTCCGGGTCCAGGGTGTAGATGATGTCCGGCAGGTCCTTCCCTGCGGCCAAACGAGGGCTGATGGCATCATTGTAGGTGCCCGGCGAAAGCAGCTCCCACTTGACGTTGACGCCTGTGCGCTTCACCAGCTCCTGGACAATGGAGGCCTTGTTCAAATCCACATTGTTGCTCCACGCATTGGTGGCCAGAATGCTCAGGCTGCCGCCGTTATTCGTAACCGGAGCGGCCCCGGTATACTGGAAGGCAGGTGCTGCGCTGGCACCCGGACTGGTGCTTGCCGCAGGGCTGGGGGTACTCTCTTCCTTGGACGAGCAGCCGGCAGCCAATACAATCACCAATGAAGCAGCCAGAGAAGCGTTAACGGCGCGTTTTGTTTGTTTTTTCATCTGATGTGAACCTCCCTATAATGGTTAAAATAAAATCAGAGCATCTATACAGTCAAGGACGGGTTATCCTTTTACTGCCCCCAGGGTAACGCCCTTCACAAAATATTTCTGGATGAAGGGATAGAATAGAACAATGGGAACAATACTGACTACGATGGAAACATAACGGACCTGCAGGGTGGAAACCGCCAGCGCGTTGGCAGAGGTTTGACCGCCCATTTTTTGCATAACCTCAGGAGAGGCCATAATCAGGACCCGCCGGAGGAAAATCGTAAGCGGCTGCAGCTCTTGTTTGCTCAGATAAAGCAGGGCACTGAAGAAGTCATTCCAGTGGGCAACGGCATAATACAGAGTCAGCACGGCCAGAGTTGGTTTGACCAGCGGCACGGCCATCCGGAACAGCAGGGTGAATTCCTTGGCTCCGTCCATACTGGCGCTCTCAAAAATCTCATTGGGAATGGACTCAAAGGCTGAACGCAGAATCATCACATTGAAGGTGTTGATCAGCACCGGCAGCACCATGGCCCAACGGGTGTTGTACAAGCCCAGCTCGGTAATGACCATATAGATGGGAATCAATCCCCCGGAAAAATACATGGTGAACGCGATGAAGAAGTTGAGCTTCCGCCGCAGGAAGAATTCCCGCTTGGACAAGGGGTAAGCGGCCAAACAGGTAAAGACCAGATTCAGTACCGTCCCCACCACCGTGTACCACAGGGTGTTGTAGTACGAGGTCCACAGCTCCTTGTATCCCAGCACCATCCGGTAACCGTCGAAGCTCAGGTCAACGGGAAACAGGGTGACCAGCTTGTTATCTATAGCCTGGACCGAGCTCATGGAGATGCTGACCAGATAGATAAACGGATACAGCGTAACAATAATCGCAATAAACACAATCAGATAAACCAGCGTATAGTAGGCTTTATCGACGAAAGGCTTTTTCATGGTGTCCTCCCCATCTCCTCGGTTTTACCATAGGGACATATCGTTGAACTTGCGGCTGGCCGTATTCGCCAGGAACACCAGCACGAAGCCCACCACGGAGTTGAACAGGCCCACAGCAGTAGCAAAGCCGAAGTTTTGTGATTCGATGCCCTGACGGTACACATAGGTGGAGATCACGTCTGCGGTTTCGTACGTGGCTCCGTTGTACAGCAGGTACACCTTCTCGAAATTGACGCTCATAATGCCCCCGATAGCCAGCAGCAGCAGAATCACAATGGTCGGCTTGAGGCTGGGCAGGGTCAGATGCCATACCTCCTGAAACTTGTTTACACCGTCGATTTTGCCGGAATCGTACATCTCCTGGTCAATGCCCATAATGGCGGCGATGTAGATAATCGAGCTGAAGCCGAAGCCCTGCCAGATGCCCGAGGCGGTAAAGATGGTGCGGAACCATTCCGGCGCCATCATAAAGTTGATCTTTTCCATCCCCATTTTGACCAAAAGGGTGTTGACGATGCCGTCGGCCGGGGACAGGAAGTTGATAATCATCCCCGCAATAACCACCGTCGAGATAAAGTGAGGCAGATAGGTAATGGTCTGGGCGAATTTCTTCAGAGCCGTATTCTTGATCTCCACCACGCATAACGCGAATACAATCGGCACCCAGAAGCCGAATACCAGCGGGTAAAAGGCCAGCAGGAACGTGTTACGGATCAGCCGCCAGAAGTAGCGGGACTCCACAAACTGGACGAACCACTTCATGCCCACCCAATCTCCGCCAAGGATGCCATTCCCGGGGGTGAAATTCTTGAAGGCCATGATCACACCCGGCATCGGCAGATAGCAGAAGATGAAATAATACAGGAATACGGGCAAAAACATCAGTATCAGCAGCTTATCCCGGCGGATGAGCTTGAGCAGCGGCGTTTTTTTCTGATGCATGCAAGGTAACTCTCCTTTCTCTTTTGCGTTGTCTTGTTTGCTGTAACCAAAGTGTAACATTTCGTTTCCCGGCTAAAAATCCAACATTTTTTCGATAAGCATCACTTTTTTGTGGTATTGAATCCGCTTACAAAGTATGTTTTCATGCAAAAAAAGCCTCCCGCTGCCGAATGCAGGGAAGACTTTTTTTAAAGGGGAGGCTCGGTGCCTGGGCCTACCAGGAATTTAGGGAAGGTGACGGTGACCTGTGTCCCTTGGCCCGGGTCGCTGGTAATCACCAGACCATACGCCGCTCCGAACAGAATCTGTATCCGGTCATGGACATTCTTCAGCCCGTATCCCCGGGCATGGGGAGCTAACAGCTGCTCCAGGGTTTCCGCATCCATACCGGGACCGTTGTCCGCAATCACAAATTGCAGCAGCCCCTCCTCGGTTAGGTGACCGGTCAGGGACACCAGGCCCCGCCGGGTATTTTTGCGCAGCCGGTCAATGCCATGCTCCAGGGCGTTCTCCAGCAGCGGCTGGAAGATCAGATGGATCATATCGTAATGCAGCAGCTCCTCCTCCACCTGGCAGACAAAATCGAAGCTGTTGTTATGCATGATCAGTTGGATCTGCATGTAGGCGTTGGCATTCTCCAGCTCCTGGCTGACGGCAATCACATTCTTGCCCTTATTCAGCACGGTGCGGTAAAACTTGGAGACGGTGGTGGTGATGCGGCTGATCTCCATGGCATCGATCTCCAGTGCCTTCCAGTTGATGATGGACAGGGTGTTATAGAGGAAGTGCGGGTTGATCTGGGTTTGCAGCGCCTTGAGCTCCGCTTCCTTCTGGATAATCTTGCTCTGGTACACCTCTTCGATCAGGGTATTGATGTTACCCAGCATCCGGTTGAACCGGTTGGTCAGCTGGCCGATCTCATCGGTGGAGGAGCTGGCTACGGACACCTTCAGGTTGCCATTTTCGACCATCATCATGGTTTTATTCAGGTGGGTGATCCGCTTGACGAAGGTGCTGGAAAACAGGGAGATGATGAACAGCAGAATAAGCAGACACAGGCCAATGATCAGCGCCGCCGCCTTGACAATGCTCCGGACATCCACGGACAAGCCGCTGCGGGGAGTGAAATAGAATACTCTCCAGCCGGTTTCGGCAATTTCCCCCTGGACATACATGTATTCGGTCTGCCCGTATTTGATGAACCCGTTGCTGCCGGTTAATTCCGTGAGCAGCTTCCCATCCTGTCCCGGGAGCGCCTCCATCCCCACATTCCTGGCCAGCACCGGCTGCCCCTCCCGGTTCACAATCAGCACCCCATAGGATGAAGCCTGCACATCCTCCAGCCCCTTGAACAGACTGTCTCCGTCCAGACTCAGGAAAAGAATGGCTGCGGATTGGCCTTCAGGCCGTTTGTTATCGGTATCCGTAAAGGTCCGTGTGGCGAAAAACTTGCCGTTGTTGGCGCTCCATTGGGTTTTGTCCGGCTCCCCTTGACCGGCTGTCCTGGCCCAAAGCAGGGCGTCCGTTAATTGAAGCGGCAGAATATATTCCCCGCGCAGAAGCTCCGTCCGGTTGGTAAATACCGAAATCTGCAGGATGTCCGGGTTGAAATCGAGAATATTCCCGAAGAACGGGTCCACATAATCCCGGTACAAGCCTGTAAAATCTCCGCTGGTCGCATTAAAAATTTGCTTGAACACAATATTCTGCGTGACGGAATTGATAATCGCCTCATACTGCCGGGTCCGGTAGCTGATGGACTCCGTGGCCTGCCGTACGGAGTTGTCCAGATTCTGACGGGCCTGCTTCAGCAGCAGTCCATTGGCCTGCATGTAGGAGAAGGCGCCCAGCATAATCAGCGGGATAATGCTGACGGTCAGATAAGAGACAATGAGCTTTTGCCGGAAACGGAGATTCTGGAAATAGTGGATCAGCCGGTTGGTTTTTTTCATGGATCAGCCGTACTGCTCGCGGTATTTGGCGGGGCTGACGCCAAAATGGTTCTTAAAGATTTTGCCGAAGTACGAATCATTCGGATACCCCACCATCCCGCTGATATGGGCAATCGTATGATTGGTGCGCAGCAGGGCCTCCCCAGCCTTCCGCATTCTTACTGCGGTCAAATATTTCACCAGCGTTTGCCCCATCTCCTTGCTGAACAGATGGCTCACATAGGTCTGGGTCAGGAACACCTGATCGGCAATCCATTGCAGGCTGATATCCGTCATATAATGCTCCTCAATGAGCTGGAGAATATCCTTGATGACCTTCTTGGTATATTCCTGGCCACCGCTTTCCTCGCCGATGCCCAGCTTGGTGAACACGCCCTCTGCCAAAACCCGCATATCGCTTAAGGATCGGCTGGAGAAAATCCCCTCCACATAAGCCCGGAAGTCGATTTGGCTCTCCTTGCCGCAGGTCTCCAGCAGCTTCTTGGTCAGCTCGATGCACATGTATTTGATGTAGACGGCGGAATGGTCGTGACCGTCGGCCATCACCTGAAAAAAATGCTCCATCCCCTTGCGGAAGCTGTAATAATCCTTGGCGTTCAAGTGCCAATACAAGGGCTCCATCAGGGCGCTGACGCTGGAGGTATCGGAATGGCTGCCCCCTTGGCCGCTGTCCGTATAGAACACAACACTTTCCTTATAGAAAAACCGGTTGGACAGGAGCTCCTCCATCTGCCGGTATTCATCCTTCAGCTGTCCGGACTCCGACAGGCAGCGTCCAATTACCAGGGCTACCCTTTCGCCGTAGCTGTCTGTTATGCCCTGCTTCAGCCGCGGTCCCAGCTGCCCGTCCGGCAGGCTGCCGGGTGGAAGCAGAATAAACAGCAGGCTTTGGTTCTCATTCAGGTTGATATATTCAAACTCGTGGCCCACCCACTGCTTAATCACCTCAGGGAATAACTGGCCGTGGCGGTCAAAGAAGCGCTGCCCGAAGTCCACCAGCACCAGCTGAACCAGCCGCCCCTCCAGGGAAAATCCAGCTGCCCCGTCCCCCTCCCGCGGCAAAGCGTCGCCGACCAGCTCCAGCAGCATCCGCTCCCGCTCGTATTCCATCCCCTTCTGGTAGCCCAGACGCAGCTGCTGCTCCTGCGCCTGCCGGTCCTTCTCCTCCTGGCAGAGCTTGCTCACATTGGTGAACACCCGCAGGAACTCCTCCACCTCTACCGGCTTCAGCAGATACGCGAAAATATTGTACCCGATGGCCTGCTGGGCATAGGCGAACTCACCGTAGGCGCTGTAGATAATAATTTTCAGGCTGCCGTAGCGCTCCCGGGCCTGATGGCTCAGCTCCAGCCCGTCCATAAAAGGCATCTTGATGTCGGTGAACAAAATATCCACCGGCTCCTGCTCCATCAGCGCCAGCGCCTCTTCCCCGTTCTCCGCTTCGAGAATTTCGAAAGGAAACTGGTGCTTCCGCAGGAGCCGGGCCACACCGTCCCGTTCAATCTGCTCATCGTCCACTAGCAATATCCGGAACACCCTTCTCCCCCCGTTGACTGCAATCGTTTACAGCCATTATAGCATACCCATCTTGGGGCAGAGAATTTACTTTGGCTGCCGGAAAAAGAATGTTTGGCGCGTTGTTTCGCCATGCGGTGCCTCTCCGGTCGGAGGGTGAGCGGAGATGGGGAGCTGAAGGACGCGATGATCTGGATGTGGAGAGCGGAGATGGGGAGCTGGAGGACGCGATGATCTGGATGTGGAGAGCGGGCAGACATGAGGAAATTAGGAAGCGGGCAGACGGAGGATGGTTCCCAAGTGGATAAGGTGATGATGGACAGCAACTGCGGCGGCTAACGGAACTCAGAAGCTCTTAGAAGCCAAAAACTAACCTTTTTCCCGGCTAACGGAACTCAACCGCTCTTAGAGGGAGATTCAGCGTCCAAATGGACGGAAAACCCCGGCTAAGAGCTTCTTAGTTCCGCTAGAATTTCAAAACCCGCTTTTTCGACCGCTAAGGTCTCCTCAGTTCCGTTAGCCGCTCGGCCCCCCGCTTTTTCGACCGCTAAGGTCTCCTCAGTTCCGTTAGCCGCTCGGCCCCCCGCTTTTTCGACCGCTAAGTTCTCCTGAGTTCTGTTTACCGCAGCTCACCTGCTCAGCCACCTCAGGTTCCATCCGTCAGCCGCCTCTCCCCCTCCCCCCGCGCAGCCACAGCACAAAAAAGACGCATCCTTGTGCGGATGCGTCCTCTGCCTTACCCGATCAGCCGCCTTCTCCATGGGACAGCGGTTGGATGACGCCGGGTTTGGTCGGGGCGATGCGGCCAACCAGCGAAAGCTCACCTGCTGCGCTTACTGCTACCAGTACCAGAAGAAATACGGAAATCCATTTTCGCATCGGGGATCACTCCTTTCATGATGGATTCAAATTCTTCTTTCTGCACATCGTGGGCCATGCTGCGGTATTTCTCGAACCAGGCGGCGCAGGCCATAGCCAGATGCTCATTATGGGAAGCCAAAGCTTGGCGTAACGCCCACAGCAGATAGTCCACTCCCTCCGCTATCAGCCCTTGCTGGAAGTGGTACACACCTAAGCCGTACAAAAGCTGGATGCGGCGGTTCAGCCGGAACGAAAGCGAATAGTACCCGCGGCTTTCCTTGTCCGGAGAATCCTCCATCAACGCCAGTACGTCCTCCTTAAAAAAGGGAAAAACATCATCCACATTTTCACCGTATCGGATGGCCGCTTCAATAATCGTAAGCAAACCGGGAATTTTCTCGTCAGCATGTCCATTCAGAAACTCCACATAATCCAGCAGATACTCAAATCTCCCCAGGAGGATATGTAAATTCAGCCGGTTGGCTTCGGCAAAAACAGCCAGCCGCTGCACCTCTGCCCTACCGGTCTCATCCAGATCATCAAACCAGCTCAGGTCACGGTATTGGCCCAAATAAGCAAAAGCCTCCTCATACCGCCCCTGCTTCTCCAGAGCGTTTCCCCTTAACAGATAGCTCTGGCCGTAATACACCACAAGAGGCCGCTCAGCCGGAAATAACCTTTCCTCTCGAGCCCCCCGTTCCTTCCGTTCGGATTCCAAATGCACACACAGGAGGGTCAGTGACAGCATTTCCTCCGCCATTTCGTTAACCTTATCCCACCGCTGGATAATAAAATAGGTATTGGCCAAATGGAGCAGCGCATCCAGTTGGACATGCTCCGGCAAACGGCTGCGGTGCGGCGCAAAGCGGATGGCCGCTTCACGGTACCGGTCCAGATCGAAGCCTTGGCTGATTTCGGCGCGGAACCATCTGTAATGGCTGACGGCAAAACGTTCGGAATGCTGCTTGATCTCCGTTTCAATCACATACCGGTACAGCGGGACCGCCTCGGTTTTACGGCCGCTTCCAAACAGCTCCTCCGCCAGCTTGAACACCGCCGGCAGGTGCTGCGGCTCATCCATCAGACGGTTCATTACCCGGTGCACCAAATCCGTCCGGTTGATATCCATACAGCGCAGCAAAAAAGGCTTGATGCGCCGCCATTGCATTTTGCCGTTACACAGAAAGTCGTTCATGTATTCCGGATACAGCCACCCCTCGGGTTGGCCGAGGATACGGGCGATGGAATCCAACAGCGTCAGGGGAGCCGGCTTGGACATACGGTTTATGCTTTCCTCAAGCACACGCAGGTTTACCGGGATTTTATAGGCCACGCTGCTTAGGGTCTGGCCGCGTCTATTCAGTTCCTCTGAAATTTTGGAATAAAGCCTGCTGCTGGTTTCCAAGGAAAGCTGCATCCCCATTGATCACCTCTGAAACGGACTCGTTCTTTCTATAAAACTATATCCAACACTTCTGGGATTTTTATACATTATGATTATATACTATAAAATCAGAATTGAAAATGGTGAATTGGAAGATTTATCACATAGAGAAGCGCCGCCTCCAGCTATGATTCTGAGCAGCCTCCTCCACCATTGGAGTCATTCTGGCCGCACAGATGAATAGCCGGAGACAGGCGCTCCGAGGGTCCCGCATTTTAACCGATGGTTTCCACCACGTTCCCGTCCTGGTCCTTGATATATGTTTTTCTTACCCGCACGGTCAGATTCTTAGCAGTAAACAGCTTGTATTCCCCTTCTATAGGACGGAGGGTGGTGGATAGCTCCTGAACGGCAGCTTCGCTTAAGCTGATCCGGACGAATTTCTCCCCCTCCTCATAGCCGGTTTCCTCGCCCAGCTGGAGGATCACCGCCAGATTCTGGCTGTTGAGGGTCAGCTCCTTGTTCTTCGGCAGGCGCCCCCGCAGCAGCTTGGCCACCGTTCCGGCCTGCTTCGCCCCCATAATCAGGGCTGCCGGGGCCTTATTCAATAACCGGCTTTTGCCCGGCTCCCATTCCAGCTGATCTACATAGAAGAAACCGGTATTGGATCCGTCACGCTCAATCCCCTCCTGCACCGCCTCGGCGATACCGGGCTTTTGCAACAGTGAATCCCTGGATAAATCCGTGATATAGCCGGGAAGCGCCTCCTGGGCAGACTGGAGGAATGAATTGGTGTTCCAGGACATCATGGCCTCCAGCTCATCGGCTGTAATCCCCACCATCTGCAGAAACTCCACCCGCCCATTAGGCGTATCGATAGCCGGCACCTCAGGATCATCGGTAAAAGCCAAGGCCGTCAGCCGGGTATCCGCTCCCAGGCAGATCGGTCCGTTGGCATCCAGATGATGGCCGGAGGCAAAGAAATTCCCGCTGGAAAATACATACCTGGCCATGTTCTGCAGCAGGCTCATGGCCCAGGCCGGAGGCTCCTGCTCGTCCGCCGAACGGACCAGCCGGAAGGTCAGCTCGAAGCCGTAGCCGCTGTATTCCGGGTCATCGGACTCCTTTTCATACAATTCCGAGAACCCGAAGGTGACAAAATGCCAATGGGGATAGGGCAGCTCCGCTTTATAGGCGCTGATCCCGTTCAGCGGGTCCTTGCCTCCCAGCATGTAGGGCAAGAGAGCAGCATAATGCTTCGGCTCCTGGGGTCCGTACAATCTCCTCATCTGCTCCTCAATGGCATCCCAACCGGCTGCCTCCACTTCTTCCTCGCTCATTTTATTCCCTCCCAATATCAATGTATGTACAGCTTGTCCGCAAAATGGATACCTCCTGGGGATATTACCCTGCTTCTTCCTATGTTAACCAACACGGTCTGCGGCTTGCCAAGGGTGACCGCCTTTTCCTGCCTCTCCCACGGTTTCATGTTACACTAAACGTATAACAGCCCAACAGGTGCTGCAGATGCAAAAAAGGAGGGACCCGATGAACAGACGAAGCGCCTTTGACCTGATCGATCACGAGCACCACGCGTGGGAGGAGGTACTCGGACTCTTGGAAGGCAGCACCAACGCCCCCGTTGTGTTGAAGGCCTCCAGGGAAGCCGGAGAGAGAACTTTGTATCATTTGCAAGTCAGCACAAAGTCCTATCTGGGGGCAGTCGCTTTGGAGGCCGGCGGGATTCTTTGGGACAATGGCTGGGTGGTTCTCCTGGGTGCCGGTCATCCCGATGTATACGGCAGCTTGGCCGGTTGGAACGGCTTGGAGGAAAGCCCTTTTCTCTCTTTGGAGGGTATGCTGGTGGCAGCCTATGATGCAGCAGGCGGATTTTTCGCTTTGGATACGGGCAAATTCGGAGGCCACGGCCTGATCCATTATTGGGCTCCGGACAGCCTGGCATGGGAATCCACGGAGCTGCGGTATTCGGGTTTCCTGAACTGGCTGGCCGAGGGGGATCTGGAGCAGTTTTACGGCACGTTCCGCTGGCATGACTGGCGCAAGGATATGGCACAGCTGGCGGCTGGACAGGTTTTCGCCTATTATCCGCCATTGTGGACCCGGGAGGGCGGCGGAGAAACCAGCAGCAAAGCACCGATCTCCGTGCTGGAGGCTTGGAGGGCAGTGATTGAGTCAACAGGGAGGGAAGGCGGGGCATGAATTGGGATTCCGTGTTTGAGGTGTGTTACCGGAAACATCCGGGTGCTGAGGCCGAGGAGCTGATGCGGTTTGCCGGAGAGTGGAGCAAGCCGCTATCGCAGGCGGAAAAGGCGGACATTACCGGACGACAGCGCAATCCCTTCCCCGTGACCGATCCGCTGCACAGCCTGTACCGCCCCTTTGATCCGGGACTATGGGCGCTGCCTGCGCTGCCGCTGCCCGCTCTTTACCTGGATTTCCTGAGTTACTCTAATGGCGGGGAATTCGGAAACGGGGAACGGTTCTTCCAGTTTTTCGGGACGGATGATCTGCGCGCCATGATGCTGGCTTATGAGTTTCCCCAGTATATGCCCGGCGGTGTCCCCTTTGCTATGGACGGCAGCGGCCACCACTATATCTGGGACATGCGCTCCCCTCACGGGAGCGGCGAATATCCTATACTGGCAGCCCATTCCGGCAATCTGGGATACGACGATGCTGCGCGGGTCGCGGACAGCTTCGAAGAGCTGTGCCGGGGAACCGAGTCGGTGGAGGATATCCTCTACAAATCCTGACTTCTGGCTCCAGACTTCGTAGGTGTCGAACTCTTCCTTGGAGATCGGATGGTATTCCGGGGAATCCGCCACTGCGATGGGCTAACGGAACTCACAGACCCTTAGAGCCGCGAATGCGGCTTTTTCCATGGCTAACGGAACTCAGCGGCTCTTAGCGGGGAATGTGGAGTCACATTGGCCGGGTATAACGGTTTAAGGTCGTCTCCGTTCCGTTAGCTCGCCAAAAACCGTATTTTACCCGTGTAAGAGCCTCTCAGTTCCGTTAGCTGTCTATCCTCAGCAAGCATCACCGCCACCACCGCAGCCACCACTATAGTTTCCAGCTAAAAATGCTCATTCTTCCGCTTATTTATACTCCACCGGATAACTATGAAGGCCATATTTCATTCCCGGATATCCGATGACGGATTGTGTTGTGCCGCTGCCCTCCACCTGGTACTCCAGCTTTTCCGGGGTGACAAGCCGGATATTATATGAACCCGGTTCAATCTTCTTGCCGCTGGAATCCACATTGCTCCATGGAACAGTCAGCGAATATGCTGACCGGCTGGGAATAGGGCTTGGGACAGGAGGGAGCGCATAACGGTGAACAAGCTTGTCGTTTGCCCCATCCTTTACCGTATAAACCTCTATAGCCAGATGGGTTGCAGAGTCCATAATGAGGTTATCGTTTGAACGGTTCATGACCGAAAACACGAGATTGGTGGTATTTTCAATGGACAATTGCTTGGAATCCGGCCGGTATCCGTCAGGAAGCGACAACCCCACTGTCAGCGGAAAAAAGGTGTTATCTGCCGGCGATAGATTATCCTCCGGACCATATCGGGTCAGCTGATACTCGTTGGACGTCACCGTAATAAGATGTAAGCCGCCCGTCGCTTCCGACCCTGCCACAAAATCCACACTGGCCCCCATGGCTTCCGCAAAAGCCCGCAGGGGGATATAGGTTTTGTCATTATAATTGAGCACAGGATTCTCATTTGTGTCCAGTACAACCTGATTCCCTTTCATCTCAAATGTAATCTTGCTGGGAAACAAAATCGCCTGAATGGTATCGGAGGCAAAAGCAACTGTCGTCATGGATAAAGCTGCACCGCAAATGAGTCCAACTACGAACTTTTTCAAAGCCATCATTCCCTTAGAATTTAGGAATGATATCTTGACGCAGCAGAATTCAGATTGTTGCAAATCCATCATACTTTCCTTACCTTGAAAAACTGCTGTAGAAACCGAACAAACCCCCGCTGCTTTTTAGGCAGCTGGGGTTTGGGGATAAGCAAGCCCCTGTGGGCTCAAAATTTATAGGGCTTTGCAATTTTAATTGAGACTACTTCTCAGCAGTTTTTACAAAAGGTATATATAATTGGGGATCCGGTAGAAAGAATTTTTCCGGCCGGCATTACATTGGCGTACCCGTTGCTTACTTCACCTTGTGCAAATGTATTACTTCCACAAACCTTACAAATTAAGTTTTCTTGATTCATTGTAGCCACCTCTATGGAGTGTTTTTATTTAATACGATTTACCCTAGAGGAGAGTTTCGCAGCAGTCTCTGCCTTATGTAATTTTTTACAGTTCCCCGATCTGAATCGTTCTGCCCTCCAGACGGGATTGCTCCCCGGCAAAGCCGATCTGATGCCCGTAGATGGACTTCTTCAGAGACGTGCAGGAAATGGACGGCTCTTCTCCCCGCAGCACCCGCACAAAATCGGCAACCAGCAATAAGTCTCCCCCGCCGTGGCTGTCGTTGGTCACCTGGAGCTGGAAACGCTCCTCGGTATACTCATGTCCCTGACGCGGGTCTGGATGCCTGACAACGAAGCTGCCATCCTCCAGAATGCCGGTGATTTCCCCTTTGGTACCGATGATGTGGATGGTGCGGCAGGGCCGGGAGGTTGCTCCCACCATATTGTGGCTTGCCGTGCATCCGTTCTTGAATTCGATAATCACCGACTGGTGATCCACCACATCGTTATCGCAATGCCAAACACACCGGCCATAAGGATTGTCCATGCGCAAAGCCTCCAGCTTCTCCTCCACGGTTAACTCCCGCCCAAGATGCGAGTTATCCCACACGTAGAACCCCCAGCGTCCCTGGTGGATATAATGCTTCCGCGCCGAATACACGCAACTTTCTTCAATCGGGCAATCCGCTAAGCAGCGTTTCCCGGCACCGGGCGGCGCATGCTCCGGCTTAAACTGCATCAGGCTGCCGAAGCTGCTCACCTTCTTCGGTTTATCCCCCACCATCCATGAGATCATGTCCAGATCATGACAGCACTTGGCCATCAACATGGAGGATTTGCAGCTTTCCGCGGAGTTCCATTTGCCCCGGATATAGGATACCGCCATATGATGGTAGCTGACATGCTCAGACGTTTGGATGTTAACTATCTCGCCGATTTCGCCGGAGGCAATCCGTTGGCGGATAGCACTGTAGAAGGGTGCATACCGCAGAACATGACAGACCATTACCGTCCGTCCGGATTCATTAGCCGCTTGATACAGCTGCAGCATCTCCTGTTCCGATGTGGCGATAGGCTTTTCCAGAAGCACATCATAACCGGCCTTCAACAGCGGAAGGGTGGTTTGCACATGGAGATCATCCATGGTCCCGTTAATAACTGCCTCGGCAAAAACCGGTCCGTTCACAAGCTGATCCACCGTTTCAAAGCAATGTCTATCCTCCAGTCCAAACCGCTTGCCAGCCAGCCTCCTGCGGACCGGATCGGGTTCCACCACACCAACAATCTGCAGCTCCTCCGGATGCTCTGCCGCATATGAAGCATACAACAGGCTGCGGTGCCCCGCCCCTACGATAATAACGCTTACAGGCCTGCTTTCCATCCGTCTTTCATCCTGCTTACGGTTCATTATTTTCATATCCTCTCGATATAATAGAATCCACCCATATAAGAAGAGAATACCTGCTCTACTGAACAACGTACATGTAATATCTTAAAAAAGATGCTTTATTTTGTACCAATTTTCGCAAAACCGCGGCAAATGAAAGAACCTTGGATATTCCCAAGGTTCTCCGGTTCATGCTCTCTGCTATAAAACTACCAATGGAAGCCGACGGCCTTGAGGAAGGACCGGGCGATGATCATATGGCCCGTCATATTGGGGTGTACCCGGTCCCAGGCGATGTTCATGGGATGCATATGCTCCAGCACCTGCTCGTAGGCGGATTGTACGTCGATGAACATGGCGTTATGGCGCTCTGCGGTTTTTTTCATAATGGCGATGTAGGTGTCCAGGGCTGCCCGCATTTCATCCTGACGGTTGCGCTCCATGAAAACCGGTGTCATGAGGACGGTTTGTTTCACCTTGCCCTTGACCAGCTCCAGCATGTGGTTAAGGTTAGCTTCATATTCCTCCGGGTAAACATGGACTTCCGGACGGAGCGGAGCATCGAATTGCCGCCAGATGTCGTTAATGCCGATCATGATGGTCAGCCAATCCGGGTTCAGATCCAACACATCCGTCTGAAACCGCTGAACGAGATCACGGGAAGTATTCCCGGAAACCCCCATATTGATGACACGGATTTGCTCCTCCGGGCAGGCGCTGTTCAGGAGAGCGTTTACAATCGCCACATAGCTTTTGCCGATATCCTCTCCACGTCCTTCCCCTACCGGACGTTTGCGTTCCGCATCCGTGACCGAATCCCCGATCATCAAGAGCTTGCTTCCTTTATGGATAAGCATGTTTTTGTCCTTCTTTCTAGACATATGTATAGTTAGTGCCGCATTCCTGTCCATTATAAACCCGATCCTTCCATTCGGCGACCCTGTTAAGGCGGATTTTCAAGAAACATGCCTTTCAATTATTGTTTACACAGTACCTTGCAATGCACAATACCTTTTTATATAATGATGGTATGAAAATACTAGGAGATGATGGAGCGTCAGATGAATACGCAGTTTAAGAAAGGCGTTCTCGAGCTTTGCGTGCTGGTTATGGCCGGGCAAAAGGACTACTACGGATACGAGCTGGTGAATATGATTTCGGACAACATTCAGATTTCGGAAGGAACGATTTACCCGCTTCTGCGCCGTCTTACCCAGGAGGGTTATTTCTCCACCTACCTGATGGAGTCCAATGAAGGCCCACCACGGAAGTATTACCGGCTGACGGAGCAGGGCAAGGCGTACAGAGACACGCTGGTAGCCGAATGGATCAGTTTCACCAATGGTGTTAACCGGATTATGGAGACATTTTTCAAAGGAGAGGACCGCTCGTGAGCAACCCGTATATCGTCAAATTGGATCGGCTTCTGCAGGAGATTCCCATTGAGGAGCGGCAGGAGATTCTGCAGGACTACCTGGAGCACTTCCGGCTGGCACAGGCCGAGGGAAAAACACCGGAGGAGATTGCCGACGCGCTTGGTTCCGTTGAGGCCTTGGCCGCGGATATTCTGGCGGAGTACCAGGCGGGCAGGGCTGCCGCTCCTGCTGAAGCTGCTGCACAGGTGATGCCCGTACCCTGGTGGAGAACGGCCGTGATGATGGCGCTCACCGCCGTGTTGTTTATCGGGCTCATCTGGGCGTTTGTGGGAATCCGGATGGTTCCCTCCGATGCTGTTCCGCCGCCGGAATCCAGTCCCGCCGTCACGGTGGACCAATTGAAGCAATCATTAAAAGCGTATTCTTCCGGCTTGAGCCCGGAGCCTGCCTCCACTCCTCCCGCCAGCCCCGAGGCCAAAAAAACCGGTGGAACGGTCATCATTAACGAAGAACGCAAGGCCGCCGACACCATCAGCTCGCTTCAGATCGAAACCGTAGACACGGAGGTGGTGATCGAAACGGTCAAGGATACCAAGCTCCAAGCCCTGCTGGATGGCAAAATGACGGTCCGTGAGGGCGAGGATTGGACGGACTATTATGATTTCGGTACGGATAGCTCCGACGGCACCTTCACGGTGTACGTCAGAGTTGTGGAAGCCAAGAAAAACCAGATGCCTTCAGGCCGAAAGACTACACTCCGCATCCTTCTGCCGGAGGCTCCGCTGGAGAAGCTGGATGTGTCTACCGTATCCGCTTCGGTTAAAGCTCCTGCTCTCCAAGCAGGCCAGTTCAACGGCGCTTCTGTTTCGGGGAATATCGATCTGGCTGGGCTAAAGGGCAAGAACCACCATATGACCAACGTTTCCGGCAAAATCAGCATAGACAGCTTAAGCGGAGACTTCGCTGTGGAATCCGTTTCGGGCAGCGTGCGGATTTCCGGCACCTCCTGGGAGAGCGCAGGCTCCGTCAATACCGTATCCGGCAGTGTGAATCTGACTGCGGATGCCAAGCTTCCCTTCAATTATGAGCTCAACTCCGTCAGCGGCTCTGTCAAATGCGGCTTCGAGGGGGCTTCGTCAAGCAGCATTCTGATGCTCAAGCAGTGCTCCGGCAGCACCGGAGAAAGCAAACGGACGCTTACCCTCACCAGCATCTCCGGTCCGCTGCAGGTGGGGTCCTAACGCTCGTCTCCGTCTGTCCCGCCGCCAGATGACAGGCAGCCGCTTTCAGGTGCAGCTTCCCCGCTACCCGCTGCTCTGCAGATGCTTTCAGGTTATGATCCCCCCTTCATGCGGACACAGAAGCCGTTATTTCTCCAAAACAGAGACTCTTGAAGATTTGTCGGACTCACGGTACGCTATTCCTCTCTCATATACCCCACTCTGCCCTTTTGCAGCATATAACGGCTCCTGTGTCCGCGTAGATGAAAAAACACCTCTTTTCCGCCAAATAGCGGCTCCTGAGTCCGTTAGTTTGCAGAGTCACCAGAGTCACAAAAAAAGCCCGGGCGCCAACAGCACACTGTCGGCAACCCGGGCTAATCCCGTTAAATCTTGAACCGGCTCATCAATTCCTGCATATCCTCCGCAAGCTTGGACAACGCGCTGGAGGAGGAAGCAATCTCCTCCATGGACGCCAGCTGCTCCTGCGTAGCCGATGACACATCGTGGGTGTTATCGGCTGTTGCTGCTGTAGTTTCGGAGATTTGCGCTATCGCCTCCACCGCATTGGCGGACTCGTCGGCAATCATGCCCACCGTCTCGTTCATGGTGGTAGACTGCTCCGCCACCTGCCCCAGCATGCCGCGGATGGTTTCGAACAGTTCACCGGCATGGCGGATGGATTCGGAGCCTCGGCTTACCCCCTCCACCACAACTCCCGTCGCCTGCACCGCAGTGTCCGTATCCTTGCGGACCGTGCCGATCTTCTCGGAGATTTCCTCCGCCGACTTGCGGGATTGGTCCGCCAGCTTCTTCACTTCCTGCGCCACTACGGCGAAGCCCCGGCCATGCTCGCCGGCACGGGCCGCTTCAATAGAAGCGTTAATAGATAGAATATTGGTTTGCTGGGCAATATCCGTCATAACAGCTGCAATCTCACCGATGGCCGCCGAACGTTCACCCAGTTGGCCCATCACCTGCTTCAGGCCGTTGACCTCCTGCTCCACCCGCATCATCTGGCGGATGGTTTCCTCCATGACGGCTAAACCCTCATTAGAATGCTTAGATGCTTCTCCCGCAGACTGGGAAACAGCCTCCGCCCCTTCGGCGATCCGGTGGATGCCCTGATCCATCATCCGGATGGAGTCGGCGCCTTTGCCCACATTCTCCACCTGGCGGGTGGCGCCTTCGGCTACCTCCTGGATGGACTCGGCAATCTGTTCTGTCGCCTTGGAGGTCTGCTCCGCGCTGGCCGTCAGCTCCTGGGAGGAAGCGGCCACCTGCATGGATACGTCCTGCACCTCGGTGAGCAGATGGCGCAGCGAATCCGCCATAGCGTTGAAGCTGTTGCCCAGCCGCCCGATTTCGTCCTTGCCGTGGATCTCCGCCCGGTGGGTCAAGTCCCCTTCGCTGATACGAGCAGCCGCCGCACCCAGTTCCCGGACAGGCTTAATGATCAACCAAACAATGGTCATGGCCAACGCGCCGAAGACCAGGAAAGCCACAGCCAGCACGATCAGCATCTTGTTCAGGATGGGAGCCGCTTGTTCAGCTTCCTCCGCCTGCTCAATCACACCGCCGATTTTCCAGCCGGTCAAAGCATTGGTGGCGTAACGGAGCCGCTTCAAGCCGGAGCCGTCATCATACTCCGCCTCTCCGCTGTCGCTGCCGAATACCTGGTCCACCCAGGTGCCCGCCAAATCGCCCCCGGCCTCAAACTCGGCATGGACAATGGCCTTGCGCTGCTGGTCCAAGAGCACGGCGAAGCCCCTCTGACCAATGGCGACCTGCTTGGTAATGGCCTCCAGGTTGGCCAGCTTGATTTCGGCGCCGATTGTGCCGGAGCCGTCTCGCAGCACCTTGGAGAGAGAAATAACGAAATCTCCCGTGGTTTTGGACACATAAGGTGCGGCGATAGCCACCTTGGCGCTGTCCTTGGCTGCCGCCTGGTACCAGGGGCGGGCAGTAGGGTCAAAATCCGCACCCAATTCCACCTTGGGGGCGTTCAGGAACTGTTTGTTGGGTGTACCTATAAAAATCGTGTTAATTTCGGGATGGAGCTTGATATATTCCTCCAAAAAGGCTCTGGCCCCTTGGCCGCTGCCCTGTAAGTGTTCCTTGTCCACCAGACCGGACAGATAATCCAAGTCCTTGATCCGGGCAGAAATCTCACTTTCGATCACCTGATTGAGCAGCGTCACATTCTCGTCCGCACTGCGGATTAGTTGGGCGGCCAGCCGGGATTTGGCTGTTTCATAGGAAATATACCCAATGATTAAGCCGGGGACAGACAGGATGATGGCAAAGGACAGAATCAGCTTTAGTCTCAAGCTCATGTTGCGTAACATAGCGGGCACTGGTATACCTCCTCCATACACATTAGGTTCCTCCACTAATTCGACACATTTCTACATTTTCCTTCCTCAGGAAGGATCTATTTTTCTGAAAAAATGCGTTCCCAACAACTACAGAGCATCTCATCACTGATGGGGGAGGGTTTTATGGATATTGGAAAATGGCCCTTCCGTCTCCAGCCTTTCGGCATACCACTGCTCCAGCAGCAGCAGGTTGCCTGGTTCTCCAGCCAATCCCATTAGCAGCTCCAGGATTTTTTCTTCCCCTTGGATCGTCAGCCTGTACATTCCCTCTGCCGTCCGGTACAGGTCCCCTTCCCGGATAAGCTTGTCCCGCTGGTCAGCCATCCATTGGTCCGGAGTTTTATTATAGAATCTATTTTTCATGGGTACCTCCGAATCATCCCAAATTTTCTCGAATTTTTCCGAATCCTCCCGAATCTTCCCGCAGTGACAACTTTCCCTATAAGTTCAATCTTCATGATAGCGTTACATTCCGTGCATAGTCAACACATTTTGTACGCACTGTCTTTTTGGCTCACATGATATGCTATGATTCCGGTAGGTGATGATGCCATGACATTCGGTCAACGACTTCGCAGTCTCCGCCTGGCGCGGGGACTCACACAGAAGGAATGCGGCAAGCTGTTTCAGTTGAGTGAAAGTGCCATCGGCATGTACGAGCGCGACCAGCGCGAGCCATCCCTGGAATTGGTCCGGCGTATTGCGGATTATTTTGAAGTAACGATTGATTACATTCTGGGCAGAGATCATTACATCAGTGAGGGACGGGCTCGTTACACCGCTGCCGATCATTGGACAGACGAAGAGCGTGAGCTGGCGGATGCATTCATTCAGACGATCCGGCACCGCAAAAAAAACGGCACGACCAAAATGAAAGCCAATGAATAGTAAAAAACGGCAGCGCCTCTTTCCGACCCAGAAAGGAGGCACTGCCGTTTCTTTTGGATTCAAGTTGCTTGTAATTACCGGTTCAACAGACTGCCCACATACCGCAGGAGCTCGTTGGCGCACACCGGGCAATAATGATTATCCTCGATAAGCCGCGCCGTCACTTCATTAATCCGCTTCAGCTGCTGCTCATCCGGCGTTTTGGAGGAGGTGGTGATCTTCACGATATCCTTCAAATCGGTGAACAGCTTCTTCTCGATGGCTTCCCGCAGTCGCTCATGGGTGTTGTATTCGAACTTTTTGCCTTTGCGCTGGTAGGAGGACATGCGGATGAGGATTTCCTCCCGGAAGGCCTTTTTGGCATTTTCGCTGATGCCGATCTGCTCCTCGATGGAGCGCATCAGGCGTTCGTCCGGGTCCACATTCTCCCCGGTAAGGGGGTCCTTGATCTTTTGCCAGTTGCAGAACGCTTCAATATTATCCAGGTAATTGTTGAACAGGGTTTTGGCTGACTCCTCGAAGGAATAGACGAAGGCCTTCTGGATCTCCTTCTTCGCCAGCTCGTCGTATTCCTTGCGGGCCACAGAGATGAAGTTCAGATACCGCTCCCGCTCATCCTTGGTGATGGAGGGATGCTGGTCCAGACCGTCCTTCAAGGCCCGGAGCACATCAAGGGCGTTGATGCACTGCACATCCTTACGGATCAGGGCGCTGGATATCCGGTTAATGACATAGCGGGGGTCGATGCCCGTCATGCCCTCCTCGGCATACTCGTTCTGCATTTCCTTGAGGTCCGCTTCCTTGTAGCCCTCAATGGATTCTCCGTCGTACATGCGCATCTTTTTCACCAGGTCCATGCCCTGCTTTTTGGTTTCCTTCAGCCGTGTCAGGATGGAGAAGATGGCGGCGGCACGCAGGGCGTGCGGCGCAATGTGGACATGGTTCATGTCTGACTGCTTGATCAGCTTGGCGTAGATTTTCTCTTCCTCGGATACCTTCAGATTATAAGGAATCTGCATCACAATCATCCGCGACTGCAGCGCTTCATTCTTCTTGTTGGCGATAAACCCCTTATACTCGGATTCGTTGGTGTGGGCCACAATCAGCTCATCTGCACTGATCAGGGCGAAACGCCCCGCCTTGAAGTTGCCTTCCTGGGTCAGGGAGAGCAGGTTCCACAGGAATTTCTCGTCGCACTTGAGCATTTCCTGGAACTCCATAAGCCCCCGGTTGGCCTTGTTCAATTCTCCGTCAAAACGGTATGCGCGGGGGTCGGATTCCGAGCCGTATTCGGTTATGGTGGAAAAATCGATGCTGCCGGTCAGATCGGCAATATCCTGGGACTTGGGGTCGGAGGGACTGAAGGTGCCGACGCCCACCCGGTCCACCTCGGAGATGAAGACCCGCTCTACTACCACATCCTCAATGCGTCCCGCATATTCGGTTTTCAGCCGCATCTGGCAGGAGGGGCACAGATTGCCTTCAATCTTGATCCCCAGCTCCTTCTCTACATCCGCCCGCAGTTCGCCCGGAATCAGGTGCAGGGGTTCCTCGTGCATGGGACAGCCGGATATGGCGTACACTGCTCCGTCATCGGTACGGGAGTATTCCTCCAGGCCTTTTTTGAGCATGGTGACCAGTGTGGATTTGCCGCCGCTGACAGGCCCCATCAAGAGCAGGATCCGCTTCCGGACATCCAAGCGTCTGGCGGAGGAATGGAAATACTCCTCGACCAGCTTCTCCAGAGCCCGGTCCAAACCGAAAATATCATTGTCAAAAAACTTGTAGCGGATCTGGCCGTTCCGCTCCTCGGTTCCCTTGGAGGCGATCATGTTGAACACCCTGGAATGCGCCGTCATCGCCAGCTTCGGGTTTTTCCTCACCAGTTCGTAATACTCTGCAAAGTTCCCTTTCCACGCAAGGCGTTCATTCTCCGCCCGGTAATCCGAAATCTTCTTAAAAATACTCATGGTAACCCTCCTCCCGATCACTCATGCATCTCTTGGCAGCATCCTGACACTTTCTTGAAGGTTAGCTGACATGACCGTGTGTACCCATTCCGCACTTTTCAAAAGGAACAAACACTGCGCTTCATTTTGGGGATGCGTTAGGAATGTATTTAATAAATATGCAGACGGGGGAGGAGAGTTTACCGAATTTTACGAAATTTTGGGCTTGTGATTATTGGACGGGCGGCACAGCAGAACCCGGCGGACCAGCTTTCCTTTGGGAATCCGGCAGCTGTCCTCCACCAGAAGACATGCTTCGTGAACAAGCCCATCCAGCTCCTCGGCTTCCGTGGTGACCAACACCACCCGCTCCGAGAGCCTTGCCGCATGACGGAGAATTGCCAACAGCTCCTCCCGCGGGCTCTTCGAGCACAGATTATAGGGGAGGTCGGCAATTACTGCATCATATGCACCCTGGGCATGGGCAATGTCACATAACTTCACCGCATCGGAATACCCGTAATAAGCCAGATTGACCCGGGCACCCTGGACCGCCAGCGGGTTCATATCGGAGCCGGAGGCGGACACGCCCATGGACAAAGCCTCAATCAGCACCGTGCCCATTCCGCAGCAGGGGTCCAGCAGAGTGCGGTCTCCCAGCTCCCCGTCGGGAAAAGGAAGGGCGATGTTCACCAGAGGCCGGGCTACCCGGGTGCTGAGGGCGGTGGAGTAGCTCTGCGGCTTGTTCTGGTGGGCCAGCCAAATGGCCGGATTATCCGCCAGTTCGCCCAGCAGCCAGCCCTCTTCCGCATGGCCGGTATAGGTAACGCCCAGCACCACCTCAGGCTGGCGCATCTCCGCCTTGCCGCGGATCACCGCCCCCACCCGGCGCTCAATCCCCCGGCAGGCGTCGTAGTCAAAGCCAGTTTCTGCCGTGGGCACATAGCGGATCTTGAAGGTTTTACCTTCCATGCTCCAGCCCTCTGCGCGGGCGATGAGCTCCTCCAGGGAGGTGGCGGCTCTCCGCACCAAAAGCCGGTGCCGGATAAAGGGGCTCCGGCCCGGCTCAATCAAACAGGAGGAGGCCAGCCAGCCTCCCGGGGAAGCAGCGGCCTCCATTTCAGCGCCGAACAGCGCACGCTGCTCCAAACGGCACAGGTCCAGCTCCTCTTCCCTGCATGCAAAGATATACAATGTATTCGTATCCACGCTTATTATCCTCACCGTATCATTTTCCGTTCCGGCGTTGCCGGACACGATGGGCGGGTTTGCACACGCCCTGGCATCTTAGTATAGGGTGATGGAGGTGGGTTTGTCCAATTCCCGCAGCGTGCGGATCATATCGTTGACAATCCGCAGCTTGATATTCAGATCCTGGGGAAAATTGGGGTTTTGATGCGCCGGGTTAATGGCCGTACCGACAATAAAATGGATCTCCGTGGCCTCCCGCAGCAGCAGCCTGGCCAGCCGGGATGCGCCATGGCTTTTCCGGTCCAGGGTCCCCCCGGCCTTGTAGGCCTGCAGATATTCCAGCACCTTGCGGAGGGTCAGCACCCCTTCCGTCACCAGATCCACGCCGGCCAGCTTCCCTGCCGGAGGAATATCCGGGTCGGAGGCGGAGGACCAATCCACCTCCAGCTCCTCACCCAGCTCCCGGGAGGCGATAGTGGCGGAGGTTCCGCCGCAAACCACCTTTTTCCCGGGACGGGTAAACCATTCCCGCACAATCCGGCTGTCCAGCTCCGGATTGCTGGGCGGTCCCACCAGCAGCGTCACGGGGCTGGCCATCCGGAAGCGCACCGCCACCGCCGTGGTGTCATCGCCGGGTTTGCCGCAGTACAACGCCTCGCAGGCCTCCGCCAGCTGCCGGGCCACCGCCCGGGTGGAGGCGGTTTCCGGCACGATTTTACCCAGATGCTCGGCGATATGGCTCCACTGCCAGCCCAGGTTCAGAATCTGTCCCACTCCCGCATGGACAGCTCCGTCGCTGATCAGCACCACCGTATCCTCCTCGGTGACGCGGAAGCGGGATTCCTTGATCATTTTTCCGTTTACCGTCCGCTCCAGGTAATACAGCTCCTCCAGCTTGCCCTGCCGGAAGAAGAAGGTGGAGGGATTGTCATATTCCACAAGGTATGCCCGTCCGTCGGCGAACACCTGGAAGATGGTGAAGGTGGAATACGCCACACCGCGGACCTTGCATACCGGCAGCGTCTGGGTCAGGGTATCCACCACATCCTCGATATCGCTTCCCATCCGCAGCATATCCCCGGCAATTTTGGAGGTGAGGGTGGCCAGGATGTTGGCTTTGACACCGCTGCCCAGGCCGTCCGCCAGCACGATTACCGCCGAATCCGGCGTCCGGGTAATATGGACCTTGTCGCCGCACAGCTCCTCCCCCGCCTTATTCAGGCTGCTAAATCCCACATCGGCAAAGATACGGTGCTCCATCATCGACATGGTCTCAATCCTCCAGCAAAAGCCGCTTCATTTTGGTCAGCGTCACCTTGGTTTCAGCTGTCGTTTCTCCCAGAAGGCCGGCGATCTCCTGGGCTACCCGCATCTGGTTCTCAATGACCCGCTGGGCCATTTCCACCGTTTCCTGCTTCAGCACCCGCAGCTTTTCCTGCTCCTGCTCCTGCTCGGTCAGGTCATGAAGGATCACCAGATACAGCTGCTGCTCGGGCACAAAAGCGGCGGAGACAATGGCGATTTTGCGGAGCTCGGGAAAATACAGCTTCTTCCGTGACTGTTCGTGAGGCGACAGGGTTATTTCCTCGGCGGGAATTAGATACTCCAGGGGAAGGCCCAGCAGCTCCTGTGGATCAGTCTGGAAAAATATTCCTACGGCAGCGTTCACTTCCTTGATCAGATGCTGATCCGTTACAGCAATCACCGCGTTGGGTGTCTTCTCCAGCAGGACATGGGCAAAGGACTCCGCTTTGGTTTGGGCATAGGGCATACACATGTACAGCTCGGCCTTGCCCGCCAGAACCGCCTCTGCCTTGTCCTTGCAGGTGTCGTAGCCGCAGGCGCCGCAGTTCAGCTCATCCTCCCGCCGCTCCTTGCCCAGCTTCCGGAGAATGTCGCGGATCGCCTCCTTAGAATAGCGGACAGGAGCCTTACTCCGGTCGCGAAAGGTGCGGCGGACCATTTCCTTGTTTGCCATAGGCAGTGCAGGGCCTTGGGGAGCCGGGTTCTGCCGGTAGGCAAGGATCCGGTCCTGCTTCAGCAGCGGATGGATGTGACTGCCCGCGGCGGGGCCGTTAATGCAGCCGCCCTCGCAGGCGTTCATCTCCAGGAAATAACCCTCCGGCAGCTCCTTCAGGGAGGACAGGAGCTTGCGGCAGTTCTCGATGCCGGACACCGCCCTGAGGCGGGTGGAGGCGGGATGGCCGTTGCCGGATTTAAAGGTGGTTTCCACAACGCCGCCATCAATGGGATACAGCCGCGCTTCCATTAAAGGAGCTTGAGCGGCGGCAGCCGTTTCAGCAGCAGCGGTTGTAGGTACCCCCTCAGCAAAACCTTCCTCCTCCACCGCCAGCAGGGGCAGCCACTCCACCTCTTCGAAGGTGAGCACGGCATCCACATAACCGGGCTGTTGGTCCGCCTCGGTTTTTTTGGCATAACACGGCCCTACGAATACCACCTTTGCCTGGGGATACCGCTCCTTGATCCACTTGGCATGGGCCATCAACGGGGAATCCGCCTCTGCCAGATAGGGAACCCACTGGGGGCTATACTTCTCGATATATTCCACGACCACCGGGCAAGCCGTAGTGATAAGCCGCCCCTTGCGCTGAAATTCCTCCTCATAACAGCGGGAAATTTCCTCTGCGGCCTCCGCCGTTTCCCGCACCTGGGAGAAGCCGGCCCGGTACAGCCGCCGGATATATCCATGGGGGTCCGGGGTAAATCCGGCGAAGGAAGGCGCCAGGCTCACAATCACCTCAGCACCGGACTGAAGCATCCGCAGCACCTTGCCAGCATCGGATTCCACCGTCTTGGCGTTCTGCGGGCATTCCTTCATACATCTGCAGCAAAAAATACACTC
This sequence comes from Paenibacillus mesotrionivorans, assembly GCF_046098205.1. NCBI lineage: Bacteria > Bacillati > Bacillota > Bacilli > Caryophanales > Paenibacillaceae > Paenibacillus > Paenibacillus mesotrionivorans. The sequence continues at coordinate 9,827 of NZ_JBJURJ010000015.1, read as the reverse complement.
CTCGGCCACAATACGGGCCTGGTTGTCTTTGAATTCAATGGCTTTGACCGGGCAAGTACGGATGCACCGGTAGCAATTCTTGCAGTTGGCGGCCTGGAAATGAAGCAGTCCCATGGTTATATTCTCTCCTCCAGCACTTCCTTCAGGAATTGCCCGATGCCTTCTTCATTAACCTCGATGCAGGGTTTGCCGTCCACCTGGACGGACACGGCATGCTGGCAGCGGCCAGCGCAAAAATTCGCTTTCAATTCCACTTGCTCCAGCAAGCCGCGGCTGGCGATCAATTGGCGCAGCTCTTCAATCAGGCGATAAGCACCCTTCAGGTGGCAGGAGCTTCCAATACAAACCGAGATTTGCTTTGTCAACCGGCATCTTCCTTTACTCATCTATTGTGAAAATAGTCACAATCTATAACAGGCAAAAGCCTGCGTATGCGCAGGCTTCTATCTGTATGGGGAATCGCTCTATACAAGCCGGACTGCCGTCTCCGGGACTTGTTTACCAAGTCCCGGAAGACAGGCTGCCTACCTTACATGGTAGCGTGGAAGGTCCGGTGGATAACGTCTGCTTGCTGCTCGCGGGTCAGCTTGATGAAGTTAACGGCATAGCCGGATACCCGGATGGTCAGCTGCGGGTACTTTTCCGGATGCTCCATGGCGTCCATCAAAGTTTCGCGGTTGAACACGTTGATATTCAAGTGGTGACCATGTTTGGAGGCATAACCGTCCAGGATGGCAACCAGGTTCTTGATTTGGGAATGATCATCCTTGCCCAGTGCATGCGGCACAATGGAGAAGGTGTTGGAGATACCGTCCACGGAATATTGGTACGGAATCTTGGACACGGAGGACAAGGAAGCCAATGCGCCCTTCTCGTCGCGGCCGTGCATCGGATTGGCGCCCGGTGCGAACGGTTCGCCGGCACGGCGTCCGTCCGGAGTGTTACCGGTCTTCTTGCCATACACCACGTTGGAGGTGATGGTCAGAATGGACATGGAGTGTACGGAATCCCGGTAGGTCTTGTGCTTGCGCAGCTTGGTCATGAAGGATTCTACCAGTTGTACAGCCAGTTGGTCCACACGGTCGTCGTTGTTGCCGTATTTCGGGAACTCGCCTTCGATGGTGAAGTCTACTACCAGGCCGTTTTCGTCGCGGATGGTCTTGACCTTGCCGTACTTGATGGCGGACAGGGAGTCAGCCGCTACGGACAAACCGGCGATACCGGTAGCCATGGTGCGCAGGATATGGGTGTCATGCAGAGCCATTTCGATGCGCTCGTAGCTGTATTTGTCATGCATGTAGTGGATGCAGTTCAGGGTATTGATGTACAGCTCAGCCAGCCATTCCATCATAGAATCGAATTTTTTCATGACTTCGTCGAAGTCCAGATATTCGGATTTGATGGGAGCAAAGGTCGGGCCGACTTGAATCTTCAGCTTTTCGTCCACACCGCCGTTGATGGCGTACAGGAGAGCCTTGGCCAGGTTGGCGCGGGCGCCGAAGAATTGCATTTGTTTGCCGACGCGCATGGCGGATACACAGCAGGCGATGGCATAGTCGTCGCCGAACTCGTTGCGCATGAGATCATCGGACTCATACTGGATAGCGCTGGTTTTGATGGACATCTTGGCACAGTAGTCCTTGAAACCTTCCGGCAGATGGTTGGACCAGAGCACAGTCAGGTTCGGCTCCGGGGACGGGCCCAGGTTGTCGAGAGTGTGCAGGAAGCGGAAGGAGCTCTTGGTTACCAGCGGACGGCCATCCAGGCCTACACCGCCGATAGATTCGGTTACCCAAGTGGGGTCACCGCTGAACAGCTCGTTGTATTCCGGAGTCCGTGCAAATTTCACCAGACGCAGCTTCATAACAAAGTGGTCAACCAATTCTTGTGCTTGTTGTTCGTTCAAAACGCCTGCCTTCAGGTCGCGTTCTACGTAGATGTCCAGGAAGGTAGAGGTGCGGCCCAAGCTCATGGCAGCGCCGTTTTGTTCCTTGATGGCGGCCAGGTAACCCAGGTACAGCCATTGGAAAGCTTCCTTCGCAGTTTGTGCCGGTTGAGACAGGTCGAAGCCATAAGCCTTGCCCAGCTTCTTCAATTCGTTCAGAGCCCGGATTTGTTCGTTCAGCTCTTCGCGCAGGCGGATGATGTCATCGCTCATGGTGCGCAGGCCGGTGTTGGACAGGTCCTTCTTCTTCTCGGCGATCAGGTGATCGATACCGTAAAGAGCAACGCGGCGGTAGTCGCCGATGATCCGGCCGCGGCCGTAAGCGTCGGGAAGACCGGTGATGATGGCGGCCTTACGGGCCAGCTTCATTTCGTCGGTATAGGCATCGAATACGCCTTGGTTATGGGTTTTACGGATTTCGGTGAAAATCCGGGTAATTTCGTCGCTTACTTTGTAGCCGTAGGATTCACAGGATTGCTCTGCCATACGGATACCGCCGAAAGGCTGCAGGGACCGCTTGAAAGGTTTGTCGGTTTGAACGCCGACAACTGTTTCCAGGTCCTTGTTCAAGTAGCCGGGACCGTGGGAGGTGATAGTGGACACGATTTCGGTATCCATATCTACTACGCCGCCGTTGTCACGCTCCAGCTTGGAGAGTTCCATGACTTGCTTCCACAATTGGTTGGTTGCATCCGTAGCCGGTGCGAGGAATTGGTCGTCGCCGGTGTATACTGTGATGTTTTGTTGAATGAAGTCCCTGACGTTAATTTCCTTTTCCCATGCGCCGCCTTGGAATCCTTCCCATTGTTTCATGATCAACATTCCCTCCGAATAAAACAGATTTAAGTAATTTATATAACAGCAATTTCTATAACCAAATCATACACCTATTTTGCCAAAAGGAAAAGAGACAGAATGGTGACACGTTTGTGAATGAAAATACGGTTGAAATCTCAGAAAATCCCGAATAATAAGGCTTTCATTGGATAATGTTACACTATTTTCACAAGTTTATGCTGGGTTTGTGAACGAAATGTTACAGAAGTTTGTCTAATCGTTTTCATAAAACAGAGTGTTAATAATGGTATAACAGACGATTAAACCTACACACAGGGTTTGTCCATCCGTTTCCGTCCAAAAGGAGGGCGCCCTCTTCCCGCAGAGAGCACTGGCTAAATGCCTTTCCCAACCTTCAGCCCTGGTATGTAAAACCATTTATTGATATACTGAGCCTGCCTGTTTATTCCTTTTTATGGAGATGATTAAACTATGGAAGAAAAACTGAGTTATCTAAGAGAATACAATCCCGGGGTTCGTATGGTTTCAAGCAAGGAATTAACTGATATTGAGGCAGCTCTCATACCTGATGTGTGGCGTGACATATTCAAGGAGGCGAATACAAACAAGCGAAAAGAAGCGATATTGAAGGTATGGAAGAATAGTGTGGCCACTGAGCTGCGGAATACAATTTCCTATCTGGCTGATTATCTGGAGGAAGTTGAGCTGCTGGAATGCGGGAATGTTTATTCGGTTTTGTATACCATCCGCAATCCTGACGGCGGAATTTTTTATTATGAAGGCCGAAATCCCCAAGACGATATGAATAACAGCGAGCTGGAGAAGCACTGGGACAAGCTTCCCCGTTCCCTCCGACATTTTTATGGGCATGTACATAACGGTTTTTATTATTACGCCAGCGAATCAATGGGGCTTGTTCCCTTTGAATCCGTTACATATCTGGGAGACGATGACCTGGAATGGAGTATTCTTGAGGAGCTTAAGGAGCCGCTGCAGCTTGACCTGACCGCATCCTTTGGTTTTTTTACCAACGGAATGGGCTCGTATATCGTCATTGATGCCGCCAACTGCGGAGAAAATGAGGGTGTATTCTGGTCTGCTAAACGGCAGCCCAAATATCATATTGATTTTTGGAGTTATGTCGACGAGTGGACGGTCATTGGTTTTCAGTCCTAACGGGACGGCAGATCCTTACTGCCATTTCCAGTGAATGTTCTGTGCACAAAAAAAGACCAGGGCCTCCCCTGGTCCATTTCGCCGCCCTGCACTCTCAATCCGCCCGGGGGGCAGCCTCCCCGGCCCGCGCGGCGATCCGCTCCATATCGGATCGGCCCTGCTCCACCTCATCGCGGGGCAGGCGGCCTTCCTCCAGCGATTCGTCAGGCACCTCCTGCAGCATACGGTAGAAGCGCTCACCCGCCTCACGCCCCGCCAGCGACACATCCTGCTCCAGCAGCTCGAACAATACATCCTCAGCCAGGGCGTACTGCCCCGCTCCCGTGTAATAGTCCAACAGCAAAAGCAGCGTATGCTCCGGAATGGAGTACGGCCGCAGCAGCTCCCGGGTCTCCTTGATCAGGTCCCGGCAATCGGCTCCCGGCATATTCGCCCCCAGATGCTCCGCGGAAAGAAACAGGTACAGCGCCTTGCGGAAACGTTCCCCGCTTTCGCCGTATTCCTCCATGGATTCATGGACCCGGCCCTCCTCCTTCAACAGCATCCCCAGCCCAACCGCCTTGTCCAGATCAGGCTGGCCGTTGGTGCTGATCAGAGAGAGCAGCTCGGAATCGGACATACGCAGGAGCAGCCTGGCCGGGGGCAGGCGGAGCTTGCCATAGAATTCTTCAAGCAGGAGCAGAGCCTCCTGGCGCTCCTCCAGGGATTTAAGCAGCAGGAGCCGGGCCATCACCTGGGACAGTTGCTCGATCATGCGAAGAATATAGTCCCGTTGAAACAAGCGCGGTTCCCTCCTCATGTTACGCGGTGCAGCCTGCCAGCGAAGGCGGAACACTGTTCCGCTCTCCGCCCTGAAGGCGTACCTCTAATCTATCGGGTAGAACAGCATATACCGCTGCCATACCATACCATCGTCCTTTTCACCGGAAGCATTCATAACCTTGTCCGCCGCGAGCATAAAATATAGCATAAGCTTCTGGCGGTTACTCTCTATTCCTCCCTTTCACTATACCATGTTCGGGGCGGTTTCCGCCTGCCTCTATTTTCCATAGGCCCAAAGGGCTTGCAGGAAAAATCCCAAGTCTTGTGGAATTGTAAAGGGAATGGATTAAGATTCCCATGGTTAGGGGTAAATACAGGATACAGCAGCATTTCCATTCATTTTGGACATTTGGCTGCTATAAGATTTCATAACCATTAAACAATCAGGAGAAGGCCCGCATGAAAAAATGGGGATGGATCATTTGCCTGCTCCTGGCTGCCTGCACGAACGGACAGGGGGCACCCCCTTCCGCCGGAACCACCTCTCCCGGGATCGGCGGGACCGTTGAGGCGTCCGTTACCAGAACCATCGATGGGGACACCATCGAGGTGGCCATCGGCAGCCGCAAGGAAACCGTCCGGATGATTCTGGTGGATACGCCGGAGATCCGCAAGCCGGGGCTTCAGGAGCCCCAGCCCTTCGGTCTTGAAGCAGCGGCGTTCACCCGGAAGCTGCTCACCGGTAAAGAGGTGCGGCTGGAGCGGGATATCTCGGCGAAGGACGCGTACGGACGCTCTCTCTATTATGTATGGCTGGACGATAAGCTGGTGAACCGGCTGCTGCTGGAGGAAGGGCTGGCCCGTGTGGCGGTGTTTCCGCCGGACGTGAAGTATGTGGAGGATTTCCGCAGTGCCGCGGCGGAGGCACAGGCCGGGGGCAAGGGCATTTGGAGTGTGGAGAATTATGTGACGGACCGCGGGTTCCGTGAACCGTCCGCCCCGTCCGCCGCTTCCCCGAAGTCAAACGGAATCCACCGCTGATAAGCGCAGCACGCCTGCCGAGTAAAGTGTTTCAGGAGGAAAATAACAGCATGCCCATTCAACATGAAACGGAGCTATATGCACCCGTGAAGCACTTTTTTGAGGCCAATGGCTATGAGGTCAGGGGTGAGGTAAAGCATTGCGATCTGGTGGCGCTAAAAAGCGGCGAGGACCCAGTCATTGTGGAGCTGAAGCGTACCTTCAACCTGCCTCTTCTTATCCAGGGACTGGACCGGCTGCGCACCTCCGAGCGTGTGTATCTGGCCGTAGAAATGAACCCGTCAGGACGCGCTCCCCACGGCTTGGCCTGGAATGATATTATCCGGCTGTGCAGGCGGATCGGAGTAGGGTTGCTCACCGTCCGCTTCTACAAAACGAAAAAACCCGCCGTACATATTCAATGCGATCCGGAGCCGTACACCCCCAAGCGGATGGCCCGCCGCACCGCCAGCCTGGTGGCGGAATTCCGCCAGCGCTCCGCCGACTACAACGTAGGGGGCAGCACCCGGCAGAAGCTGGTTACCGGATACCGGGAAACCGCCCTGCGCTGTGCGCTGGCGATGGAAACCCACGGTCCGTTAACCACAGCGCGCCTGCGGGAGCTGACGGGCAGCCCCAAGATCACCTCCATCCTCCAAAAAAATTATTACGGATGGTACCAGCGGGTAAACCGTGGCACTTATGACCTTACCCCAACGGGTAAAGAGGCACTTCGTATGTACGAAACCGTTGTAACCGGCTGGACGGTACCCGGAGAAGCCGCGGGCACCCTGAAACAATAAGATAGACTCTAGGCACGTTACCCTTTTATGGAGGTGCTTGCTATGAAATTGAGTCAACGCGCAGCTGTGTATGTGGGTGCCATCTGCTTGCTTCTGGCAGCGGTGGCCGTTCCAATTTTGTTCGATTTTGGAGATAAACCCTTCGAGCCTGCCTTGGCCCAGGTGGTGGAATCGGAGCTTCCGGCAACGGCATCCCCGGCGGATGTAGACACTGCGTCTACGGAGCCTGTTTCCCAGTTGGAGACACCCTCTCCCTCTGTGTCTGTCACTTCCCATGCCGGTGCCGGAACGGCTGCTCCACCTTCGGCCGCTGCTTCTGCAGAAGGCTCCGCCATACCGGATTTGACCGCAAGCTTTGATTCCCCTGCTCCCCCATCTTCCTCCCCGCTGCCGGCTGCTTCCGATGCGGCTGCGCCCAGCGTCACCGCCTCTGTCTATAACAGCGGGGCCGGCAGCCAAAAGACCGTCTCCATTCCAGTGCTTTATTACCACAGTGTTCAGGTAATGCCGGGCAGCACCGCAGTGGTGAGCCCCACGAAATTTACCGAACAGATGCAATATTTGGCGGACAACGGCTACCATCCGTTAACCATGGCGGAGTTTTCCGCTATTATGGAGGGCCAGGCCGCCGCTCCCGATAAGCCTGTGCTCCTGACCTTTGACGACGGCTACGTGGATAACCACAGCACCGTAATGCCGCTTCTCTCCAAGCTTGGTTTTCCTGCTACTCTGTTCATGTCGCCGGGCGTCATGGACGACAAACGCTTTATCAACTGGGACCAGGCCGCGGATCTGCGGGACAACGGCTGGGACATTCATCCCCATGGTATGACCCATCCTTACCTGACCAAGCTGACCGCTGAGGAGCAGGCCTACGAAATTATGGAAGCGAGAAAGCAGATTGAGGAAAAACTGGGAGTGACGGCAGATGTGTTCTGCTACCCTTACGGCCAATACAACAATGCGACACTGAAGATTCTCAAAGACAACGGCTTCCGTTACGCGTTCACCATCGACCAGGGAAAAACCACCCCGAAGCAGCATCCCTATAAGCTGAAGCGGGTGTTCGTCAACGGTGAAGAGGATCTGGCGGCGCTGGTACGCAAGCTGACCAAATGGTAGCGGTCTTCTGCCCAGCACCATTAACGGGCTGAGCCATATTTACGGACACAGCATCCGTTATTTAACAAAAAACCGGTGTTTTCCGCTTCACACGGACTCACGATCCGTTATGGAGGGCAAAACAGCCGGTTTTTCTGTTTATAGAAGCAAATAACGGAACCAGGTCCGCACAACAGGCAAACCCCTTTGTTTTGGCAAAATAACGGATCATCAGTCCGTGTGATAATTCGCCCAGTCCTCACCTGGGAGACATCCGATTATCTGCTACTGCCCCATACAAGCCTGGACAAACCGCAGGATCAGCGGATGCGGCGCCTCCCGGGTGGAGCGGGTTTGCGGGACAAACAAGGTGGCGGCGAAGAAGGGATGGCCGGGAAGCTCCACGATCCTCACCTCCCCCTCCTTGTCTTTGCCGGACAGCCGCAGACCGCTGTGGACGAGCTTGCCCCGGAACCCGGGATTGATGCCGAAATTGCAATAGTAGCTTTCCGTAGCATGCTTTTCCCCATAACAGGAAAAGGCCAGGGTCCCCTCCTCCAGCAGAATCTCCAGGTCCTGCCCCGCTAGGGAGCAAGCCAGCCGGGTAATAAACAGGACATCCGCCTCCGGATTATACTCCTCATGCTGCGCCTCCGGAATATCCAGCACATTCCGGGCATACTCCAGAATGGTGTGCTGGAAGCCCGCACAGGTCCCCAGATGCGGCACCTGATTCCGCCTGGCGTAGGAAATGGCCGCCAAGGCCCCCTCCAGACTGCGGAACGGGCTGCCCGGTGCGCTCCATATCCCTGCGTACCCTTTTAGCAGCGCCGCTCCCATCCGTTCCACCTCATCCGTGTCCACCCACTCGTAATCCACCGGATACCCGAAACCGTCCCGTATATCCTTCAGAGCAGCGTTCAGCGCCGCTTGAGGTTTGGAATTCCCGCGGTACTCCCCTACCACAGCAATGGTTTTGCTCATGGCTCCCCCTCCTTCTTTACTCCTGCATTATTCTCATATTATTCCTGCTTCTCCTGCTTTCCTCTGAAAATAGCGAAAAACCCGGCAGGTCCACAGACCTGTCGGGGTAAAGGTTTAAATCATTTTGAGACCGCTCAGCAGAATAATGCCCGCCATAGCTGTCCGCAGGGGAACCGCGGGAATCCTGGCGGAGAGACGGCTTCCTACCAGCACACCTGGGATGGAGCCTACTAGCAGATTGCCGGCAAGGACGAAGTCAACATTGCCGAAGCTAGCGTGGAGAAGGCCCGCCACCGTTACCAGCAGGAAGGCATGGGCGATATCCGTGCCCACAATCTCCGAGGCTTTCATCCGGAACAGGTACAGCATCGCCAGGGCAAACAGCGAACCCGATCCGATGGAGGTCATCCCTACAATAAAACCCAGGACGAATCCGATACCCACAACCTGCTTCCGCTTGGCTTGATAAATGGATAGGCCGTCCCCCGCTTCATCTGCAGGCGGCTGCCGAAATTTGAACAGCGGCTTCAACAGAGTGGCCAAGGAGGCGATAATCAGCACGATACCTAAGGTATGTTTCAGAAAGGTCTCCGAATCCTGAAAAAAGCTGTCAAATACCTTCAGAAGGATGATAGAGCAAACAGCACCGGGAATGCTCCCGATGGCGAGATAACGGACCAGCGTCAGATTTACGGTGCGCTGCCGCCAATGCTGAAAGGTGCCGAACAGCTTGGTGATGGAATTGTAAAACAGATCCGTGCCCACCGCGATGGAAGGATGGATGCCGATCATCACAAGAAGCGGGGTCAGCAGCGCTGCACCGCCTACACCGGTTAGTCCTACCAGAAGCCCCACCAGCAGTCCCAGACACGCAATTGTCCAATCCATAAACATCCCTCACCATTCCGATAATACCTAGTTATAATATAGGAATTATAAGTTGGAAGAATGCTCCTTGTCAAAACAATTTTTTGTGAAGCGCCTCCACATTCCGGCTCAGCCACCCTATTTCGCGAAAACGGGCATGCTAAAAAATCTAACGAATCTATAACACGCTATTTGCCTGCTAGAACGCATTTCGGCGCCAATTCGGACAAATAGTGTGTCTGAGATTCGTTAGATTTATATTTTGCCTGCATATAGTCAAATAGCGTTGCTCAGATTCGTTGCTATGAACGTTTTTGTCAAGCCCTCCGGTTTAGCAGGGTCGGAGCACGTGGCGCGGGAGCAAATAAACG